>NZ_BCRS01000045.1 GCF_001552715.1 Mycolicibacterium vaccae NBRC 14118 = CIP 105934 | reverse complement strand
CGGGGTGTCTCGGGCGATCAGCGTCTCGGTGGTTGATGACACTGAGAAGGAGTCGCTGGTTCCGGGTGCTGCGGTGGTCACCGTTATTGGTCTGCCGCCGGCAGTCGCGGTTCTGGGTGCCCCGGTCTTCCGGTTGGGCGGGACTCCGGTGAAGGTCGTCTCCTCCGTGACGATCACCGACGCGGACTCGGAGCGTCTGTCGAAAGCGATGCTGACGATTGGTTCGCTGGGCTACAAGTCCGGGGACGTGCTTAGTTATGTTGGTGCCGAGGGCAGCCCGATCACCGCATCGTGGGACGCAGTTACCCGGACGCTCACGCTTTCGGGGGTGGCCTCGATCGCCGAGTACGAGGCCGCGATCAACGCGGTGACGTTCACTGCATCCGAGGGTGGGGTGTCTCGAGCGATCTCGGTGTCGGTGGTTGATGACACCGACAAGGAGAGCCTCGCACAGGGTTTGGCGACGGTGTCGGTGGTCGGTTTGCCGCCGTCGGTGGCTGTGTTGGGTGCTCCGATATTCCGGTTGGGTGGTTCTCCGGTGAAGGTGGTGTCGTCGGCGACGATCACTGACCTTGATTCGGACAGTCTGTCGGGTGCCACCATCGCGATTGCTACCGCTTTCAAGTCCGGTGATGTGTTGGCCTACAGCGCGGTTGCGGGCAGTCCGATCACTGGGAGCTGGGATGCGGCGACCCGGACGTTGACGTTGTCGGGTGTGGCGTCGATTGCCGAGTACGAGGCGGCGATCAAGGCGGTTACGTTCTCCACGACTGAGGGTGGTGTTACTCGCGGCCTGGCGGTTCATGTGACTGACGATGTTCAGGTGCGCAGTGTGGTGGCGGGTTTGGCGACGGTGTCTGTGGTCGGTTTGCCGCCGTCGGTGGCGGTGTTGGGTGCTCCGATTTTCCGGTTGGGTGGTTCTCCGGTGAAGGTGGTGTCGTCGGCGACGATCACTGACCTTGATTCGGACAGTCTGTCGGGTGCCACCATCACGATCGGCACCGCCTACCAGAACGGCGACGTTCTCAGTTACGTTGCCGCTAACGGCGTATCGATCACCGGTACCTGGGATGCGGCTGCGCGCACGCTGTCGCTGACGGGTGTGGCGACAAAGGCGCAGTACGAGGAAGCCATCAAGTCCGTCACCTTCACGACGGATCAAGGTGGCGTGACCCGCGGAATTCAGATCCACGTCATCGACGAAACCACCGTCAGGAGCGTGTTGCCGGCCTCTGCGGTCGTCACGGTGGTGGGGCTGCCTCCGTCGGTGACAACCATCGGAGCCCCGACCTTCACCATCGGCGGTGCGCCGGTGAAGCTGCTGTCGTCTGTCAGCGTCGCCGATGCGGATTCAGACCGTATGTCGAGAGCGACCGTCAGGATCACCACACTGGGGCAATCCGGTGACCTACTGGGATACGTTGCACCATCGGGCAATCCGATCAGCGCCACGTGGAACGCCACGACTCGGACGCTGACGCTGTCCGGAGTCGCGTCGAAGGCCCAGTACGAACAGGCCCTCGAGGCCGTCACGTTCTCCGCGACGGGGGGAGCGGGCCTGGTGCGCGGCATCTTGGTGACGGTGACAGACGACACCGACGTGGACAGTGCACTGCCGGGGGCGGCGACAGCCAACGTCCGGTACTCGTTGCCTCCCTCGGTTGTGACGGCGGGTTCGCCCACCCACACCATCGGCACTGCGCCCGTAAGGCTACTGTCGTCCGCGACAATCACCGATGCAGACTCCGACAGGTTTTCGTCGGCGAGGGTGACGATCGAGACCCTCGGTCAATCCGGTGATGTGCTGGGATATGTTCAGCCGTCAGGTAACCCGATCACTGCAACTTGGGATGCCGGCAGCAAGACGCTCACGCTGACGGGAATCGGCACCAAGGCCCAATACGAGGCGGCGCTACAGGCTGTCACCTTCTCTGCCACGGGCGGAATCGTGTTTGTTCGTGGGCTATCCGTGTCGGTATCTGACGACACCGGGGTCAGCAGTTCGGGCCTGCTGAACGGCGCGGCCGTTGCGACCGTGCGTGAGAATTCGGCGCCCGGTTTGTGGATCACAGGTGGCAGGTCGTACGACCGCAACGATCCGCCGATGAATCCTGTTGCCACGCTTTCCATCAGCGACGACCTCGGATTCCTGTCCGGCGCCACGCTGAGGGTCACTCACTCCGTGCAGTCGAACGACACCCTCGGATACGTGCAACCTTCCGGTAATCCAGTGACGGCTTCGTGGGATTCCGGTTCCAAGATGCTGACGCTGTCCGGGACGGCGACGGTGGAGCAGTACGAGCAGGCGCTGCGGGCGGTGACGTTCTGGGCGAACCAGGGCGGATGGACCACTCGGACGATCGCCGTAACCGTCACGGACAATGGCGGAAAAAGCGCTTCAGGTACGATGACCGTCAGCGTGTGGTAGCCCGCCGCGCCTGCTCGGTCAGATCGGCGGGCGGAGTGAGCCGGCGGCGTCCCTGATCGCGTAGCCGTAGGCACGCTCGGCGAGGAGTAGCTACCTGTGCCCGGCGTACTCGGCGTCGGGGGTGTCCGCGACAGCGCCGAGTGCGCGACGGCCGGCGACCTTGGGCTGTACGAACGCCCCCAGCTACTGCTCCTCCTCCTGCCGCCAAACATGTCTGAAAAATGCTGCACGACAATAGCTTCAGTTAGGTAGCCACGTATGGCGCCGTCAGAGTGTGCACCTCGCCCGCCGCGGCATGCGTGAGGAGGCGTTGGTAGTAGCGCCCTGGCGGCGATTCATCCTTTGATGAGGTATCCACCCGACGCGACCGGCGCGAGGTCACGCCGACACGGTATTCCAGCGATGCGGCAGCGAGTGGCTCGTGATGCTGTCACCTGGTGAGCGACAGAGGCGAAAACGGCTACGAGCAACTTTGTCGACAGAGCTTCGCCGCCCGAATTGGTCGTGAGCGTCAGCGGTGGCGTGAACGGGGTGGTGGCATAAGCGAGGCGCGGCATGAGACTTCGCCTTATGGCGCAGATCATGAGCGGCCGGCTCGAACACGCAGGTCACGAACTTGTAACAGGCCGGAGCGTAAGGCGCCCCCGGATAGCGCCTGCCGGAAATCGCTGGATAGTTCACAGCTAATTTTCATCAAGCAAACTTTTGCATCCGCAACTAATTGTCGGCGGTTAGCTAAAAAAGCGCATCTAGCAGTGTTGCCGGGCGTATATGTTGGTGCTAGCGTCGGTTTTCACGCACAGCTAATTGGCGAGCAAAGCCAAAAATAGCTAATCAATTGGTCTTCACTGAAATCGCAGGCCAATACCGGGGGGTGGGGTGTGGCAGAGCAACATTTGACTAACGGATACGGCCAGGCGCCGCCGGTTGCGCGCATAGCAAGCCGGGCTATCCACGTTGCAGATCCTTCGGCTCACATCGGTGACGCGCGACCGAAGGGGCGATCGCTGCCCCCCGCTCTCACCGTCAGCTTGGTGATTCCGGTGAAGAACGAAGCGCGCAACATCGCCTGGGTGCTCGAGCAGATCGGCGACGACATCAGCGAGGTGATCCTCGTCGATGGGAACTCCACAGACGCAACCCTGATCACCGCCCGTAGTTGCCGTCCAGACATCAAGATCGTGCCCCAGGAGGGCACGGGTAAAGGCAGCGCGCTCCGGACAGGCTTTTTGGCCGCATCGGGCGACGTCATTGTGATGATGGACGCGGACGGCAGCATGGCGCCTGCCGAGATCACGCACTACCTGCATTTTCTTGCCAACGGATTCGACTTTGTCAAGGGATCTCGATTCATCCCGGGTGGTGGGTCATTGGACATCACCGCCTTCCGGCGCCTCGGCAACCGATTCTTGCTCGGTGTTTTCAACTCCCTCTATCGCACGGACCTCACGGATCTGTGCTACGGGTTCTGCGCGTTTCACCGCAGCTATCTTGAGCTTCTTGCGCTTTCGGCCACCGGCTTCGAGATCGAGGCCGAGATGGTGGTGCGGTCGATGCAGGCGGGACTGCGTATCGCAGAGGTGCCGAGCCTTGAACTCCCGCGACGTGCCGGCAAATCCAATCTTCATTCGATCCGCGATGGCATCCGCGTTCTGCGCACCGTGCTTCGAAACCATCGTTCTGGACTGAGCGGTCACGTCGTGCAGTCGGTACGCAAGCAGGTTCACGCAGGCGACCGCACTCGGAGCATTGTGTGACCGGAGGCGATACCGGGGGAGTCCGATCCCCAGCTGCGCTTGTGGCGCTCATCGGCGGTCCCCGAGACCGTGTTCTTTCGGGGGTCGGTTACCCCACTGCATTGTTCACATCGTTGCCGGCCGAACGGGGGGCGGTTGCCGCCATGCTCCTCCGAAGGGCACGCCCACGGTTCGTCTACCGGAGTCGCGCGCGCGTCGGGCATACCGACGGTGTCCGAACGGGCGCGAACCGTCTCACGGGCGAGGTCGTATGACGACCTCCGTGTTGCGGGTTGGGTTGGTCGCAGCCAGATTTGCGCCGTTCCACGGTGGAGTGGAGACGTATGTGGGCTCGGCCGCAGCTGCCCTGGCGGCAGAGGGCGCAGACGTCACAGTAATCACCCAGGTCCCGCGGTCCTCGGATCTGCCACGCATGGAGGCCGTTGACGGCTACATGGTGGAACGCCACCAGCTGCCGATCGGCGGCGTTCTGGACGTGCCGTCGCTGCCGGCCGTGCGCGCGGCGGCCCAAACCGGACGATTCGACGTCGTCTGGGTGCACAGCTACCACACGCCGTTGGCTTGGCTGGTCGCTGAACGGACCGCCACGCCCGTTGTTTTCACGCCGCACTACCACGGCGTCGGCCACACCCCGCTACGTCAAGCGTTGCATTCGATCTATCGTCCCGTCGGCCGGCGACTCATGGCGGCGTCGAAACGCGTCGTAGCGGTCACCGACGCTGAGGCGAGCCTGCTCCTGCGGGACTTCGCCCAGGAGCTGCCGGACCGGAAGCTCACCGTGGTACCGACCGCGGTGCCGGATCCGATTCGCGCCCGGCAGCCATTTCCCGGCACCGCGAACGTCGTGCTGACCGTCGCACGCCAGGAGCCCTACAAGCGGACCGATCTTCTCATTCGCGCGATCGCCCAGCTGAGCCCACGCAACGTTCCGGCTCATCTCGTCGTGGTCGGCGAGGGATCTGGCCTGGGCGCGTACCGCCAGCTCGCTGTCGATCTCGGCGTCAGCAGCGTCGTGACGTTCACCGGTTCAGTGGACGACGAGACGCTGGCGCGCTGGTGGGCGTCGGCGTCGATGTATGCGTCCGCGAGCCAGCAGGAGGCCTACGGCATCGGGATGGCGCAGGCCCTCGTCGCCGGGCTGCCCGTCGTGGCCGCCGACATCCCGGCCCACCGCGAACTCGTCCGCCGCGCGGGCTCCGGTGCTGCCACCCGGTTGTGCAATATCACCGACGCGGACGACGAGACCGCCGCGCGATTTGCCGGCGCCATCGCCGACCTGCTCCCGTCCAGGAGTTCGCGCTCCGAACGCGCGCGGCGATGCATGTTGCCGAGCAGCGCCCAGATGGTCGGTCAGCTGCTCGAGATCCTCACGGAGGCAAGCGACATGGTGCGCAGGCCGTGACTCTCGCCTTGGACGACGAGGTCCACGGCTCCGACGACAGCCCGACCACCTCCGACGCTGCCCGCAGGCCGCCGTCTGACCGGACGGCGCTCCTGCGCGTGATCCTGGCCGTGGTGATGCCCCCGATCGGGGCCGTCCTGATCGTGCTCTCTCACCATCATGCGGCCGGCCTGGAGCAACCGGACGCGTTGATGTTCGCACTCTTCTGGGCCGGGTTCCTGGGCGGCATGCTGTCACTCATCTGGCTGGCCTGCGCACGGGCCACTGCCGGCGCGACCCGGGCCCTCGCCCTCATCGGCATTGGCTTGTTCAGCATGCTGCCGAGGGTGGTGCACTTCGTGCCCGTGGGTTCCGACGAGTACATCCACCTGCGGCAGGCGATGGAGACCTACCTCAACGGCGACGTCGGCCACACCCTGAAGCTGCTGCCGATCACCAAGGAGTTCTTCGGTCTTCACCAAGCCGCGAGCGCGTTCGCGCACCTCGGCGAAATCCCACTCTGGGTCGCCGCCATGTCGGTTGTCGTGCTGGCGCACGTCCTGTCCCTGCTGGGCATCTACCAGCTCGTCCGGATGGTCAACGTCCCTGCCGCAGGCGCGGCCGTCGGCGCGGTCATCTATTCGCTGAACCCGTCCTGGATGTACTTCAACGTCGCGTTCTCGTACGAGAGCCTGGCCTCGCCGCTGCTCGTCTGGTGTCTGGCAGCCGCCGTGGCGGCCGGCCGCGGGACGCAACATCTGCCCGTCAGAGCGATCGGGGCCGCCATTCTGGTCGTGGCGGTGTTGCCGATGACGCACCATCTCAGCACGATCATGCTCGTTCTGATCCTGGCGGTCCTGATCGGCGCCAGGTTGGTGCCCTGGTTTCCCATGGCGGCGTCCGGAAGCCTCGACGTCCGCCGGGAGCGGATCTGGCCGCTGGTCTTGATCTGGTCCTCTCTGATCGCGTCGATCGCCTTCTGGTGGGCCGGAAAGTACGACTGGCTGATCAACTACCTCGGTCCTGCCCTGAGCGAGGGTTACGCGCAGTTGCAACGGATCCTCGAAGGCGTCAGCAAGTCCACGAGCGGTCAGCGGTCGCTGTTCGCCAATGCCCAGAACCCGATGTACGAGATCGTCAGTGGTTACCTGTTCCCCTTCGTGACGTTGGCGCTGTTCCTGTGGGCTCTCGCGGTTCTGTGGCGCAACCGGCGCCGGGTCGGCTCCACGCCATGGGCGTTCGCAGTGGTCGGGGCGATGTTCTTCGCGAGCATGCCGATGTTGCTGACCTCGGGCGGTGCCGAGGGAGCGCACCGATCCTGGGGGTTCAGCTTCATCGGCATCGCGGTGCTGTGCGGCTTCGCGTGGTCGTTCGGCCCGCGGACCCCCGGCCTGCTCGCCGCGAGGTGGTCACGGGCGGCGCTCACATTCGCCCAGCCCACTTTCCGGGTCGGCGTCGCTGTCGCCGTCTACGTCGTCATGGTCTTCGGTGGCGCAGCGCTGGGAGTCACTGTGTCGCACCGATTCCCGGGTAGCTCGAGCGCGGGCGACGACGCCCGGGCGGCGACGAACGAGGGCCGGGCGGTGGCCGATTGGTTCGCAGCACACGTACCGGCCGACACCCCGGTGATGGCCGACCGGTATGTGTCGACCCTTGCCGGTTCACTTGGACGAGTCTCCGCTTTGCGGCCCAGCAAGGCGTTCCCGGTCTGGGACATCTACATGACCCCCGGCCCGTTGCGCCCCGAGGTGCTCAAGATGATCTGGGATTCCAAGATCGGCTACTTCGTGGTCGACTCCCGGATGGCGACCATTCGCCCGAAAAGCGGTACCTGGTTCGTCAAGGATGAGCCGGGGCGCGGGACCAATTCGCTTGTGTCACAAGCGGCCCTCGACCGCTTCAACTGCCTACCGTGGCTGACGGGTGTGTTCGCGGCCGGGACGTTGACGGTGTACGAGGTCGACCGCGATGCCCTGCGCCGCACGGAAGCACTCGGTTGCGAGAGGCCGACCGTATGAGCGTCACGTATCGGACGGACGACGGGGCGGCGGGCCCGTTCGCAGAACAGCCACCGGACGAGCGACTGAACGAACCGGCCATGGAGAGCCGGCCGCAGCGGCGCGCGCGACATCGCCGGCGGGTTGCGGAGCCACGACGCCGCGTGACGCCAGGGTCGCGAGACAGATTGCGACTGCTCGCGTGGTCGGTGTTCGGCATCGGATGCCTGCTGACAGCACATTGGATTCAACCGGAACACCGCTTACTGTTCGTGATGCCTGCCGATCCCGTCGGTTGGGCGGCACTGCTGTGCGGTGTCACCGGGCTCTCGCTGGTTCCCGGTTTGTGGTTGTCGGCGCTCGTCGCACGCACCGGGGCAGGTCAGCCGGCATGGCTGGGAACTCGCATTGCAACGACGCTGGTCTGGTATGCGCTCCTCGGCCCTGTCATCCACCGGTCGGCAGAGGGAGCCAAGGTCACCACCGGCGGCCTGCTCATCGCGACCGTGTCAGCCACCACCGCCGTCCTGATCGGTGTCGCGCTCGGCCTGTCGCGGTGGCCGTCCCGGCCATGGGGGCGTGTTCTCCTTCCGGCCATCGTCGGCGCCATGGGTGCGCAAACCGCGATCTGGGTGTCGATGCGGGTCTGGACGTTCGACATGAACTACGAGCACATCCGGCGGCTGGACTGGTTGATCGTGCTCTGCGGCGCACTGCTGGTGACCCTCGGGACGGTGAGCAAGCCCAAGCTGCCCGCGGTCAGGACCAAGCGCCAACTCGTCCAGATCGTGGTGGCGATCGCCGTTGTGGCTGCCACCCTCGGCGCGATCCGGCTCACAAGCGCCCTGTGGTCCCCGGCGCAGCAGATGCCGTCGGTGATCAGCGCGGAGCAGGTCACTGCGCAGTCCGGGACAGACCTGGCCTTCGCGCTGAACGCCATCGGCCCGGAGGGTGCCCGTCTGTTCGACCATGCCGCCTTCACCGTCGCCGATGACACCGGGCGTCAGGTGCCCGCCTCCACCCGGATCGAAGCATCGGAGACCTCGGCGACCCAGGCGACGCTGGACGTCGTGTTGGCGCCCGATGCCCGGCCGATGCTGTGCACATCGATCCAGGCAGCGAAGCTCACCGTGCGTGACCAGGCGTCAGGCTTGCAGGTGCAGGCTTTCGTCCCGGACGGTTGGTGCGCCCGATGAGCACGACGCACCCACAGAAGACTCGCGGAATGGTGGGGAACAGCTTCGCCCTCCTGGCCCTCACCAACGTCACGTCGGTCCTCGGCTTCGTGTTCTGGACGCTGTGCGCACGCAACGTATCTCCGGCCGCCATCGGCATCGCGAACACGGTGATATCAGGGATGTCTTTGGTCGCGATCGTCTGTGTCGCCGGGTTCCTGCCTTTCCTCACCCGACTACTGCCGGGTGCCAGTCCGGAGGATCGCAGTGGGCTTTGTAGCACGGCGTTCGTCGTCACCGCGGTCGCTTCCGGAACGGTCGGCGCCGTGGGAGCTTTCTTTCTGCCCACCCGGGTCCACACCACCGTCGGTACCGGCTGGGTGGTCATTCTGCTGGCCCTGGGTTCCGTCGGTATGGCGATGGGCATGGTGATCAATTCGTCATTACTGGGCCTGCGCCGGGCTGAGTTCTCGCTGTACGCCAGCAGTGCAGGAGCACTGCTGCGGCTTGCCACCATCGCGTCGATAATTTCTCTCGGAGCCCTCGCGGCAACCATCGACAGCGGCGCAACGCACACGATGCTCGTCATCTACGTGGCATCGCTGCTGACCTCCAACACCATTGCCTTCCTGTTGCTGCGCCGTGCCAACCCGGATTTCCGGTTCCGGCCACGTATGGAGTGGTTGAAACGCATCGGCCGGACAGTCGGCTGGGACCACGTCGCCGTTCTCGCGGTCCGGTCACCGGCGTTCATCATGCCGATTCTGGCCGCCGCGATATTCCCCGCCACGCAACTCGGCTATTACGCCGTCACGGTGATGATCGCGAGCGTGTTCCTCGCTGTTTCCGCCGCCGTGTCCAACGCTCTGTTGGCCGACTGCGCCGACGATCCCGGACGGCTTCAGGCTCAGGCACGACGCGCGATGCTCCTGATCGGGCTTCTGCTGGTCGTGCCCGTCGCCGGCACCTGCGTGTTCGCCAAGGAGGTGCTCGGCTTCTTCGGCAGCGAATACACCAACTGCAGCACGCTGCTCATCGTGCTGCTGTTGACGGCGTTCCCGGACGCGGTGATCAACATTTCCCTTTCGATCCTGCGAGTCCAGGGTCGACTGCGCATCATCACCGTCTTGACCGTGACCCAGGCGATCATGATGATCTGCGGGGCCTGGTTCCTCATGCTGCATATGGGTGTCATAGGCGCTGCCCTGGCTGCGGTTGCCGCGCAGACGATCACCGCGGCGGCGTTCGTCGCGGTGGGCACACGTCGCTTCCTCTTCGAACCACCGCCGGTCGAGCCGGTTGCAGTGCCGGTCCCGACGCCCAGTCCTCTTATCGGTGGGGGAGCAGGGTTGTCATGACAGATGACCGGCTTCACGGATTGCGCATCCTGCACGCGACCGACAGTTTCCTCCCCAACGTCGGGGGCCTGGAGCTGTCAATCCACGCGCTGGCTCGCGAGCAGGTGCGGCACGGCCGTTCGGTAGCGGTGGTGACGGCCGAGCATCCGGATGCGCCGGCCCGCGAAGACATGGACGGAGTGGAAGTGCACCGGCTGCCGATGGCGATGGCGCATCTCCCGGGCGCCTACGAGTCGACCACCCATCGGTTCTTCCCACCCGTTCCGGATCCCGTGTTCGCTCATGCTTTCGCCCGGCTTGTCCGGCGATTCCGGCCGGACGTCATCAACGTCCGCGGCTGGATCCTCTACAGCGTGCTCGGCACCGCCCGCCGCATGGGTATCCCGGTGGTGGCGAGCGCACATGATCACAGTCAGGTCTGCGCCACCAAGGTGATGCTCTACCGAGGCGAGAGTCTGTGTTCGGAACCGGGCCTGCGCAAGTGCATTGGCTGTGCCCGCTCGCAGTACGGCCTCAAGGGAGTTCCCCTGGCCGCCGGCCTGCATCAATTGGGATCCCGACGACACCGGGGCGTGGCCCAATGGACGGCTACGTCGTCTGCGCTCGCCGCCCGCGGTTCGGCGCCGCGCCCGGCGGACAGCGGGCCGCTGACGGTGATTCCCACGTTCATCGACGATCAGCTGATCGCGCTTGTCAACGCCGAGGGGACTGCGCGGCGTCCCGAATTCGTCCCGGCCGGCGGGCAGTACATCTTCTACGCGGGTGCGCTCGGTGTTCACAAGGGCGTAGACGTCCTGCTCGATGCCCACGAACGCCTTCGTGCGGGTGGTCTCGACATCCCATTGGTCCTCGCGGGCCTACCCCGTGACGATTTCCAGATTGAAGACCGGCCGGGGGTGATCGTGGCGACCAACGTCGCGATGCCGGATGTGATCGCTGCCTGGCGGCATGCCGTCGTCGGTGTCGTACCGAGCGTGGTTCCCGAGGGATTCGGTCGTGTGGCTGTGGAATGCCTTGCGGCGGGGACGCCGTGCGTGGTCTCAGCGCTGGGCGGTCTGCTGGACATCGTCACGGACGGGGTGGATGGGCTTCACGTACCGCCGGGAGACCCGGCGGCCCTGGCCGGCGCCATCCGGCGCATCGTCGAAGATGAGCCACTGCGATCGCGGCTGGGGGCGGCGGGCCCTTCCAAAGCCGCTCGCTTCACACTCTCCCAGGTGATACCTCAGCTCGACGAGGTCTACCTTCGGGCCCTGGGGCACAACGCAACCGTCACCAATCCTCCGCGAACGTCCGTACCCGTCAGTGGATTTCAGCTGGGGCAGCCCTACGACAAACAGGAAAACCGAGCATGACCGCTTCGATCCCCGAAAGGGCCTCCAGGTCTCGCGAGTTGGCCGCCGTCCCGCTGGTGTGGATGTATCACTCGATCGCACCCTATGACGAAGACCCCTACGAAGTGACCATGACTCCGCAGCGGTTCGAGAGTCAGATGCGCTGGCTACGCAGGCGGGGGCTGCGGGGCGTCTCGATGCAGGAGCTCCTCCGCGCCACCGGCGAGGGCCGGGCACGTGGGTTGGTCGGGCTGACATTCGACGACGGCTACCAGGACTTCATCCCCAACGCGCTGCCGATGTTGCAGCGATACGGTTACACCGCAACGGTTTTCGTCTTGGCAGGCCGCCTCGGCGGGGAGAACGAGTGGAGCCGTCCCGGACCGAACAAGCCGCTGTTGACCGCTGACGAGGTGAAGCAGATCGCCGAGGCCGGAATGGAGATCGGGTCGCACGGACTCAAGCACATCTCCCTGCTCAAGGCGGACGACGCATTGCTGACGTCGGAAGTGGCACGCAGTCGAGAGATCCTGCAGGAGTTGCTCTCTCGTCCGGTGCAGGGATTCTGTTATCCCTACGGCTATCTGGATGCGCGTGTCGTGGAGGCTGCTCGGGCCGCGGGGTACGACTACGCCTGTGCGGTGAAGGCGGGCCCCGAGATCGGTCGCCACGCCATACCCAGGACTTTGGTGCACGAAGGGGACACGACGTGGCGTCTGGACGCGAAGCGGGTTGTCTCATTGCTCACGGTCGGCAACCGTCACGGTGTCCGGCGGTACCGGGGAGGTCACTGATGAAAGTCGTGGTTGTCGGGCAGGGCTACGTCGGGCTGCCACTCGCGGTCCGAGCCGCGCAGGTCGGTCATCACGTCGTGGCGTATGACATCGACGAGAATCGCATGAAGAGGCTGCTGACCGCGGACTCGTATATCGAGGACATCACGGATGAAGTCCTCAGCGCCATCCTGGCGTCGGGTGCCTTCCACCCGTCGTCAGACGCCGGCGCGTGCGAGGACTTCGACGTCGCGATCATCGCCGTCCCGACACCGCTTCGCGAAGGCGTGCCCGACCTGCGCTACATCGAGGAATCCGCACAGACACTCGCGCGCTACCTGCGGACTGGTGCGACCGTCATCGTGGAGTCGACCACCTACCCGGGGACCACCCAGGAGCTGGTCGCGCCCATCCTCGAGGACGGCTCCGGCCTGATGGCGGGCAGTGACTTTCATCTTGGGTTCAGCCCCGAGCGCATCGACCCGGGCAACGCCACCTGGACGCTGGTCAACACTCCGAAGATCGTTTCGGGTGTGGACGGCGCCTCACTGGCATCCGTTCAGGCGTTCTACGACACGATCGTGGACACCACGATCCCGGTCGCCTCTCCGCGCGAGGCCGAATTGGCGAAGTTGCTGGAGAACACCTTCCGGCACGTCAACATCGCGCTCGTCAACGAAGTGGCGATATTCGCGCACGAACTCGGCATCGATGTGTGGGAGGCGATTGACGCCGCCGCGACGAAGCCGTTCGGGTTCATGCGATTCACGCCCGGACCGGGAGTCGGCGGGCACTGCCTTCCAATCGACCCGTCGTATCTGTCATGGTGCGTGGAGCGGACACTCGGTCACAGCTTCCGATTCGTCGAATTGGCCAACGACATCAACGAACACATGCCCGACCATGTGGTGCGCCGGGTCGCGCTGGCCCTGAACGACCAGAAGCGTTCGGTCAACGGGTCGCGGATCCTGCTGTTGGGCCTGTCCTACAAGAAGAACACCGGCGATGCCCGGGAGTCGCCGGCGGTGCGCGTCGCGCAACTGCTCGCCGGGATGGGCGCCGAGGTTCGCGGAGCCGACCCTCATGTCGTCGAGACCACCTCTGTCGACGGCCTGCTGACACGCGTCGAGGTCACCCCCGCCGAACTCGCGGCGGCCGACGCTGTCGTACTGCTCACCGACCACGACGCGTTCGAGTACGACGCGGTCGTCGAGCACGCGAGCCTCGTCCTCGACTGCCGCCACCGAGTCAGGGGTCCCCGTGTCGAGCATCTCTGAGCGCCGGACAGCCGCACGCCCGGTGGCGGTCGTCGCGATCTTCCTGACGGCAATCTCGGTGCTGGCGACGTCGCTCGGTTGCCAGCCTTCGGTCGCGGAGGTGCCCACAGGACAACAGCGCGGGTTCGCGTTGCCGAGTTGGGAGGTCAACGGTTACGACGGGCCGGCCGTTGAACAGTCGCTGAAGGAGATTCGTGCGCTGGGCGCGAACTGGGTGCAGTTCACCCCCACCTGGTATCAGCAGACGACAACCTCCAGCGACATCTACCGAACCGACAGGACGGTCAGCGACTCCGGTCAGGAGCGTGCCATCACGCTGGCCCACGACCTGGGGCTGAAGGTACTGCTGAAGCCTCACCTCAATCTGTCACCGCAGGGCAGCAACAAGATCGCCGCGCAGGACCGTCCCGCGTGGTTCGCCTCGTACACCGCATTCATCAGCCACTACGCCTCGATGGCACAGCGCCTCGGGGTGGAGCAGTTAGCCATCGCGACAGAGCTGGCCCGGATGACCGACGACCGACCGGCGTGGCTGCAGGTGATCCAGGCCGTGCGGGAACGCTACGACGGCCAACTGACCTACGCGTCGAGCACCGACTGGGAGCGGGTCCCGTTCTGGGATGCCCTGGATCTGATCGGCCTGGACGTCTACGCGCCCTTGAGCGCAACGCCCACGACGGACGTACAGGCGCTGCAGCAGGCCGCCGAGTCCTTCATCCCCCGAATCGCGGCGCTGTCGGCCAAGTACGACCGCAAGATTCTGTTCACCGAGGCCGGTTACACCAGCCAGCGGGGGACGGCGACGGATCCGTCCAGCTGGCGGATCAGCACGGTGCCGGCGCAGGCGGAGCAGGCGGCGGCGTATGAAGCGCTGCTGGCGGCCGCCAGCGACCAGCCGTTCTGGGCCGGGATCTTCTGGTGGGTGTGGGCAACCCCGCCGTACACCGAAGCCGAACCGCTGGACTTCTCCCCACGAGGTAAGGAAGCCGAAGCGGTGATACGCCGGTGGTGGGCACCGTGACCGCGGAGTCCCTCGCAGGTCCCGTAGGCACCGTCGCGACCTCGGGAAGTCACCGGGCCCCGGCGCACCCGGCTCGGACACAGTTCCGGCCGGACATCGAGGGCATGCGTGCGATCGCGGTGGTCCTGGTGATCCTGTTCCACGGCTATCACCAGCCCTTCACCGGTGGCTTCATCGGCGTCGACATCTTTTTCGTGATCTCCGGCTTCCTGATCACCAGTCTGCTCTTGAGGGAGAACGACAGAGGAGGTCGCATCTCCATAGCCGGCTTCTATGCGCGACGTGTGCGGCGGATACTGCCGGCGTCGACCGTAGTGGTTCTGGTGACGTTGGTGGCGACGTACCACTGGCTGGGGTTCATCAATGGAAACGCCGTGGCCGAGGATGCCAAATGGACCGCAATATTCTCGGCCAACGTCCATTTCGCTCTCCTCGGGACGGACTACTTCGGCGCCCAGATGCCCCCGTCTCCGCTGCAGCACATGTGGTCGCTCGGTGTTGAGGAGCAGTTCTACTTCGTGTGGCCGGCCGTGTTCCTGGTCCTGGTCTTCATCGCCCGCGGCGCCCAGCATCGTCGGGTACTCGCCGGGGTCTTGTCGGTGATCATCGTCGCCTCGTTGTCCTGGTCGGTCCTCCAGACGGCGATCAATCAGACCTGGGCCTACTTCTCCCCTCTGACACGAGCATGGGAGCTGGCGTTGGGAGCCCTGGTCGCAGTGCTGGCGCCGAGTATCGCCCGGCTGAAACATCTCTGGGTGCCAACGGTGTTGGCAGTGGGAGGCCTGTGTGCAATCGCCGTGGCCGCGTTCGTGCTCACACCGGACACCCGCTATCCGGGCTCGGCCGTGATCCTGCCAGTCACCGGTAGCGCGGCATTGATCGCCGCCGGCTGCATCGCCCGGCCCACTTGGGTCGGCCGGGCGCTATCAGTACGCCCGATGCAGTGGATCGGCGCCCGGTCCTACTCGCTGTACCTCTGGCACTGGCCACTTCTCATCATTCCGGCCCGGTATCTGAACAAGGATCTCAGTCTGCTGCAGGCGACGGGTCTGGTCGCACTGGCCGTGCTGGCGTCCGCGTTGACTTTTCGCCTGGTGGAGGACCCGATCCGCAGGTCCAAATTCCTTTCCGCGCGTACCGGATTGAGTTTGGCGATGGGAGCATTACTGATGGCCGTCACAATTCTCGCCGCACAGTGGCTTATCGCGTCCAATTACGGATCGTGGGAGGTGTTCACGTGATGTTTGTCATCGAGTCAGGAACAAGATCGGGGAGGACAAAGATCCTGTCGACCAACTCAATCCGTCGTTCATGGTCGGGTCGGCGGCGGCGCGGGCGTCTCACCCCGCTGCTCGCGGGAGTCGTCGTCGCCTTGGCGGCGTGTTCGTCGTCCGGTGGCGGATCCGACATGCCGGCATACCAGTCGGAGCAGAACCCTGCCGAATCGGCGAGTAGCGATCTGAGCACGCAGACGTACGCCACCACGGCGGAAGTCCTGGAGGCCGTGACCGCAGCCCAAAGCACCCAGGCACTCCCGCCCGGCGCGTCCGAGCAGTTGGTCGCGATGAGTCAGGTGGCTCGCTCGAACAGCAACGCCGAGGAAGCAGGGCCGGAGAAGTGCTTCGACAAGCTCGATATCAGGTCCTCAGCGGCCTACACGAGTCTCGGCGACTGCGCATACGGCGACCCGAACGGGACGAAATTGATGGTCATATACGGGGATTCGCGTGCCCAGATGTGGGTGAACACCCTGGAGCGGGTCAGCGCAACCACCGGCTGGAAGGTGCGGTTGTTCGCACAGGGCGGCTGCCCCGTCGCGGATCTGCAATTCCGGGACAACAGGACGGGGGTGCCCGATGCCGCGTGCGACGAATTCCATGCGACCGCGATCGAGGAGATCAACAAACTGCATCCGCAGCTCGTGATCACCGCGAGCAATGTAGGTCACAAACTCGCCAATGGCGAAACGCCTACACCCGCCCAATGGCAGGACGCATGGGTTTCGACATTCCAGAAGTTGACGCAGCCGGGCACCCGCCTTGCGATGCTCGGCGCCATCCCCGCCTGGAACAGCAACGACGCGCAATGCCTCGCTGCCCACACTCAGGATGTACAGGCATGCAGCACCGACCGCGCCAATGCGATATCGGACTTCTTCGATGCCGAGAAGGCGGCGGCGGCCGCCGCGGGCGCTCACTACGTGGACACCGTGCCGTGGGTGTGCGCCGAGAAATGTCAGCCGGTCATCGCCGACACCATCGTCTACTACAACCCGTTTCACTTCACGAAGAGGTACGCCGTCTACCTCAGCGGTGCCGTCGCCGAGGCACTTGCACCCGCAATGGGGTAGGGCATCCACGGTGTCCAGTTCAATCGTGTCAAACATTCCGGTCCTCGAGGTCAAGCCGATCACCGATGCCGACGTCCGGACGGTTGCGGAGTTCCTGCACGCCGAGTTCTTGAACCTCGGTGTGACGAGAACCAGACCGGTCACCGATTGGGTTCGCGCGATGAACCCGCCCTGGGCCGCCGAGCAGCCCAACCACGGCTATCTCCTGCGCGAAAACGGCCGCGTCGTCGGCGTGCATCTCGCGCTGTACTCGGAACGAGTGATCGATGACCACGTGCGACGTATCTGCAACCTCGGTGTGTGGTGCGTTGCGGAACCGTACCGCGCCTCCGGAATGCGCCTTCTCCGGTCGTTGCTCCGCCAAAAGGGTTACACCTTCACGGATCTCACCCCGAACCCGAACGTCGCGACACTGAACACCCGGCTTGGGTTCGCCGCGCTCGATACCACCACGACGCTGGTGCCCAATCTGCCCACGCCGCTGCGGGCACGAGGGGTCCGGGTCATCGACACCACCGACGAGATCGACCGGGTGCTCACGGGGCAGGACCAACAGATCCACCGCGACCATGCGCCGACGGCCGCGCGCCACGTCGTGCTCACCGACGGCGATGAGAGCTGCTATGTGATGTACCGCCGCGAGCGGTACAAGCATCTTTGGCTGCTCGCCACGGTCCTTCACGTCGGCGACACCGGCTTGTTCACGCGCTGGGCGCCGCATTTCTACCGATACCTGCTGTTGCGGCAACGGATTCTGGCGACGTTGGTCGAGGTCAGGGTCGCCGGGCAACGGCCGTTCAGGTCGGTACCGGTTCAGGGGCGATCGAGAATGTACTTCAGCGACGACATCGACGCAGCCGAGATCGACTATCTATACAGCGAATTGACGTGTCTCGAATGACTCGATCAGAAGGGTTTGCGCGCCACATCCTGCTGCAGGGGCCCGCTCTGCGCCACGCGGGAGCCCCCACCTGTCACGGAAGGAGCCGCCATGCGACTGAGTGTCACCTGTGAACCCAGCCTGCCACCGTTGGCCTGGTGTGTGAGGCTCCGTCGCGGCGATGCCGAACTCCTGTGCGGCACCAGCGTCGAGGTCCGCGACGACGCCTTCTTCGAAGGGGCGTGGGCAGGCGACGCGCACTCGTTCGAGTTTGCCGATGCGGTCGATGTGTTCGGATCGGGCGGCCGGATCGCCGGAGACGATCTGATCGTCGTCCCCCCGAGTCACACCCTGGAGCGGATCCAGTACATCAAGCGCGGAGCCGAGATCCTGATCTCGAACTCCTTGGTGTTCCTCCTGACGGCCGCCCGCGCAGAACTCGATCCGCACCATCCCGGCTACGCGACCGACTTCGCCGGGATCATCCATCACGGCATTCGCGAGTTCGACACCGTCATTCCCATCCGCTTCGCCGGGGATTCCGGACCCGGCGGCGGGGAAGCGCACCTCGTCTACGTGCACAACGTGCGCTTCCATCACGACGGCCGAATCTCCTTCCTGGACAAGACCTCAGGGCGGCCGTACGAGACGTACGACGAGTACGTCGCACAACTCGCCGGCGTCCTGGAGCAAACCGTGCACAACGCGGCGGCACCGTGCCGTTCGGTGACGTATTCGCCGCTGGCATCCATCTCCTCCGGTTACGACTCCCCGGCGGTGGCAGCCCTGGCCCGCCGCGTCGGCTGCGTCAAGGCGTTCACCTTCACCCACGCCCGCACGCGGGCGGGCCATCAGGAGGACGACTCCGGAAAGCCGATCGCGGCGGCTCTGGGCTACGAACTCAAGGAGTTCGACCGGATGGCTTACCGCGACGCTGGTGAATTCCCGGAGGCCGAGTTCCTCGCGACCGGTATGAGTGGTGAAGATCTGAACATGGCCGGGTTGGACGCCGAGGTGGGTCGGACCGTCTTCTTCAGCGGGCACTACGGAGGCCGGGTCTGGGACCTGCACACCTATCCCGACGAGTTACTCCGCCGGGGGGACATGAGCGGTGCTTCGCTGAACGAGTTCCGGCTGCGCGTCGACTTCGTTCATGTCCCCGCTCCGTTCATCGGCGCCCGCCGGCATCCGAAGCTCCTCGAGATCGCCCGCAGCGACGAGATGAAGGCTTGGTCGACCGGAACCGACTACGACCGCCCCGTTCCCCGTCGTATCGCCGAGGACGCCGGTGTGCCACGCGGCGACTTCGGGCACAGGAAGCGTGCGACCACGGCGCTCCTGCACGTGCCGGGGGACTCCGCGTGGACGGTGCGGACACGGGACGCTGTGCGGGATTACGTCCGGGCACAACGCCTGCCGCTGCGTACCCGCCTGAGCTATGCGCTCGACGCGGCAGCCGAATCGTCGCGATCGTTCACCTACCGGGTTCTGCGCAGACTGAACCTGCTGCGCCTCGCACCGGCACTGGCGACAAGGCCGCTGGAGATCCACAGCCACACGCACCTCGGCCCGCTACCGACACTCTGGGCGATCGAGTGCATCAATCCGCGCTACCAAGCTGCGGTCGAGACCTGGCGGGAGACGCTGTCGGCCCCTCCCGCCGCGGCGGGGTGAACTATGCGGACAAACCTCCATCACCTCATCGAGGAGCACGCGCTGACCTATCGTGACTTCGCCGCGCTGACGTTCAAGAAGACGACGCTCACCTACGGTGAGCTGTGGACGCAGGTGCAGGACGTGGCTGCCGGGTTCACCGCACTGGGCGTCGAACGAGGGCAACGCGTCGCGGTCTACCTAGACAAGAGGATCGAGACGGTCACGGCCATCTTCGGTGCGTCGGCGGTGGGCGGGGTGTTCGTGCCGATCAACCCCTTGCTGAGACCCCCGCAGGTCGGCCACATTCTGCGCGATTGCGATGTCCGCGTCCTCGTCACCACCCCCGATCGGTTGGCGCTGTTGGCCGACGAGTTGCTCGCCTGTCCGGCGCTCGAGAACGTCGTGCTCGTGGGCGCCCGGGCCGAAGAACATGAGCCCGGCACGCGACTGCCGACCCTGAACTGGGAACATCTGGTCGCCTCACACGATGGCAGCCCCGCCCCGGTCGCGGTCATCGACCTCGACATCGCAGCCATCCTTTACACCTCCGGGAGTACGGGCAAGCCCAAAGGAGTGGTGCTCAGCCACCGCAATCTGATCGCCGGCGCGGAAAGCGTGTCGACGTATCTGGAGAACTCGGCCGACGACATTCTGCTGGCGGCGTTGCCGCTGAGTTTCGACGCCGGATTCAGCCAGCTGACAACATCTTTCGCGGTCGGAGCCCACGTCGTCCTGACGAATTACCTGCTGCCCCGTGATATTCCCCGGCTGTGCGCCCGACACCGAGTGACCGGCCTCACGTGCGTGCCGCCGCTGTGGATCCAGATCGCGGAGCAGAACTGGCCCGATGACGCGCGGGCCTCGCTACGGTACTTCGCGAACACCGGCGGTCGGATGCCCAAGCCGGTCCTGGACCGACTGCGCGAGGTGTTCCCGACGGCGAAGCCGTACCTCATGTACGGGCTCACCGAGGCCTTCCGATCGACGTACCTCGATCCCGCCCAGATCGATCAACGGCCCGGCTCCATCGGCAAGGCCATCCCGGGTGCCGAGATTCTGGTGGTCCGGCCCGATGGGTCGACGTGTGATCCAGGCGAAGAGGGCGAACTCGTCCATCGCGGTCCGCATGTGGCGCTCGGCTACTGGAACGACCCGGCCCGCACCGCTGAACGGTTCCGGCCGGTCCCGGGACGCGACGAACCCTGGCGCACCGCGGAACTCGCGGTCTTTTCGGGCGACACGGTGGTCACCGACGCCGATGGATACCTGTACTTCGTCGGCCGCCGGGACGACATGATCAAGACGTCCGGCTACCGCGTCAGCCCGACCGAGATAGAAGAAGCCGCTTATGCCACCGGCATGGTGCGCGACGCGGTCGCGCTCGGCGTCGAGGACGCCGCGCTGGGGGAACGGGTGCTGCTGGTGGTGGCACCGACCGCCGAGGACGTCACCACAGACGCTCTGCTGGAGGCGATGAGGTCCGGGCTGCCGCTCTATATGGTGCCCGGCTCCGTCGTGATCCGTGCGGAGATCCCCCGCTCGCCCAACGGGAAATTCGACCGGGCGGCACTGCGCGAGGAGCTTGCCACGTGAATCTACGTCCAGTGATCGCCGCTTTCGGCATTGCCGAGGGGCAACTCGCGGTCGGCGGAATGCCGCTCGACCGGCTTACCGCCCGCGTCGGGTCGACGCCCTATTTCGCCTACGACCGACGCTTGCTGAGCGAGCGTGTCGCGGCGCTGCGCGCGACACTGCCGTCGGCGATACATCTGAGCTACGCGGTCAAGGCCAACCCGATGCCGGCGGTCGTGCAACACCTCGCCGGCTTGGTCGACGCGCTGGATGTCGCCTCCACACTCGAGATGCGAACCGCTCTGGACACTCCGCTGTCCGCGGACCGGATCAGCTTCGCCGGACCGGGCAAGACCGTCGCGGAGATCGCGCAGGCGGTCGCGGCGGGCGTGACCATCGAGATGGAATCCTCGACGGAAGCCCGACGTGTCATCGAGGCCGGAGAGATGTTGGGAGTACGGCCGCGGGTGGCGGTCCGGGTGAATCCCGACTTCCAGGTGAAGGGTTCCGGGATGCGGATGGGCGGGGGGCCCCAGCAGTTCGGTGTCGACGCCGAACAGGTGCCCGAACTGCTCGCCCTGGTCGCCACCGCCGATCTGGACTTCCTCGGGTTCCACGTGTTCGCCGGTTCGCAGAACCTCAACGCCGAGATTCTCTGTGAGGCACAGCAAAAGACCGTAGAGCTCATCCTCGGACTGGCCGACAAGTCGCCCGCCCCGGTCCGGTATGTGAACCTCGGCGGCGGCTTCGGCATTCCCTACTTCGACAAGGACTCCCCGCTCGACCTGGGCGTGATCGGGACGAACCTGACCATGCTCGTACAGGACCGTATCCAGCCAGAGTTGCCGGATACGAAGGTGGTGATAGAGCTCGGCCGTTACATCGTCGGGGAGTCCGGCGTCTACGTCACGCGGATCGTCGACCGCAAGGTGTCCCGCGGCCGTACGTACCTCGTCGTCGACGGCGGCATGCACCATCAGCTGGCCGCATCCGGAAACTTCGGCCAGGTGATCCGGCGTAACTATCCGATCGCGGTCGGCAACCGCCTCACCGAGGCACCACAGTCGGAGGTGACAGTGGTCGGCTGTCTGTGCACCCCGCTGGATCTGCTGGGTGACGGTGTCGTACTGCCGGACGCCGAGATCGGCGATTCGATCGTGCTGTTCCAGGCAGGCGCCTACGGCCTGACGGCCAGCCCCACCGCATTCCTGGGACATCCGGCGCCTATCGAAGTACTCGTATAGCGGGGTGGAAAATGAGAGATTTCATACCTAACAGGGAGTTCGCCATGGAAGAACTCCAAGAGCATCCTGCCTACAAGTTCGCGGGAAAGATCTACCACGACAGGATCATCGGGACGATGGTCAGGATCAGATATCGCACGAAGTATCTACGGAAGAGGTTCGAACGAGACCATCAGGCCGCCACCATTCTGTTCCACCCGGACCGACCCGATTACTCCCAGATCCTCTATAAGATCTGCAACTCGCTGGGTCTGACGATAACGTCGTCGGCCACCACGCGGCCGGATGTCGTGGTGTCCTTCGAAGACGTGACCAAGCGACAGCACAATGCAGTCCTGACCGAGCTGTCCGACAACCATTTCGTGGTGAATCAACACTGCAACGACATCAGCAAGACGTACGTGGAGAAGGTCTTTCGTGACGTCTTCGGGTACGGCACATTCGTCGATCCCCGCACGTACCAGGGGGCATGTGTCATGAAGTCCGACGACAACGCGATGCATGACGGGACTCTCATCGAATGTCCCACGACCACACCGAGAACCGACGTCGTCTTCCAGAAGCTGATTAACAACACGACCGGAGATGAGGTCGTCGATATCAGGGTTCCGATCGTCGGCGGCTCGATACCGCTCATCTATTGGAAGTACCGCGACGCGAGATCCCGGTTCAGCAATCGGAACGCCCGTGCGAAAGTCGGTCCCCCCGACTCGGCGTTCTCGGACCGCGAACTGGTGCTGATACAGCAATTCGCGAAGAAACTCGGCTTGGATTTCGGTGAACTGGACGTCCTCAGGGACGTCGACGACGGCCAGATCTACATCGTGGATGTGAATAACACTCCGTGCGGACCGCCCAATCACCTCGGCAAGGCCGAAAGCGAGCAGGCGGTGAAATTGTTGAGCGCCAGTTTCAATGAAGAATTCGTCCGCAAGGCACCGACCCGCGATGCCCACTGAACGAACCCCGCGGGCGGGCCGTCCAATTTTCGCATCACCCTAATAGGAGGAAGCAGCTAGATGAACTACAGCACGGAGACTCTGGAACGCGTGAAGGTGGTGCTCGTGAAGACCCTCGCGATCCAAGATCGCGCCGACAATCTTGACGCGTCCACCGAACTGTTCGGCAGCATGCCGGAACTCGATTCGATGGCGGTGGTCGCCCTCTCCGTCAATCTGGAGAGAGAGTTCGACTTTGAGATCGACGACGAGGACTTCACCGGCGACGTCTTTGAGACGATCGGCACTCTCGCCGAATTCGTCGAGCAGAGCGCGAACTAGGTGCCGATCGGATGCTCCGGCACGTGCGACGGGCCGGGTTTCGGTGCGTCGTGGTGCGGAAAGCGGCCTTGGAACTCGAAACAGGTCAGCTCGCTGTAGAGATCGTCGATCTTTGCTGGTTCAAGGTCGTCGGACAGATACATCTTCGCCGGACCCGCCACCATTACCGACCTAGGCAGGCGGTGGCCCACCACCCTGATCTCGCCCAACGTAGCGGGTATCCCGCGCCGGAGCAGAAGGTAACGATAGAAGTGGGGCGCACAATCCTCAAACGTGTCGGGATCGCCAACGTGCAGTATCGATGCGAACGTGGGCCGACGCTTGATCCGGCCGTAGTCCAGTCGGAACATCACGTAGCAGCTCCGCTCACCCGCGACGAGCACTACATGGTGAGCAGCGGCGGCCTGGGCGTGGTCGCGATATATCGTCTGGTCTCGCCCGTGCAGCAAGTCCTCGATCCCCTTCGGGGTGTCGACAACTCGCACCCGCCTCGACCACACCGGCCACGGAATGTTGGGGGCCATCGAGCGCGTCGTGTCGAGGTGAGCGAACCCGAGTCGGGCGTTCAGCGCGACGATCTTGCGATTGGGCGTCAGGTCGGTGAAGGTATATCCCTTCTGGCGGAGCAACGTCCGCAGCAAGCGCAATCCCGCTGCGCGGTGTTCTTCTGCGACGCACCAGGTCCCGAGATTGCAGATGCGGTGGCATCGACCATCGATCGTCCGTTCCGAATACAACGCCAGATGCGCGCCGACGAGGCGTCGGTTCTCGCGCAGCAGGTAACCGTAGTTGGGTTGGACGAAATCCCACGTGGTGGTCATGGCCCGACGCCAGTCGGCCGCAGACACTTCAGGCCCGATCTCACTGTGCAGGAAGTCGGCCACCTCAGGGATGTCGGCTTTGGTGATCGGTGCGACCTCCACGGGGCGTACCTCTGGCATGTCGATACGGTACCGCAGCGGCGTGGACAGCAACTGAGGCCAAGTGCGTCCCGGGCGCTGACAAATCTGCTTGATGACGTTCGGGATACGCCGTGGCATATCGGTTTTCCGTCTCAGCGAATGAAGTTCGCTGAGACGAAACACCACATCGTGAGCCGTGATAGCGTCTCGCAACGTGGGGGCATGACTGACATCAAGGCCCACACTCGTGGAGGGGGAGAGACGTGCGGCGTGATCCGATCTCGGTGATCTGGGCGAACTTTGGTTGTCGAACCGGCGTGGTTCATACACGTCTCGGACACGGTGGCCGAACCGCATGAAGCGGCTCCGGGATAACGTCGCCCTCCTGATTGAGCTCTTGCGCAGCCCGCGGGGACGCAGGTGGCTGTGGCGGACCGCGCGGAAGCGGTTTCACTCAACTACGGTGTCGATTGGGATCAGCGACGACCTGAGTGTCCCGTTCAATGCGCCGCCGGCGAAGATTCCCCTGGTCGTGCGAAAGCTTCAACCAGGCGATGACCTTTCGTTGGTCGCCGACGACCCGGACCTGCCGCCCGAGGTGGCGCGACATCGTGCGGACCAGCGTTGGCTGCTGGACTCCGACCTACCTGCGCCCTGGGTCGCCATCGATCCCGAGGGAGCAGTGTGCTTTATCGCGTATCTGTTCACGGCGGAAGACAACCCGCGTATGCAGGCGCTTTGGGGCCCATTAGCTCCGGTACTGAAGCCGGGCGAGTCGATGGTCGAAGGCATTTTCACATCGGAGCGTCATCGTGGGCTGGGGGTGTTCATGGATGCCGGTACCAAGATATTGGACGAGGCCCGCAAACTCGGAATGCGATCTGCAATCGGCGTCGCGGGCGAGAAGAACCTCGGGACCTTCAAGGTGGCCGAAAGAGCTGGCTGGACACGACAGTTCAAACGCGTCGAAAGCTGGCGCCTGTTTCGCCAGAGCGTGACCTTCGAACCACTCGAGGGGGCTTCCGCGTAATAGCTGTTCGGTTGACCGGGCGTTCGCCTGTCGGCTGCATGTTCCCGGCGTAGTCGCGTTCACATCAAAGGTGAGACTATCCTCGGCGTCGACCACCAATCATGGCTACGGGTCGATTTGTTTGTCTTTTCAATCATCGCAAACGGTTGATTCGCTGTCGGCGTCAACATGTTTCGGCAAATAGACAATTTGTCGCCGGATGAATCTGCCGCGGTGTTAGGGTCTCCGCGATGTCTGAAAAACGGCGCTCGATTGTTCTCGGCAGGATCGCTGCCTGGGCATACGCGATGTTCGACCGGCTTCAAGCCTTGTTCGGACGTCTGCTGTCACATGCGCCGTCCGGTCGCACCGAGTTCTTCGACCCCTCGGACTTTCCCTGGATCGCTGAGGTCGAGGCACGTGCCGACGAAATTCAGGCCGAACTCGACGGTTTGCTCGCCGAGGTCGATAAGCTCCCCAACTTTCAGGACATCCAAGAGGAGCAGCGCCACCTCACCCAGGACGACCGGTGGAAGGTATTCGCCTTCTATGCGTACGGCGGCCGTGCGGAAAGCAACTGCAACAGATGTCCGCGTACGGCCGAGATCGTGGAATCGATTCCCGGCATGACCACGGCGCTGTTCTCGGTGTTGCTCCCGCACAAGCACATCCCGCCGCACACTGGGCCGTGGAAGGGGGTGTTGCGTTACCACCTCGCTCTCCGCACCCCGGCAGATGAGACCCTGACCCGTATCCGCGTCGGTAGCAGTACTCAGCACTGGCGCAAGGGTCGCAGCATGGTCTTCGACGACACGTTCGAGCACGAAGTCTGGAACGACAGCGAGGAGACACGCGTTGTCCTCTTCGTTGACTTCATTCGTGAATTGCCTTGGTACCTAGCGATCCCCAACCGCGCTTTCATCGGCGCCATTCGCAGGTCGCCTTACATCAGGCGGGCATTGGCCAACTCCGAAGCGTGGCAGGAGACGCTTGGTGCACAGGTCACGGCCGACACCGGCAGCACCCAGCCGGGGACCCCTGACAGGCTCGCGCGCTAGCACCTGGGCGAGGGTGCTGCCGCTGACCCACTCAGCCTGAGTTCTCAACTGGACAGTTCGACGGCGCAGGGGCTCCGTCGAATCGAGCGGCCACCCACCTCGCGACGATCGAGGCGGATCTCCACAAGACGTTGTTGTGATCGGCGCCTGGAATCTTTCGGTACTCGATGTGTCCGCCTAGTGAGCAACTGCCGTCAACCGCGGTGCGCACCCATTCCGGAAAGACCAGGGAATCCACAGCGCCGGAGATGACGAGCATCGGCCGGTCCAAGGGGTGTTGGGGCAGCGCAATCTCGCGCATCGCATCCCGCAGCTCAGCGATGTCGTGGGGAGAGCCCGGCGTGGTCTCGTGCGCCCCGCTCAGCTGATCGACGACCGTTTTCCATGGGACCGGAGCGGGGGGTCTTCTTGGCGGTGCCTCTGTCGTACGTCGTTGTGCACAATGGCTCAGGCGTTTCCGCTCGGCCTCAGCTGCACCAGGCAGGAAGGCATCCTCGTCAAGATCCGGGTGGTACCTGCCCAAGCCGACGATGAACAACGGGAACAGCGCCAGCTGTTCCTCCGTGAGTGAACCCGACCAGATGAGGTCCGCCGTGGCTGTCACATTTGCCGCCGGTGCGACCGCGACGCTCCCCACCAATTCGAGACCATCGCCGTAGTACGGGTTCAACTCGTTGGCGGCCCATGCCGCTTGTCCACCCTGTGAATAACCGATCGCTGCCCAGCGTGTGGACACCGTCGGCGAGATCTCGCGTAAGGCACGGACGGCATCGATGGTGTTGAATGCCGCAGTCCGTTGCTCGAGGTACAGATGTGAACCCGTCGGGCCGAGCCCTTCGTAGTCACTGAGCGCGACGGCGTACTTCCTGTCCAGCAATGATTCAACGATCGGCGCGTATCCCTGAAAGTCCGGCTGGTAGGAGGGACCGCAGTCGGTGCCGATACCAGTTGTTCCGTGTGCAAACGAAACAACCGGCCAGCCACCAGGCGGCGGGGTTCCTCGGGGGAGGAAGAATGCCCCGGACACCTCGCGTCCTTCGCCGTCCAGGCCGGAGACTGACCTATAGACGGCACGCCACGCGCCACCAAGTACCGACTCGGGGTCAGCAAGCGGTGGGTCGTAGGACTCCTTGTGGACGATTAAGCCACGGTTCTGCCAGACGTCTGCGGGGACATCAGGCAACGGCACCACGATCGGGGCAGCGATCGGCGCGGATGGCAGCACCGGGTCTGCGGCGGTCAAGCCGAGCATCGAGAAAATCACCAGAAGTGGAAACGCCAGACGCCAACTCGATCTGGCGAAACTCGTCAGCGTCCCCCGTAGCGCAGTACTTCTGCTGCTCCGACGATGTCGCATCTATTCGCTACCGGGGAGTGCGCCGTCGGTGCTGCGACAGTCAATCTTACGAGTAGCTATCGCAGTCAGCCCTTTCCCGGTGAGCCCTGCCGAGCGCGGGCTGGTGGCGAAACTCTGCTTTCTCTCTGCAGCCTAGCGAAGGCAACGTGACCCGTCCCGGAGAGTGAAGGTCGCCACCGAAACGTTTCGCGACGCGCTCAACCGGCAGATCCCCGCCTCTGTCGGTGGACCGGTGTCAGACGGATTCACCGCGATCGAGCGTGAGCAACGATGACACACCGTCCGGTAAAGCCAGTGAGGCCGGAAATTGTCACCCTTGACGCCGACGCGCGATTACGGCAGATATACGCCGTTCGGGCTGGCTAGAACCACATCAGTTCCGTTACTGACCACCGTGTTACCGGCGATGAGGTAACCGGTTACCCCGCCGTTGGTCCAGATGCCGTACTTGCGATTGTCCGTCACCTTGTTGTCTTCGAGCACGGCACCGCGGACATCGTTGAGCAGGATGCCGCTGCCGTTGCCGTAGATCGTGTTGCGCCGGATAAAGAGGTCCTCGAGCGGGGCCAGGTCGGCCTTGATGCCGGCTTCCAGATTGTCGTAGAAGATGTTGTCTTCGATCCAGGTGTTGTTGCTGTTGTTGACAATTCGCAGGCCGCAGGTGCAGTTGTAGACGATGTTGTGGTGAATCCAGTTGTTGGGTCCCGAATTGTCGTGCAGCTTGTCGGTCCCGACCACGCCGCTGTATTCACCGATCTCGATACCGGCCCCGTTCGGGCTCACCGAGGTGCCGTTGCGGACACAGTCGGACACGGTGTTGTACCGGATCTCGTTGCTGTACTCGTCCTCGCCGTGCAGGTCGATCGCGCCGGATACCGCGCCGGTGATGGTGTTGTGCTCGATGAGGTTGTGGTGCGCATACTCCTGGATCAGGATGCCGTGGCGAATCACCGGGCCGATGGTGTTGTTCCTGACCCAATTATTGTGCGAGCCCGCCTGATCGATGATCACCCCGTACCCCGAGCCGCCGCCGTCGAGAGCAGAGGCGTTCCTGATCACATTCCCGTCGACCAGGATGTTGTCCGCGTTCTGGAGCTGGACGCCGAAACGGCGGTGCTTCTCGATGAACAGATCCCTGACCGCGATCCGCGAGACCTGACCGCCGTTCTCCGAGCCGAGGCTGACTGCGGCGTTGTAGATCTTGCCCGAGGCCTGGGTGATGGTGAAGCTCGAAATCGTCAGGTTGGTGGTGCCGGCACCTGCGTAGATCACCGCATACGGGTTGGTGAACAAATAGGACATCGTCGAGAACGCGCTGGCCAGGACGGTCGATTCCTGTGACTGGCCGATCAGCGAGACCCCGGTCTTCAGCGTGATCCTCGACTTCACGTGATAGACGCCGTCGGGGATGTACACGACGTCGCCGGCTTCGGCGGCGTCGATGGCTCTCTGGATCGCCGCAGCGTCGTTGTCAGAGCGCTTGTCCGACGTGGCACCGTAGTCGCGGACGTTGTGGGTCTTTCCGGTCGCCGCGTCGGGGTGCTGGAACGGATCCTTCAACCCGGCGTCGTAGTCGCCCGGGCTCTGGGCGGGTTGTTCTCCGGGGCCACCGCCCGGGGCTCCCGTGCCCACCTTCGCGATCGTCACGGTCACCGTCTGCAGGATGGTGCCGGCGGGGGTGCCCGCCGTCGCACCGGTCAGCGCGCGGACCATCTTGTTCCACATGCCTTGGAAACCGTGGGTGTGGGAGTCGGCGTTGGTCTCGCGAACCACCACGGTGAAGGTGTCGGTCCCTCCGCTGGCGGCCAACGACTCCGAGGGCGTGTAGGTGTAGTTGCCGTCGGCGTCCACCTGCACGCTGCCCCGCTTGGGCCCGGTGGACAGCTCCACCTCGAGAGGATCCCCGTCGGGATCCTTCGCGCCGACAGTGCCGGTGACCACACCCTGGCTGGACTGGCCGGGCCGTTGAACGGGTTTCGCCGTCGGTGTCTTGTTGAAATAGGTGCGCTGGAAATTCAGAAAGAGGGCCCGGAGCAGTTCCGCCAGGGTCTTCGGCGCTGCCGGTGCTTCCACCGCCGACGCCGTCTGCAGGGTCGTGACCGTTCGTGAAGCCTGGGACACCGGGGAGCGGTCGGCCTGCACGGCCGCCGGCAAAACCACCGCTGCCGGAGCAGCTTCCGGTGGTGACGCCTCGTCCTCTTCGCGTGGCGCCACCGGTTCGGGATCGGCGTCGACGACCGGCTCGGAGTCGGTCCCGGGAACCAAGTCCTCTTCAGTCAAGTCCTCGGAAGCCAGGTCCTCGGAAACTGAATCCTCGTCGGCGTCGCCGTTCGGTCGCGTGGTGTCGCGTTCGTCGACCTCCGAGGCATCCGGCCGGCTTGGAGCGGATCCCTCGTTGTCCGAGTCGGCGGCTTCGTCGTCGGCATCGGGGTCGGTCGGGGCGTCGGAATCGTCGTCGGCGGTGTCCTCGGACGGTTCCTGCTGGGTGTCTTCGTCGTCGGTGTCGTCGAGGTCGGTGGCCTCTTCTTCGGAGTCGCTCCCGTCCTGCGGATTCTTGTCAGCGGTGTCGTCGGCGGCGCCGCCGGACGTCGCATCGGTCTGCGACGACGGGCTGCCGGCCGGCCCGGCCGATCCGGCCGTCTCCTCGGCGTAGGCGATCCCGGATCCCGAGATCGCCGCGGCGATGCCGACGCTCACCGCGCCCGCGGCCAGCCACGCATAGGGCTCGACCCGCCGGTGCTTGCGGCGATTGCGGCGGTTCGACTGCTGTGCCGCTGGCGGTGACGGAATGTTCCCCGTGGTGCTCGTATCGCGAACGACGCGGTCCATGTACGACCCCCGTGATGTCGAAAACTCCCCTGGCTGCAGCGCCTGGCATCAACATGTTGGGCCATTAGAAGACATTTATGCAGCAATTTCGAACTCCGCGCACATAAACGCAATTGTGGCAAATCGGAATGACATTGCCAGATATTTCGTTCAGCGCTAATTGCCCGGTTGGGATGCGCAGGCCTGCGTGTGGATGGCCTCTCCGCAGACTCTCAGCAAGACCTGACGAGAATATGACCTTCCAGCAGCGATGAGGCGGAATTGAAGCGCGTTCAGCCCTCGGCGCCGGAGGAGGCGGCAATTGGCGATAGTCGGGCGCCTCTACTGACGTAGAGATGCTTAATGTGCAGCCAGCAAAATTTATCTGTCCGCCAGAAGCGTCTTCTGGATATGCCTCAGCAAGGTCCTGAATTCACTTGGCGCTTCGGTCGTGGCCGGATTGGCGTCCCGGTTCGACCGACGCGCCCTGCTGGACGGTCAGATCGCGGGTCCGAGCAGGTCGTCGGCGTCCTTGATGACGTAGGCATATCCCTGTTCGGCGAGGAAGCGCTGGCGGTGCGCGGCGTACTCGGCGTCGAGGCTGTCCCGGGAGACCACGGAGTAGAAAACCGCGCCGCCGCCGTCTGCCTTCGGCCGCAGCAACCTCCCCAGTCGCTGCGCCTCTTCCTGTCGCGACCCGAACGTGCCCGACACCTGCACGGCCACACTCGCCTCGGGCAGGTCGATGGAGAAGTTCGCCACCTTCGACACCACCAACGTGCGGATCTCGCCGCGGCGGAAGCCGTCGAACAGCGCCTCACGCTCGGCGTTCTTCGTCGACCCCTGGATCACCGGAGCGTCCAACTCCGCGCCCAGCTCGTCGAGCTGGTCGAGGTAGGCGCCGATCACCAGCGTCGGCTCGTCGGGATGTCGCTCCAGGATCGACTTCACCACGGCCATCTTGGTGTGTGCCGTCGCGCACAGCTTGTACCGCTCCTCGGGTTCGGCGGTGGCGTAGAGCATGCGTTCGTTGTCGGTCATCGTGACACGCACCTCGATGCACTCGGCCGGGGCGATCCAGCCCTGCGCCTCGATGTCCTTCCACGGCGCGTCATAGCGCTTCGGGCCGATCAGCGAGAACACGTCGCCCTCGCGTCCGTCCTCCCGGATCAGGGTGGCGGTCAGGCCCAGGCGCCTCCGCGACTGCAGGTCGGCGGTCATCCGGAACACCGGTGCGGGCAGCAGGTGCACCTCGTCGTAGACGATCAGGCCCCAGTCCCGGCTGTCGAACAACTCGAGGTGCTTGTACTCGCCTTTGGTGCGGCGGGTGATCACCTGGTAGGTCGCGATGGTGACAGGCCGGATCTCCTTGCGCTCGCCCGAATACTCGCCGATCTCCTCCTCGGTCAGCGAGGTCCGAGCGATGAGCTCGCGTTTCCACTGACGCCCCGCGACGGTGTTCGTCACCAGGATCAAGGTGGTGGCACCCGCCTTGGCCATGGCAGCGGCCCCCACCAGCGTCTTTCCGGCACCACAGGGCAGCACCACCACACCGGATCCGCCGTCCCAGAACGAGTCGGCGGCCATCTGCTGATAGTCGCGCAGCTGCCAACCGTCCTGCGCGAGCTCGATCGGGTGGGCTTCCCCGTCGACGTAGCCGGCGAGGTCCTCCGCCGGCCAGCCGATCTTGAGCAGCATCTGCTTGACCCGACCCCGCTCGCTGTTGTGCACGATGACGGTGTCGTCGTCGAGGCGGGCGCCGAGCATGGGCGCGATCTTCTTGTTCCGCAGCACCTCTTCGAGCACGGCGCGATCGAAACTGACCAGGGTCAGGCCGTGCGCCGGGTGCTTGACCAGCTGCAGGCGTCCGTAGCGGCCCATGGTGTCGACGATGTCGACGAGCAGCGGCTGGGGCACCGCGTAGCGGGAGTACGTGACCAGCGCATCCACCACCTGCTCGGCGTCGTGACCTGCGGCGCGGGCATTCCAGAGCGCCAGCGGGGTGATGCGATAGGTGTGGATGTGCTCAGGCGCACGCTCGAGCTCGGCGAAGGGCGCGATCGCCGCGCGGGCCTCCCCGGCGAGCTCATGGTCGACTTCGAGCAGCACCGTCTTGTCGGACTGCACGATCAGCGGGCCGTCAGTCACGCGGCACCTCGGTGGTAAGTCATCCCACCCATTATCCGGACTCCGCCGACACCACCGATGTGACCCGGTGGATGGCGAACTCGCGCACTCGACCAGACGCCGGGTCGTAAGCGGTCAACTGACCGCCCCGCACGTTGATCGGGGCCACCACCCGCTGCGTGGCCACACCCGCGGGATCGACGTAGCCGATGACCACCGACTCCTGGAGGTGCGCCGCCTGCTGCAGCTCAGAGATCGCCACCGCGGGGTCCAGCCGCAAACCGGTCGACGGCGTGGACGCGACCTTCCGCAGCACAGCCACGATCGCGGCCAGGGTCTGATCCGTGGGCACGGCGTTGTGCCGGTACCCGCGCCGCCGGCCTGGGGACGGTACGCGGGTGCCCCGGCTGCGCAGATCGACGACGGCTCCGCTCGCGTCCTCGGCCGCCGGGGCGAAGCCGGCGGTGCGGAGCGCGGTGAGCACGTCGCCGATCGACGCCTGGGACACCGCGACGGTCGGTGCGAGCAGGCGCAGCTCCACTGATTCGGTCGCGGGCGCCGCGACGGCCTGCGCGAGCAGCGCGGCGTCCTCACACCGCACGAACGCTGATGCCATCCCGACCCGGAGCTGTCCGTGCCGCCTCGCCACGTCGTCGATCAGGTAGTTCAGCGCCTGCGGCACGGGCGTTTTCGAGTGACGGTCGAACAACGCGTGGATCCCGCCTGCGGTCTGGCCGCTGTCGAGGGCGCGTCGCACCGACGCCTCGTCGATGCGGTACACCATGGCCGCGCCGGCCGACTCGACGTTGGCCACGGCCGCCAACTGCTCGGCCAGCCCGCGTTCCAGCGGGCCGGGCACGACGACCGTCAGATCGGCCTGCAGCAGGAAATGATCGATCGGCGCGGGCAGCACCTTGGCCATCGCGGCGACCACTGCGTCGTCGCTGTCGCCGGCGAGCAGACGGCGCAGCGGGGAGGCGATCGCGCCCCGGCCGACCGCGCCGACGGCGTGGGCTTCGGTGAGCATGTCGCCGATCGGGCCGGGCTGCAGGCGTGCAGCCCAGCGCGGCCGCTTCCAGACCAGCGCCTGGGACGCGCTGTCCGTGTCGACCCCCGCGCCCGCGGGGAGCTCGGCGAGCAGCTCAAGCAGCAACCGACGGTCCAGCGGTGCTGCAGTCGAGAACAGTGAATCCGACAGCGCCGCATAGGGTTTGTTGTCCACCCCGCGGGTGCCGATCAGGCTCGGACGGCTGGGCAGCTCCAGCCACGCCGACACCATCAGGTGCCATTTCGTCGCGGTGGGGGATTCGACGAACCGGTCGAACGCCACCGTCGGGGCCCAGTGTGACCCCGCGCCGTCGGAGGGGTCCGGCTCGGGCACGCCCGGCGCGATCAGTCCGGCGCCGGCACTGACCTCCAGGATCAGGCCGAGACGCCGTTCGTCGATGCCGGTGATCTTGGCCAGCCGTTTCACCTCGCGGACGCCGAGCCCGCCGCTTCGCAGTTCGGGAACCGGTGTCTCACTGAGTGTTTCGAGAACGACCTCGGTTTCGCGTAGAAAGTCGATCGCCGCGCCGGCGGCCACCGCGTCCACGTCGGCCGCCGTCGTCGACGTCACGGCCGGGTCGGGCGAGGCCAGACTGACCGGCCCCGCGTGCTCTCCGCGCAACACCTGGCTGACGAGGCGGGGGAGGATCACGGTTTCGTCGTCGATCCTGCGCAGCAACCCGGCCGCTAGTAGGCGGGGGACCGGCCGGTCCGGCGGGGTTCCGGGCATGGCGTCGCGGGTCCGCCCTATCGGCGAGCCCTCCAACAATTTGTCCAGCAGATCCCGGGCGGTCTCGTCCACCGATTCGAGGGCCGCGGTGATCTCGGCGCCGGTCGGTGACGTGTCCTCTGAGGTGACCTGCCCGGGGTACCAGGGCAGGCTCGATGCGGCCTCGGCAACGACCCGCAGCGCACCCTCGCCCTCGAGGTCGCCCCAGACCAGGGCGCGCGCGGCGAGATCGTCGACCGCGGCGCGTACGTCGGCCACGTCTGCGCCGCGCCCGGCCAGGGCGCCCGTCAACTCGGCGAAGGTCACCACGGTGGTGTCGGCGTGCACGCTGAGCAGCGCGTCGAGCACTGCGAGGTGACGGAAATCCAGGTCGTCGGTCGCGACTTTCACGGACTGACGTGCGGCCGCGCGCGCCGCCAGCGCGGCGACGGTGCCCGGCGGGGGCTGGGTCAGATCGGGCCGCAGCCGCAGCAGCTGGATCAGCCGCTCGTCGCCGAGATCGGCCAACCAGGCGCCCAGCGGAACACCCGGACTCTTCGCACTCATTGCTGACCAGCGTAAAGGAGGCTCCCGAGGTCGCCCGCCGGCAAGTGGTTTGCCACAATGGCACCGTGGCTGATGACAAGAAGAACCGATACGTCGATCCGGGTTGGCCCACGACCGACCCCGACGACCACGCGGTCAGCGAGCTCGCGACCGACCGCACCGGCGCACTGTCGCCGTTCGGTGACGTGACGTTCCCGCTACCGGCCGAGGAACTGCCCTTCATCCAGGCCGTCACCGTCGTCAACAGGTAACGGTGACCGACCGCCTCTCGCATCTCGACGAGACCGGCGCGGCTCACATGGTCGACGTCACGGCCAAGGACGCCACCAAGCGGGTCGCGGTGGCGGCCGGCACCGTGCACACCACACCGGACGTGGTCGAGATGATCACCGCCAACGGGTTGCCCAAGGGCGACGCGCTGGCGACCGCGCGCGTGGCGGGCATCCTGGCCGCGAAGCGCACCAGCGACCTCGTCCCGCTCTGCCACCCGTTGGCGATCACGGGAGTGGACATCGACTTCAGCGTCGGCGGTGACGACGACCCCGGTGCAGTCCGCATCACCGCGACCGTGCGCACGACCGACCGCACGGGCGTGGAGATGGAAGCGCTCACCGCGGTGAGCGTGGCCGCGCTGACCGTCTACGACATGATCAAGGCCGTCGACCGCGCGGCCCGCATCGACGACATCCGCGTCGTGCGCAAGGAAGGCGGCAAGACGGGGACCTGGGTCAGATGACACGGTCCGGCCTGGTCATCGTCGCGTCGACCCGGGCCGCGGGCGGTGTGTACGAGGACCGGTGTGGCCCCGTGCTGGCCGACTGGCTCAACGACCGAGGCATCATGACCGCCGCACCGGTCGTGGTGGCCGACGGCGAGCCTGTCGCTGCGGCACTGCGCGCGGGGATCCGCGACCGGCATGACGTCATCCTGACCACCGGGGGCACCGGAATCTCGCCCACCGACGCCACCCCGCAGCTGACCGCCGCGCTGCTGGATTACCAGATCCCCGGCCTGGCTGACGCCCTCCGGCGCTCAGGGCTCCCCAAGGTGCCGACGTCCATCCTGTCCCGCGGGGTCTGCGGTGTCGCGGGCCGCACGCTGATCGTCAATCTCCCGGGCTCGCTGGGCGGAGTCAAAGACGGCATCGCCGTGCTCGCCGAGGTTCTCGGGCATGCCCTCGACCAACTCCAAGGCAAGGATCACCCGCGATGACCGCCGTCCTGCGCGCCGCGTTGACCGAACAGTCCATCGACTCGGCCGAGCACGAGGATCTCGTGGCCCACCACTCGGCCGGTGCGGTGGTCGCGTTCGCCGGAGTCGTCCGTGACCACGACGGTGGACGCACCGTCACCAGGCTGGAGTACTCGGCGCATCCGTCGGCCGAACAAACCCTCGCCGACGTGGCCGCCGAGATCGCTGCCGAGAGTCAGGGAGTGCGCGCCATCGCCGTCAGCCATCGGGTGGGCACCCTGAACATCGGGGACGCCGCACTCGTCGCCGCGGTGGCCGCAGACCACCGCGGCGCGGCGTTCGAGACGTGCGCGCGCCTCGTCGACCGGGTCAAGGAACGGCTACCGGTCTGGAAGCACCAGTATTTCGCCGACGGGTCCGACGAGTGGGTCAACTCCGCCTAGTCAGGCGGGCGGCGGCACGGGGGCCGGCACCGGCTCGGCAACCGGGGCCGGAGGCGGAACCTGGCCGACCGGAGCGTTCGGCCGCACACCGCCGGGGTCCGGGGTGGACAGCGGCCGCTGGGTGAGGGCCAGCAACGCGTCGGCGCCCGAGATCTCCTGAGTCTGGATGGCGTGCCAGATCTCCTTGAGGTAGGTCACGTTCGGGCTGCGATCCGCGTCCGCCGGTGCCATCGCGGTGCCGGGCGGCAGGTTGTCGGGGCTGGCGAGGTGCGGCACCTCGGTCGGCACCGGCAGCTCACCGCTGACCGCCTGGTTGACGATGTCGTAGGCCGGGGCGGGCACGTCCACGGCGCCGATCGGGGCCAGCGGATCGGGTGCCGGTGCTGCGACGGCAGCGGGCGCCGGGGCCGGTGCGGGTGGGGCGGGCGCCGGT
>NZ_BCRS01000044.1 GCF_001552715.1 Mycolicibacterium vaccae NBRC 14118 = CIP 105934 | reverse complement strand
CCGCCGGTGACCGGTTCGCCGCAGTACCCCGACGCGGTGACCGCGCCGGTGACATGGCGGTCGATGGTCAGCGACGTTCTGCGGTGGGTCGGTCTGCCGGCGCTCTCGGAATCGTCGTGGATCCCGGCCGTGGTCGTGCCGTGGCCGCTGAACCAGCTCTGGATGGGGTTGCGGCGCATCGAGTATCACTTGTTCAATGATCGGCCGCAGGTTCGTCCCCAACAGCTTTCCCGGGACGCCGTCACCGGCGCGGTGATCGGAACGCTGAACGGGACCGACGGCGACGGGGACAAGATCACGTATACCCTCGTCGATCTGCCGGCCACCGGACATGTGGAGCTCCTCGCCGACGGCACCTACCGGTACACACCCACCGCGGAGTTCGCGCACGCGGGTGGATCCGACAAATTCACGGTGCGCATTGAGGACAAGGTAGGAAACCCTTGGCACGCACACGGTCTGGCCGGCTGGTTCGGCCTTTCCCGCCCGAAAACGGTGACCGTGACGGTGAGCCTGAATCCGGCTACCAATGGTGCCCTGTCGATCCCGGCGCCCCCATCGGGGCTGGCAGCAGTGGAGTCGTGTCCGGAGCGCTCCTCGGACTGGACCCGACGGTGACACAGTCGACTACTCCGTGACCGTGCAACCACCCGCGAGCGCGTGGCTGCCGTCGCTGCTCGACGCGCTCGGTCGCCGCGCCGTGGGCACGATCGGTTCGACCACGGATACGAGGACGATCACCGGGCGCGGAGGCTGACTCAGCCCGCGTCGGCAGCGCAGATCAGCGCGATGTGCTTCTCGGCCCAGTTGCTCAGCGGCTCAAGGGCTTCGAGGAGCTCACGGCCGGCCGGGGTCATCGAGTACTCCACCCGTGGCGGAACCTCGTGGTAGCTCTCGCGGTGCACCACGCCGTGGGCCTGCAGCTCTTTGAGGTGCTGGGTCAGCATCTTCTGCGAGATCCCGGCAAGGCTGCGGTGCAGTGCGTTGAAGCGTTTCGGGCCGTCCTGCAGTTCCCAGAGGATCAGCGGTTTCCATTTGCCGTCGACGACGGCCATGGCCGCGTCCAGCCCACATGTGTACTTCCCCAGCGATGACATCGGCGTCACTTCCTGCAGCTCAGGCCCAATAGTTTCGTTCAGGTAAGTACCGCACTAAATAGTGGGTACTTGCCGGACGGGTTGCGTGCTGTCGACGATGGTGCCATGACCTCAGTGACTGTGCTCGGAACCGGTGACATGGGCTCGGCGTTGGCGCGGGCGTCCCTGGCGGCCGGCTTCCGGACCACCGTGTGGAACCGCACGACCGCACGAACCGGCTCTCTCCGGGATGCGGGGGCGCGCGTCGCCGCATCGATCGACGACGCGATCGTCGGCGCGGACCTCCTCGTCGTGTGTCTGTTCGATCATGCGTCGGTGCACGCCGTCCTCGACCCGGTGGTGGAGCAGTTGCGCGGCCGGCAGATGGTCAACGTGACCACCACGACGCCTGACGGCGCACGGGAACTGGCCGGGTGGGCGGCGTGCGCCGGCGTCGGATACCTCGACGGGGGCATCATGGCGACCCCGGAGATGATCGGCACCTCCGCGTCGACGGTGTTCTACAGCGGCGTCGGCGAGGTGTTCGAGAACCACCGGCTATTTCTCGAAACATGGTGCGGTGCAGAGTACTTCGGGGCAGACGCCGGAATGGCCTCGCTGTACGACCTGGCGCTGCTGGCCGCGATGTACCTGATGTTCGGGGGCTTCTTCCAGGGGGCGGCGATGGTCGCCGGAGCCGGAGTCACGGCCACCGAGTTCGCCGCGCGGGCGGTGCCCTGGGTGCAGGCGCTGGCGCCGGCGGTGACCGAGTACGCCGCGGTGATCGACAGCCGGAACTACGCAACGCCAGGACAGCAGAGCCTGCTGTTCAGCGACCTGAACGACATCGTCGCCGCGGGCCGGTCCGTGGGTGTCGGCACCACGCTCGTCGACGCGCTCCAGCGGCTCATCCGCTGTCAGATCGAGGCCGGATTCGCCGAGCACGGCTTCGCCCGCGTCTACGAAAGCATCAAGGAGAAGGCCGCGTGACCACGGTCGCCGTCATCGGCCTGGGGCCGATGGGCCGCGCCCTGGCCGCCGCGCTGCTGTCCGCCGGTTACCGCGTCACGGTGTGGAATCGCACGGAATCAAAAGCAGCGCAACTACTCTCATGCGGTGCGCACTGGGCGCCCACGCCGGGGAAAGCCGTCGCCGCGGGTGATCTCACGTTGATCAATGTCGTGGACCACGACGCCGTCGACGCCGTGGTCCACGCCGCCGCGGACGCTGTCGCCGGACGGCTGCTGGTGGGCCTGAGCTCAGACACCCCGGACCGCGCCCGGAGCACCGCCGAACTCGTCGTTGCCGCCGGCGGGCGCTACCTCGACGGGGCGATCATGACACCGACCGACGTCGTGGGCACCGCCGAGGCCAGCGTGCTCTATGCAGGGCCGTACGACCTGTTCGGCGGGCACCGCGAGCTCTTCGAGACGCTGGGGCAGGCGACCTGGCTGGGGGAGGACCCGGGCCGCGCCGCGGCGTACGACATGGCGCTGCTCGATGTGTTCTGGACGGCGGCGGGCGGATTCCTACACGCGCTGGGGACAGCGCGGGCACACGGCATCAGCCCCGTAGAGCTGTTGCCGCATGCCGTCGGTATCGCGGCGATCTTGCCGCCGGTGTTCAGCGAAGTCGCCGAGCGGGTGGAGGCCGGCCGGCATGACGATGCGAACGCGACGGTGTCCTCGGCCGCCGCGTCGCTGAGTCACCTGGTCGCCACATCGGAGGCCAGCCGGGTGGACGCCGGCGCGCTGAAGGCGATGAAACGCTACGCCGACGACCTGGTGGCCGCCGGGCACGGGGACGCCGAGATCAGCCGTTTGGTGGAGGCGATGGGGGTGTGACGTCGGCGTGGTGGGCGCCGACGACGAACAGCGCCAGCCGCGCGGGAGTGTCGCCGGGGTTGCGCCAGCGGTGCCGGGTTCCGTTCTGTACCACCGTGTCACCGGGGCGCAGCGTCACCTCGGCACCGTCGTCGAGCTCGAGGATCACCGTGCCCTCGAGCACCACCTCGAAGTCGATGGTGTCGGTGGTGTGCATGCCGGGATCGCTGGGATCCATGTAGGCCAGCAGGCCCGGCAGCTTCTCCTCGGCGTCGGCAAGAGCCTCCTCGGCGTCGAGCTGCTCGGGCTCACCGGTGGCGGTCGAATGCGGCGGTAGCGTGAACATCGAGAACCGGAAGCCGCCGACGGGCGGAAAGTACGTGTGCCAGTTCGGCATTGCACCGTCGTCGGGGAACCGGGGTGCTTCGTCACCTCCCCACAGCAGCGTGAACTCCGAGCCGGGGAGCAGAACCGGCTCGCGGGGCGCGACCTTCTCGTCGCTGACGAACACTGACTTGCCGGACGGATCATGTCCGGTGACGACTCGACGGATGTCCATTCCGCCAGTCAAGCACCGGCGGGGCGGTCGCGTGGCAGTCTCTGACGATATGGACAGCAAGCCGCCCACACCGACCATCGAGGCCGCGCACCGGGACGAGCTGAGGAGTCTTCCGTTCGGCGACACCCGGGATTTCACCGATGCCGACCGCGGTTTCATCGCGGCGCAGCAGCCATGCGTCGTCACCGCCGCCGACGGTCACGTGGTGTGGGACAACGACGTCTATGCGTTCCTGACCGGGGACGCGCCGCCGACGGTGCACCCGAGCCTGTGGCGGCAGTCGACGCTGGCGGCCAAGCAGGGGCTCTACGAGGTGGTGAGGGCGAGCGGACCGACGGGAGGAGAGGGTGCGGGCATCTACCAGGTGCGCGGCTTCGACCTGTCCAACATCACCTTCGTCGAGAGCGACACCGGCATCATCGTGATCGACCCACTGGTGTCGACGGAAGTGGCCGCCGCGGCGCTGGCGCTGTACCGCGCGCACCGCGGCGATCGGGCGGTCAGAGCCGTGATCTACACCCACAGCCACGTCGACCACTTCGGCGGCGTGCTCGGGGTGACCTCGCAGGCCGACGTCGACGCGGGCGAGGTCGCGGTGTTCGCGCCCGAGGGGTTCACCGCACACGCCGTGCAGGAGAACGTGTACGCCGGCACGGCGATGACACGCCGCGCGGCCTACATGTACGGCGCGGTGCTCGAGCGCGGCCCGCAGGGTCAGGTGGGCTGCGGGCTGGGGCAGAGCCCGTCGCTGGGTGAGGTGGCGATCATCGTGCCGACCGTGGACATCCGGAAAACCGGTGAGGTGCACACCGTCGACGGTGTGGAGATCGAGTTCCAGATGGCGCCGGGCACCGAGGCGCCGGCCGAGATGCACTTCTACTTCCCGCGTTTCCGCGCGCTGTGTATGGCCGAGAACGCGACGCACAACCTGCACAACCTGTTGACATTGCGTGGGGCCCTGGTGCGCGACCCACACGGCTGGGCCGGCTATCTGACCGAGGCGATCGACACGTTCGCCGAGCGTGCCGACGTGGTGTTCGCCTCCCACCACTGGCCGACCTGGGGTAAGGACAGGATCATCGAATTCCTGTCCCTGCAAAGGGATCTGTACGCCTATCTGCACGACCAGACGCTGCGCCTGCTCAACCAGGGCTACACCGGTGTCGAGATCGCCGAGGACTTCCCGATGCCGCCCGCGCTGGAGAACGCCTGGCATGCGCGCGGCTACTACGGGTCGGTCAGCCACAACGTCAAAGCCGTCTATCAGCGCTACATGGGCTGGTTCGATGGCAACCCGGCCCGGCTGTGGCCGCACCCGCCCGAGGCCATCGGGCCGCGCTACGTCGCGGCGATGGGCGGCATCGACCGTGTGGTCGTGCTCGCGCAGCAGGCATTTGATGAGGGTGACTTCCGTTGGGCGGCAACACTGCTCGACCATGCGATCTTCACCGACGAGAACCACGCCGGTGCCCGCGCGCTGTTTTCGGACACGCTGGAACAGCTGGCCTACGGCTCGGAAACCGCCACATGGCGCAACTTCTTCCTGGCCGGCGCCACCGAACTGCGCGACGGCAACTTCGGCACGCCGACCCAGACGACGTCACCGTCGATGGTGTCGCAACTGTCGCCCGAGCAGATGTTCGACGTGCTGGCGATCAGCGTGAACGGGCCCCGCGCCTGGGATCTCGACGTCACGGTGGACATCACGTTCCTCGATGTGCAGACCAACTATCGGCTGACATTGCGCAACGGGGTCCTGGTCTACCGCCGGGTGCCCGCCGACGCGGAGACGGCGCAGGCGACGGTCCGGCTGGCGAGCAAACTGCGCCTGCTCACCCTGGCCGCCGGCGACAACACGTCGCCGGGGTTGGAGATCGTCGGGGATGCAGACGTTCTCACGTCGCTGGTATCGGTGCTGGACAAGCCGGACCCGGACTTCAACATCATCACCCCCTGAGCGCCCGCGGCAACTGGCAGGCCGGTTACACGCCGCCATCGGCGCGCAGAATCGAGCCCGTCGTGAAGCTCGACGCATCGGACATGAGAAACAGTGCGGCGCCGACGATCTCGGACGGGTCCCCGGCCCGCTGCAACGGCAGTCCGCGGAACGGGTTCTCCGCGCCGTCCATGTCCCACGCCTTGCTGATGTCGGTCAGGTACGGGCCGGCCATCAGCGTGTTCACCCGGACCGTCGGCCCGTACGCCTTGGCCAGTCCTTCGCTGAGCGTGTTCAGTCCCGCCTTGGCCGCGGCGTAGGGCAACATGTCGGGCGCCGGCCGGATCGACCCGCTGGAGCTGACGTTGACGATGGAGCCGCCGCCGTCGGCCACCATGCGCTCACCGATCAACGCCGACAGCCGGAACGGGCCTTTGAGGTTCAGGTTCACCACTGTGTCGAACAACTTCTCGGTGACCGACGACAGCGATTCGTAGAGCGGTGACATGCCGGCGTTGTTGACCAGCACGTCGACCTTGCCGAACCGGTCGTAGGCCGCGTCGACCAACCCGTCGAGCTCGTCCCACCGCCCGACGTGCACCTGGTACGGGAACGCGGTCCGGCCGGTCTCGGCGGCGATCGCGTCGGCGGTGGCCACGCACGCGTCGTACTTGCGGCTGGCGATGATCACGTCTGCGCCGCACCGGGCGGCTGCGAAGGCCATCTCCCGACCCAGGCCGCGGCTGCCGCCGGTGACCAGCACCACGCGATCGGTCAGATCGAACAGCCGGTCGGCGAATCCACCCGTATCGGTCACGGGCCATATGGTGTCACGGTGCAACTGCTTCTGGTCCGACATGCGCTGCCCCTGCGAAGCGAACCCGGGCAGGGCTCCGATCCGCACCTGTCCGAAGAGGGTGTCGAGCAGGCCAAGCGGCTCCCCGACGCGCTGGCCCGCTTCCCGATCACCCGGCTGGTGAGCAGCCCCCAGATCCGGGCCGTCGAGACCGGGCAACCGGTCGCCGACGCGCTGGGCCTGCCCATCGAGGTCGACGAGCGGCTGGCCGAGTACGACCGCGACCTCGGGCACTACATCCCGATCGAGCAGATCGCCGCCGAGAACCCGCAGGAGCTGCAGCGGCTCATCGACGGTCACCTGCCCAGCGCCGTGGACGAAGACGAGTTCCTGGGACGCGTCTTCGGCGCGGTGGACGACTTGGTCGCCGCCGCCGGGCACGACGAGACCGTCGCGGTGTTCAGCCACGGCGGGGTGATCAACGTGCTGCTGCACCGCGCGCTGCGCACCGAGCGGCTGCTGTCCTTCCACGTCGACTACGCCTCGGTGACCCGGCTGCTGTCGTCGCGGACCGGACGGTTCGGCGTCGCCGGGGTCAACGCCACCGAACACGTATGGGACTTATTGCCCAGGAATCAGCGATGGTAGGAAAGTCAGCGTGACTGACCTCGAAGGCCTCGACCTTGCCGCCCTGGACCGACACCTGCGGGAGGTCGGGGTGCCGCGTAGCGGGGATCTGCGCGCCGAGCTGATCGCCGGCGGACGGTCGAACCTGACGTTCCTGGTGGGCGACGACGCGTCGCAGTGGGTGCTGCGCCGTCCGCCGCTGCACGGCCTGACCCCGTCGGCGCACGACATGGCCCGCGAGTACCGGGTGGTGGCCGCGCTGGCCGACACCGCGGTGCCCGTCGCGCGTGCGGTGACGATGCGTAACGACGACTCGGTGCTGGGTGCCCCGTTCCAGATGGTCGAGTACGTCGCCGGCCGGGTGGTGCGGCACACCGACCAGCTGCGGGCCCTCGGGGACAGCGAGACGATCGAGAAGTGCGTCGACGCGTTGATCAAGGTCCTCGCCGACCTGCACTCGGTGGACCCCGACGCGGTCGGCCTGGCGGACTTCGGCAAGCCCAGCGGCTACCTTGAACGCCAGGTGCGGCGGTGGGGTTCGCAGTGGGATCTGGTCAAGCAGGCCGACGACCCGTGTGATGCCGACGTCAGGAAGCTGCACCAGCGCCTTACCGAGGCCCTTCCGCCGCAGAGCCGAACCTCGATCGTGCACGGCGACTACCGCATCGACAACACCATCCTCGACAACGAGGACCCCACCAAGGTCATCGCGGTGCTGGACTGGGAGATGTCCACGCTCGGTGACCCGCTCAGCGACGCCGCGCTGATGTGCGTCTACCGGCACCCGACGTTCCACCTCGTGCACGCCGACGCCGCGTGGGCCGACGACCTGATCCCGGACGCGGACGCGCTGGCCGAGAAGTACTCGCGGGCGTCGGGTCAACCGCTGGATCACTGGGATTTCTACATGGCGCTGGCCTATTTCAAGCTCGCGATCATCGGCGCGGGCATCGCCTACCGGGCCCGCGAGGCAGGTGTCATCGACGACACCGACAAGGTGGCCGAGGCGGTGGCCCCGCTGATCGCCGCGGGGCTGGCCGAGCTTTCCTGACCCCCGGAGGTTTCGCCGCAGGTCCGGGGTGGTAGAGAGTCGCGTGCCCCCAACGCTTCCCACACCACGATGAAACGCGACGTCGGTACCGAACTGGACATCGAGATCACCGATCCGTCCACGCTGGAATTCCAGATCGCGGTCGCTCCGCAACCCGGTGCCGAACTCACCGAGTCGTTGTCATTCGTCTTGAACGGCAACGAGATTCCGCTGACTGAGATCCAGGAGATCAGCGGCGACCACGGCAACCGCATCCACAAGTTCGACGCCCCGGTCGGCAATCTCCGGGTCAGCTACCGCGCCACCGTCATCGGTCAGGCGGATCCGGCGCCGGTGCGCGAACTCGACCTGTCCACCTATCTGCGGCCCAGCCGCTACGCCGAGGCCGACAAGTTCTTCGGGTTCGCCGCGACGGAATTCGGCAGCATCGCGGAGTCGGTGAAGCTGCTGGCCGAGGTGCCGTCCTGGGTCGGCGCGCGGCTGAGGTATGTCCCCGGATCCAGTGATCCGATCGACGGTGCCGCCGACACGCTGCTGGCCGGGTCCGGGGTGTGCCGCGACTACGCCCACCTGGTGATCGCGCTGCTGCGCGCGGTGAACGTGCCGGCGAGGCTGGTGTCGGTGTACGCGCCGGGCTGTAACCCGATGGATTTCCACGCCGTCGCCGAGGCGTTCGTCGACGGTCACTGGCGGGTGGTGGATGCCACCCTCCTGGCGCCCCGCCAGTCGCTCGTGCGCATCGCGACCGGGCGCGACGCGGCGGACACCGCCTGGCTGGACAACCACAAGGGGTCCATCAACGTCAACAACATGGAGGTCTTCGCCACCGTGGACGGGGATCTGCCGCGCGACTCGATCGAGCAGCTGGTCTCACTCCGGTGAGCGGCTACACGCCGCCGGTGAGGTTCTTCTTGGCCGCGCGGCGCAACTGGAACATGCGCACCGCGCCCACCGCGACGGTCACCAGGCCGCCGGCCACCGCCGCGAACAGGATCGCGACGCCCAGCGGGAGGCTCCAGTGCCAGCCGAGGAACGCGAACTCCGCCGACTCGGTGTTCTGCGCGATGAAGATGAGCAGGATGATCAGGATGAGGAATCCCAAGGTCAGCGCCGCCCAGAGCGCTGCGGCTCGGGTGCGGTGCACCGCGGACTGGCGCGGTGGTGGTGCGGTCCCCGACTGCGGGGGCCCAGGCGCGCCGACCGCGGGCTGGTCGGACGACGCGAACGGATCGCTGGTCATGGACCCATCTTTGCCCTTCTGCGCGTCGAATGAAACCACTTCGTCGGTGGCGTAAGGTCGGCCCAGCCCTTCTCGCAGGCACGGCGAGAGTGAAAGGACGTTCGGATGACCCGTTCCCGACGACCCAGGCGCGCCGCGATCGCGGTCGTCCTCGCCGTGATCGCCATCGTGCTGGCGGCGTGCGGCAGCTCCAATCCGCTGGGGGGCGGTGAGATCTCCGGTGACCTGAAATCGATCAAGGTCGGTTCCGCCGACTTCACCGAGTCCAAGATCCTCGCCGAGATCTACGCGCAGGCGCTGGAGGCCAACGGTTTCACGGTCTCCCGACAGTTCGGTATCGGCAGCCGGGAGACTTACATTCCCGCGGTGCAGGACCATTCGATCGACCTGATCCCGGAGTACACGGGCAATCTGCTGCAGTACTTCGACCCGGACAGCGACGCGACGACGCCGGACTCGGTGCTGCTGGAGTTGCTGCGGGTTCTTCCCGGCGCGCTGTCGATCCTCTATCCGTCACCGGCGGAGGACAAGGACACCCTCGCGGTGTCCGAGGCGACCGCGCAACGCTGGAACCTGCGGTCGATCGCCGACCTCGCCGCGCACTCGGCGGAGGTGAAAGTCGGTGGGCCCTCGGAGTTTCAGACCCGGCAGACCGGGCTGGTGGGTCTCAAGCAGAAGTACGGGCTGGACATCGCGCCGGTCAACTTCGTCGCGATCAGTGACGGGGGAGGGCCTGCGACGGTCAAGGCGCTGACCGACGGAACCGTCACCGCCGCCAACATCTTCAGCACTTCTCCGGCCATCGAGCAGAACAATCTGGTGGTGCTGGAGGACCCGGAGAACGCGTTCCTGGCCGCGAATGTGGTGCCGCTGGTCGCGTCGCAGAAGATGTCCGACGAACTCAAGACCGTCCTCGATGCGGTCAGCGCGAAGCTGACCACCGAGGCCCTCATCGAGCTGAACACCTCGGTGGAGGGCAACCGGGGCATCGACCCGGATGAGGCGGCGGCCAACTGGATCTCCGCCAACGGTTTCGACGAGCCCCTGGGGAGATAGCCATGATCACCTTCGAGCACGTCACCAAGGAGTATCCGGACGGTACCGTCGCGGTCGACGACCTGACCCTGGACGTCCCCGAGGGCACGCTGGCGGTGTTCGTGGGCCCGTCGGGCTGCGGCAAGACCACCTCGATGCGGATGATCAACCGGATGATCGAACCCACCTCGGGCACGCTGACGGTCGACGGCAGGGACGTCACCGAGGTCGACGCGGTGAAGCTGCGGCTGGGCATCGGGTACGTGATCCAGAGCGCGGGACTGATGCCGCATCTGCGGGTGGTCGACAACGTCGCGACGGTGCCGGTGCTGCGCGGTGAATCACGGCGCAGTGCAAGGAAATCCGCGATCGAGGTGATGGAGCGGGTCGGCCTGGACCCGAAGCTGGCCGACCGCTACCCGGCGCAGCTCTCGGGCGGGCAGCAGCAGCGCGTCGGGGTGGCCCGGGCGCTGGCCGCGGACCCGCCGATCCTGTTGATGGACGAGCCGTTCAGCGCGGTGGATCCGGTGGTCCGGGAGGATCTGCAGACCGAGATCCTGCGGCTGCAAAGCGAATTGCGCAAGACGATCGTGTTCGTCACCCATGACATCGACGAGGCGATCAAGCTGGGGGAGAAGGTCGCCGTGTTCGGCCGTGGCGGGGTGCTGCAGCAGTACGACGCGCCCGCGCGGCTGTTGTCGAACCCGGCCAATGACGCCGTCGCCGGGTTCGTCGGCGCCGACCGCGGGTACCGCGCGTTGCAGTTCTTCCATGCCAGCGGGCTTCCGCTGCACGACATCCACCATGTCCGCGAAGCCGAGATCGACGCTCTGGCACTGAGACCGGGGGACTGGGTGCTGGTGACCCGTCCCGACGGCACCCCGTATGCGTGGATCGACGCCGACGGAGTCGCACTGCACCGCAAGGGAAGCTCGCTGTACGACAGCACGACCGCGGGCGGTTCACTGTTCCGGCCCGACGGCACGCTGCGGCTGGCGCTGGACGCGGCGCTGTCCTCCCCTTCCGGGCTCGGGGTGGCCGTCGACGACGACGGCCAGGTGATCGGCGGGGTGAAGGCCGACGACGTGCTGGCCGCGCTGGACGAGCAGCGCGCCGCCAGGCAGGGGTAGGGCCGATGCGCTACCTGGTCACCCATCTCGACGATCTGTGGACGCTGACGCTGATCCACCTGCGCTTGTCGCTGATCCCGATCGTGCTGGGACTGCTGATCGCGGTGCCGCTGGGTGCGCTGGTGCAGCGCACCACGGTGCTGCGCCGGCTGACCACGGTGACGGCCAGCATCATCTTCACGATCCCGTCGCTGGCGCTGTTCGTGGTGCTGCCGCTGATCATCCCGACCCGGATCCTCGACGAGGCGAACGTGATCGTCGCGCTGACGCTGTACACGGTGGCGTTGCTGGTGCGGGCAGTGCCCGAGGCGCTCGACGCGGTGTCGCCCGCAGTGCTGGACGCGGCCACCGCCGTGGGTTATCGGCCGCTCACCAGAATGCTGAAAATCGAGCTCCCCCTGGCGCTTCCGGTGCTGATCGCCAGTCTGCGGGTGGTGGCCGTCACCAACATCTCGATGGTCGCCGTCGGCTCGGTCATCGGGATCGGCGGGCTGGGCACCTGGTTCACCGAGGGCTACCAGGCCAACAAGAGTGACCAGATCATCGCCGGCATCATCGCGATCTTCGTGCTGGCCATCGTCATCGACACACTGATCATGCTGGCCGGCAAGGCGCTCACCCCGTGGACCAGGGCGCAGAGGCCGGCCGGCGCGCATGCGGGGGCGGCGGCATGAACTTCCTGCACGAGGCGCTGACGTTCATCTTCACCGCGGCCAACTGGGCCGGGCCTGCCGGGCTGACCGCGCGCATTCTCGAACACCTCCAGTACACCGTGATCGCGGTGGTGTTCTCGGCGTTGATCGCGGTGCCGCTGGGGATGCTGATCGGGCACACCGGCCGCGGCACGTTCCTGGTGGTCACCGGGGTCAACGCGCTGCGCGCACTGCCCACCCTCGGGGTGTTGCTCCTCGGAGTGCTGCTGTGGGGTCTCGGGCTGGTTCCGCCGACGATCGCGCTGATGCTGCTGGGCATCCCGCCGCTGCTGGCGGGCACCTACTCGGGCATCGCGAACGTCGACCGCGACGTCGTAGACGCCGCCCGGTCGATGGGGATGACCGAGTCGCGGATCCTGCTGCGAGTGGAGACCCCGAACGCGCTGCCGCTGATTCTCGGCGGCCTGCGGACGGCAACCCTGCAGGTGGTGGCGACCGCCACCGTCGCGGCCTACGCGAGCCTGGGCGGGTTGGGCCGCTACCTGATCGACGGCATCAAGGTCCGCGAGTTCTACCTCGCCCTGGTGGGCGCGCTGATGGTCACCGCGCTGGCGCTGATCCTGGACGCGTTGCTGGCGTTCGCGGTGTGGGCATCGGTGCCGGGCACCGGCCGGCTGGGCCGGCTGCGCGGGCGGCCCTCGATCCCGCAGCCGTTCCTCGGTGACGAGGTCGCGCTGGAATCACGGCCGCAAGGCGGTTCGAGGCACGATTCCCGAGCCCGCCACGGAGCGGCGGACCCGTCGCCTACGGTAGAGGCATGAGTGAAGCCGATCGCTCGGAGGCGAAGTCCCGTGCAGGTGAGGAGCAGGGTGGTTCCTGGCCTGCGATCCTGACATGGCGTGCGCACGACGTGCCTCGGATGGAATCGGTGCGCGTGCAGCTGTCAGGTGACCGCATCAAGGCCTACGGCCGGATCGTGGCGGCCGCCACTTCGGACCATCCCGCGTTCAGCGCGTCCTACGACCTCGTGACCGACGAGAACGGGGCCACCAAACGGCTGTCGCTGACCGTCACGCTGGCCGAACGCGAGCGCCAACTCTCCATCGCGCGTGACGAGGAGAACATGTGGCTGGTCCAGGAGCGGTCCGGCCAGACCCACCGGTCGCATTACGACGGCGCACTGGACGTCGACGTGATCTTCAGCCCGTTCTTCAACACGCTGCCGATCCGGCGTACCGGGGTGTACCGGGATGGCGGGTCGGTGACCGTGCCGGTGGTCTACGTGCGGGTACCAGACTTGTCGGTGGATGTCGCGACGATCAGCTACACCGCAGGCGGCGGCGGGATCAAGCTGCAGTCGCCGGTGGCGCAGACCACCGTCACCGTCGACTCGAACGGCTTCATCCTCGACTATCCCGGGTTGGCAGAGCGGATCTGATCACCCAGCCCGCCCGGCCGGCCGCGGCGAGTTCGTCGCGCCAGTTCTCCTGGCCGACGACGGTCGCGACGATCTCGGGCCGGTCGAAGTTCTCGTAGCGGATCCGGGCGGCGTGGCCGGTCTCGACGAGCTCGCTGACGGGCTGGTGCTGGGCGAGTTGATTGCGGGCGTCGACGAGCTGGCGCAAGGTCCGGTCGAGCACGGGTAAGAGCTGGGTGGAGTTCGCCTCGCACATTGCCCGGACCAGGTCGGGTGCGGTCGCCGCGACTCTTGTGCCGTCCCGGAACGACCCCGCGGCCAGTGCGAACGCCAGGGGCACCTCACCGGCGGTGGCGGCCAGCGCCTCGGCCAGCAGATGGGGCAGGTGCGAGATGGTCGCCGCGGCGGCGTCGTGTTCCTCGGAGCGCGCGGGCACGACGAACGAGCCGCAGTCCAGCGCCAGGTGCATCACCGTCGCCCACACCTGCGGGTCGACATGGTCGTCGACGCTGACCACCCAGGGCGCGTCGACGAACAGGCCGGCGTTGCCTGCGGCCCAGCCGGACTGCGCGGTGCCGGTCATCGGGTGCCCGCCGACGAACCGCGCCAGGAGTCCGGCCCGCTCGACTTCGGCGTGGACGGCGCCTTTGACGCTGGTGACGTCGGTCAGCGGACACTGCGGGGCGTTCTCCCGGACGTAGCGCAGCATGAGCGGCAGTGCGGGCATCGGCACCGCGAGCACGACGAGCGCGCCGAGGTCGGCGGCACGGTTCAGCGTGGCGGGGAGATCGGTGCTCACGTCGAATCCGTCCGACCGGGCCGCCTCGACGCCTTCGACGGACCGGTTGTAGCCGAACACGTCGCGTCCGGCCGCTTTCGCGGCCCGCATCAGCGAGCCGCCGATCAGCCCGAGACCGATCACGCACACCGGTGTTTTCGTCACGTTCCTAGGTTGGCACATCGCGCTGATCGGATGGTTCCGGCATGGTTCCGGCAGCCTCTGCCAGGCGGTGCGGACCCGCTGGTCAACGCCCTGCCGGAGGACTACCCTCAGGCCTCATGGGAGCGCAGAGTGCACAGAAGCAGGAGCGGGCGACCGACGTCCCGGACGGCTTCGCTGTGGCCGTCGTCCAGGAGGACGGCAAGTGGCGGTGCACGCCGCTGCGGCCCACCGCGCTGACCAGCCTGACCGCCGCGGAGACCGAGCTGCGTGAACTACGCAGCGCCGGAGCCGTTTTCGGGATTCTCGACATCGACGACGAATTCTTTGTGATCGTGCGGCCCGCTCCGTCGGGCACCCGACTGCTTCTCTCGGACGCCACGGCCGCGCTGGACTACGACATCGCGGCCGAGGTGCTGGAGAAGCTCGACGCCGAGATCGACGACGAGGAACTCGAACGGTGCGACCCGTTCGAGGAGGGGGACCTCGGGGTGCTGTCCGACATCGGACTGCCCGAGGCGGTGTTGGGCGTGATCCTCGACGAGAGCGACGACCTGTACGCCGACGAGCAGGTGGGCCGGATCGCGCGCGAGATGGGCTTCGCCGACGAGCTGTCGGCGTTGCTGGACCGTCTGGACAGGTGACCGACGAGGAACTGATCCGCGCTGCGCTCGACGCCGCCGGGCTGGCAGGTCCGCGGGACGTACCGATCGGCGCGGTCGTCGTGGCCGCGGACGGCACCGAACTGGCCCGCGCGGCCAACGCGCGCGAAGCACTGGGTGATCCCACCGCGCACGCCGAGATCCTCGCTCTGCGGGATGCGGCGCGTGCGCTGGGCGACGGCTGGCGGCTGGAAGGCGCCACGCTGGCGGTGACGGTCGAGCCGTGCACGATGTGCGCGGGTGCTCTGGTGATGGCCCGTGTCGCGCGGGTGGTGTTCGGGGCGTGGGAGCCCAAGACCGGCGCGGTCGGCTCGCTGTGGGATGTTGTGCGCGACCGCAGGCTGACGCACCGTCCGCAGGTACGCGGCGGCGTGCTGGAGACCGAGTGCGCGGCGCCGCTGGAGGAGTTCTTCGCCCGCCAGCGCTGACCCCTCCTTCTCCGCGAGTGTGCGTGTCTGCGGCCAACACGCCGGGCAGGGAGCGGACTTCACGCACGCTCGACGCATATCAGGGGACGTTTTGGTCCACGCCCCGTCCATCGGTAAGCTGCCACACGGTGGCGTGTCCGAGCGGCCTAAGGAGCACGCCTCGAAAGCGTGTGACGGGTAACCCCCGTCCGAGGGTTCAAATCCCTCCGCCACCGCCACACCTCTTCTGCGTAAGCAGTAAGAGGCTGTTCAGTTCCCGCCGTCCGCCCGGATTTCCCGGATGGACGGCGAGGTGGGCTCATCCCTCGCCGCCGAGTTCGCTCTGATCTCGTTCGTTCTCGGCGGTGTCTTGGGTCATCGCCGACTCGTCGAGCCACTTCTGAAGGTCGCCGCCGAGCCGGTCCGCCGACAGTTGGGCGAAGTCGAGGGCCTGTACCGCCATCGCGGCCAGGACGTTCATCGCCCGTCCGCTCCGATGGATCTCCATCATCAGCGCGCTCAGCGATTCATTGTCTTCAGCGTGCAATCTCGACAGGTACCGGCGGGCATCGGCGAATTCCCGGTCGAGGTGAGCCATCTTTGTTCGGAACTCGTGGGGCGAGGGCAGCTCGTCGGGCACATCGACCATAGATTCATCCTTCGGTACCGGGCGCAGACCCCCAGTCGTCGCGCGGCAGCGTCAACCGGAGGCAGTGTCTGACCATTAGAACGCGCGCCGCGCGTGAAGGGTCGGGCTTTGAAGCACGGCGGTGCCAGGGTTCAGAGAAGCCACGGCCTCAATGCAGTTCGGCCTGTCACCCAATCGGGTGACAGGCCGAACCGCTGTCGCGGCGTTACTTCTTGAACGCGTCTTTGATCTTCTCGCCGGCGTCCTTGAGGCTGGACTTGGCCTGGTCGACCTTGCCCTCGTTCTCGGTGCTCTTGTCGCCGGTGAGCTTGCCGAAACCCTCCTTGGCCTTACCGCCGAGGTCGTCGATCTTGTTGCTTGCCTTGTCGTCGGCACCCATGTGCGTTCCTTCCGCCGTGCATCACGGCCCGGGTTGGGCCATGGGGGGTGGGTACCTGCCCGCCGCGATTTCAAAACACAGCCACGGTGTGAACACCCTCGCAGCCCCCTGTGCGCCGACTTGTGCCGGAGGCTAAACCCCAGCAGGCAGCTCGGCCGGGGCCGGTTCCACCGTCACCTTGATGGCCTCGCCGTTCTTGACGATCTGGAACGCGTCGAGCACGTCGTCGAGCGGGATGTGCCGGGTGATCAGGTCCTTGACCGGCACCTGCCCGGTAGAGATGTATTCGAGCGCCCGCTTGTTGTGTTCGGGCGCCGAGCCGTTGGCGCCGTGGATGTGCAGCTGCCGGTAGTGCACGACGTTGGAGTCGCAGGTGATCGTCGGGTTGTTCTTGGGCAGCCCGCCGAAGAACGAGATGCGCCCGTTGCGGGCAGCCATCGCGATCGCCTGCTCCTGCGCGACGTTGGCCGCCGTGGCGGTGATCACCACGTCCGCACCCCGGCCCGCGGTCAGTTCCATGACGCGTTCCACCACGTCGACCTCAGCGCCGTTGATGATCTCGTCGGGCTGCACCGCGTCCGCCGACATCTGCAGCCGGGCGGCGTTGACGTCCACCAGGTACACAGGTCCGCACTTGTGCACGCCGCGTGCGATGCGGATGTGCATGCAGCCGATCGGGCCTGCGCCGAACACCACGACGGTGTCGCCCTCCTCGATGCCGAGCAGCTCCTGTGCGTTGATCGCGCAGGCGAACGGCTCGGCCGCCGAGGCCTCGTCATAGCCGACATTGTCCGGGATCCGGTTCAGGCCGTCGACTTTGAGCACCTGCCGCGGCACGATCATGAACTCGGCGAAGCCGCCGTCGTACTGGTAGCCCATCGAGGTCTGGTTCTGGCACACCGCCATCCAGCCCTTGCGGCACTCGTGACACTCACCGCACGGCACCGCGGCGATCACCTGGACCCGGTCGCCGGGCTGCCAGTTGCTGCCGTAGGTCGCGTTGACGTCGGCGCCGACCTCGACGATCTCGCCGGCGATCTCGTGGCCGATGGTGCGAGGCGGGGTCAGGTTCTGGTGGCCGTTGTAGAAGATCTTGACGTCGGTGCCACAGGTCGAGCAGTTGCGCACGCGCAGCTTCACCTCATCGGGCGCGCAGGTCGGTTCCGGGACGTCCTCGAGCCGGACGTCTTCGGGGGCGTAGAAGCGCAGAGCCTTCATGGGGACAGTCCTCTCGACGGGTGTGCTCTTCAACACTCTATCCGCCACTCGGGCATAAAACCACCGCAATTTATGACCGATTGTGACCGAGTGCTTGCACTGGTGCCCGTTTATGCGGTGTACTGGGCTCAGCGTCATTGTGACCGGAATCACCGCACCGGCCGCGCCCAACCGAATCGGAGGATCTCGGATGTCACATGCAACTGTCGAGGACGCACCCGCGCGGACCGGGGTGCGGGTGCGGGTACAGCAGCTGGGCACAGCACTGTCGAACATGGTCATGCCCAACATCGCGGCGTTCATCGCCTGGGGCCTGATAACCGCGCTGTTCATCGAGCAGGGCTGGCTGCAGGGGATCTTCGCCGGTCTGCGCGATCCCGACGGCTGGGTCGCCAAGATCGGCGGCTGGGGCGCCTACGACGGCGCAGGGATCGTCGGCCCGATGATCACCTACCTGCTGCCGATCCTGATCGGCTACACCGGCGGTCGGATGATCCACGGCAACCGCGGCGCCGTGGTCGGGGCGATCGCGACGGTCGGCGTGGTCACCGGCGCCGACGTGCCGATGTTCCTCGGCGCGATGATCATGGGCCCGCTCGGCGGCTGGTGCATGAAGAAGCTCGACGCGCTGTGGGAGGGCAAGATCCGGCCCGGCTTCGAGATGCTGGTCGACAACTTCTCGGCAGGCATCCTGGGCATGCTCCTGGCGATCTTCGGCTTCTTCGGCATCGGCCCGGTGGTGTCGTCGTTCACCCGCGCCGCCGGCAGCGCCGTGGACTTCCTCGTCGAGAACGACCTGCTGCCGCTGACCTCGATCCTGATCGAGCCGGCCAAGGTGCTGTTCCTCAACAACGCGATCAACCACGGCGTGCTGACCCCGCTGGGCACCACGCAGGCACTGGAGACCGGCAAGTCGATCCTGTTCCTGCTAGAAGCCAATCCCGGTCCCGGACTGGGACTTCTGTTGGCGTACATGTTCTTCGGCAAGGGCGTGGCGCGTGCGTCGGCCCCGGGTGCGGCGATCATCCAGTTCTTCGGCGGCATCCACGAGATCTACTTCCCGTACGTGCTGATGAAGCCCAAGCTGATCATCGCGACCATCCTGGGCGGCATGACCGGGGTGTTCATCAACGTGTTGTTCGGCTCGGGCCTGCGCGCCCCGGCTGCGCCGGGGTCGATCATCGCGGTGTACGCCCAGACGGCCAGCGGCAGCTTCCTCGGCGTCACCCTGTCGGTGTTCGGCGCGGCGGCGGTGTCGTTCGTGGTGGCCGCGTTGCTGCTCAAGACCGACCGGGCCACCGACGAGCAGGATCTGGCCGCGGCCACCGCGGAGATGGAGTCGCTCAAGGGCAAGAAGTCCAGCGTCGCAGGCGCTCTGGTCGGAGCGGACGCAGGCCGGACCGGGCCCATCCGCACCATCGTGTTCGCCTGCGATGCCGGCATGGGTTCGTCGGCGATGGGAGCGTCGGTGTTACGCAAGAAGATTCAGCAGGCCGGCTTCAGCGACGTCAAGGTCACCAACTCGGCGATCTCGAATCTGACCGACACCTACGATCTGGTCGTCTCGCACCGTGACCTGACGCCGCGGGCCCGCCAGCGCACCGCCTCGGCCGCGCACGTCTCGGTCGAGGACTTCATGAACAGCCCGCGCTACGACGAGATCGTCGAGCTGCTGGAGAAGACGAACGGCGAGGGCGGGGCGGCGCCGGTCGAGGTCGAGGACACCGCTGACGTCCCGGGCGAGGACGTGCTGCCACTGGAGTCGATCGTGTTGTCCGGCAAGGCGAAGACGTCGGCCGGGGCCATCGACGAGGCCGGGCACCTGTTGGTCACCTCGGGTGCGGTGGAGCCGGCCTACGTCGACGCGATGCACGAGCGCGAGTCCTCGGTCTCCACGTTCATGGGCAACGGGCTGGCGATCCCACACGGCACCAACGAGGCCAAGGACACGATCAGGCACACCGGGCTGTCCTTCGTGCGCTACCCCGAGCCGATCGACTGGAACGGCAAGCCCGCCGAGTTCGTCGTCGGTATCGCCGGGGCGGGCAAGGACCACATGGCGCTACTGACCAGGATCGCGCAGGTGTTCCTCAAGCCCGACGAGGTCGCCCGGCTGCGGCAGGCGACGACGGCGGAGGAGGTCAAGGCGATCCTGACGGCCGCCGACAAGTAGCCTGACGCAGGTGGATTCCGAGACCCGCCAGAGCCGGATCGTCGAATTCGCCCGCACCCGTGGGCGGGTGGACGTCGTCTCGCTCGCGACCGAACTGGACGTCGCCAGCGAGACGATCCGTCGCGACCTGAAGGTGCTGGCGGGCCGCCGCCTGCTCAAGCGGGTGCACGGCGGCGCGGTCCCGTTGGAGACCGCCGCGTTCGAGTCCGGCGTCGAGTACCGAAGTCAGGTCGATCTGGCCCAGAAGCACCGTATCGCCGCTGCTGCCACCGATCTGCTGCACGGCGCCGAAACCGTCTATCTGGACGAGGGTTTCACCCCACGGCTGATCGCCGAACGGCTGGCCGAGCAGGAGCTGACGGTGGTGACGTCCTCACTGTTGGCTGCCGAGGCGCTCGCGCACAGTCGCTCCGTCACCGTGCTGCTGCTCGGCGGACGAATGCGGGGCAGGACGCTGGCCACCGTGGACCACTGGGCGGTCGACATGCTGAACAGCCTGGTGATCGACGTGGCTTACCTTGGCACCAACGGGATTTCCCTCGACCACGGCCTGACCACGCCGGACCCCGCGGTCGCCGCGGTGAAGGGCACCGCGGTGCGGGTGGCCCGCAGGCCGGTGCTGGTGGCCGCGCACTCGAAGTTCGGCGAGAGCAGCTTCTGCCGGTTCGCCCGCATCGGTGACTTCGAGGCGATCGTCACCGGCCAGGAGCTCGGCGCCGAGGAGGCGCGACGTTACGAAGCCCTCGGCCCGGTCGTTATACGAGCCTGAGGACCGGGTCGCGCAACGCCTCACCGAGCGCCAGATTGTTCTGCTCGGTGAAGTGGATGCCGTCCTCGCCGTCGGCCGGCACACCGGTCCACCGCGTCTGGCGCGGATAGCGTTCGGTGGGCATCCCGTCGGCTACGAACCCATCCCCAGGTCAGCGAATCACCAAAGCACAGAATCTGTTTCGCGGCCATGCGGCCACGTCAGTCCTCGATGATGCGGTCGGCCTCGTCATCTCCGGGAACCACTTCCTTCTCGTCGTCGTCGACGACGGTGAAGAACGATTCCCCGTCTTCGGGGGTGCCGTCGATCTGGCCGCCCGTGTGGCGGGTGGGCCGTTCGTCCGGCGGGCTGCCCGCCGGCGTCACGTCGGGGACCTCGGCGGCGAGTTTCTCGTCGAGCGTCTCGTCGACCTCGGCGTCGATCCACTGCTCGGGCGGGTCGACGACGATGTCGCCGTCGTCGTTGCGGACCTCGTCGGAGTCCAGGGATTCACTGGGGCTCAGCGTGTCGTCGGGACCCGGGTCGTCGTAGTCGCCATCCATACCGGGGAGAGTGCCCCGTCAGCGCGGCACTCAACCGAGCCGATCGCGCGCGGCGTCGAGCACCCCTTCGATGTCGCCCCAGGTGCGTCGCACGATGTCGGCGACGGGCTGCAGGTCGGTGATCCGCGAGGACACCTGCCCGGTGTTGGCCACGCTGGCCTCCAGGTCGCCACCGAAGTACAGGTCGGTGATCCGGCCCAGCAATTGCGCGTCGGCGGGATGCTCGTCGATCCGCGACGCCAGCCCGGTGCGCAGCACCCGCATCGTCGGATTGCCCGGGACGTCGAGCAGCACCGTCCCGGCGTCGTCGGCCGCGACGATCGCATCCTTGAAGTTGGCGTGCACCGCGGCCTCCACGCTGGCCAGCATCCGGGTGCCCATCTGCACCCCCTCGGCGCCCAGCACCACGGCGGCCGCTCCGGAGCGGGCGTCGCACATGCCACCTGCGCAGATGAGCGGGAGGTCCACCCGCTCGGCGATCAGCGGCAGCAGCACCATCGTCGACGCGCCCAGCGCGGACTTGAATCCGCCGCCCTCCACCCCTTCGACGACCAGGGCGTCGACCCCGGCGTCGGCGGCCTTCAGCGCGCCCTTGAGGGATCCGACGACGTGCACCACGGTCATCCCCGCCTCGTGCAATCGGGCGGTGAACAGGGCCGGGTCGCCTGCGGAGGTGAACACGTGTCGCACCCGGGCGGCGGCCAGCACGTCGACGATCGACGGGTCGCGCTTCCAGCCCTGGATCATCAGGTTCGCCGCTACCGGGCGGTCGGTGAGATCGCGCACCCGCAGCAGGTCCGCGCGGCCCTCGGGGGTCAGCGTCTCGATCATGCCGAGGCCACCGCCCTCGGATACCGCTGCGGCCAGCTCCGCCCGCGCGATGTAGGTCATGGGCGCCTGCACGACGGGGAACTGCACGCCGAACAGCTCTTGAACGCGGTTGGTCACGGCGCCCATCCTGCTACGGTCCGGCTGTGTATCGGGTGATTCAGTGGGGCACAGGCGCTGTCGGGTCGGAAATGATGACCGCCATCCTCGATGGCCGGGACGACATCGAGCTGGTCGGCGCGCGGGTGTACTCCGCTGACAAGGACGGCGCCGATCTGGGGGAGCTGCTCGGCCGCGCGCCGGTCGGGGTGACCGCCACGACCGACGTCGACGCGATCCTCGCCCTGGACGCCGACTGCGTGCTCTACACGCCCCGTACCGCGCACGTCGACGATGTGTGCGCGCTGCTGGCCAGCGGGAAGAACGTGGCCACCACGGCGTTCATGTTCCATCCCAGGCGGATGGACCCGACCGACCGCGACCGGGTGCTTGCCGCATGCGAACGGGGCCGAAGCTCGGTGCACGGCAGCGGCATCAACCCCGGCAATCTGTCCGGGGTGCTGCCGTTGGCGTTGTCGGGCATGAGCCGCAGGATCGAGAAGATCGCCCTGCAGGAGCGGGCCGACTGGTCGGTGTACGAGAGCACCGGGATCACGTTCGACAACATGGCCTTCGGCCAACCGGTGACGGCGATCAGTCCGACCGCGACCGACTTCCTGGCGTTCAACAGCTCGATCTTCAGCGAGCAGGTCTGGTTCCTCGGCGACGCGCTCGCCGCCGACCTCGACGAGGTCACGGTGTCCGTGGAAGCCGTTGCCGCACAGCAGGACCACCAGATCTTCGAGCACCTGCTGCGGGCCGGGACCACGTCCGGTCAGCGCTGGGTGTGGAGCGGACGCCGCGACGGGCAGGTGCTCGTCGAGATCGAGACGCTCTGGACGGTGGGCAACGAATACCCGGGCCACTGGCCCAAGCCCAGGCACGGCTGGACGCTGACCATCGAGGGGGATCCGTCGATGCAGACGCACTTCGTCTCGTTGGCGAGCTTCAGCCGGGCCGCGAGCATGGAGGAACATGTGCGGTCGGCGAACGTGGCGACCGCGATGCAGGTGCTCAACGCGGTGCCCGCGGTGTGCCAGGCGCCGCCGGGTTTCGCGACGAGCGCGACGCTGCCGCTGATCCGCAGCGGCAGCGGTTTCGGGCACCGTCAGCCGTAGAACATCACCCAGTAATCAGCGGACCAGGCGCCCCGGTCGCACTTGAGCGGCACCCCGTCGGGGCTCTGCGCCACACCCGTCGCGTCGCCGCACACCGAACGCAGCGTGCGCACCCCGACCAGCGGCGGGAAGGACACCCACTGGCTCTTCGAGCTGCACGCCAGCGTGTTGCCGGAGCCGTCGAGCCCGAAGTTGTAACGCGTCTTCTGGTTGCACCGCTCACCCAGTCGCGCGTCGTGGTCCACGAACGGGACACAGCCGGCGCCGTCACAGGTGCTCGGTGTGGCCGAAGCGGGTCCGGCGACCGCCACCGTCAACGGCGCGGCCAGGACACCGGCGATTGCCCACGCAGCCATCCACTTCATGGGCTACACCCTAAGTGGAGGTGCCGTGCTCGCGGGCAGGCTTGTGGGCATTTGCCGGCGGGGTAGGCGGGCGTGGGTAAGGTCAGGACCTATGAAAACGCTGATCGGGGTGTTGTCGGCGGGCCTGCTGCCCTTCGCCGTGGTGGCTGCGGCGCCGACGGCGAACGCCGACGTCGTCGCCTATCTGGTCAACGTGCACGTCCGGCCCGGCTACAACTTCCCGAACGCCGACGCCGCCATCGGGTACGGGCAGACCATCTGTGACCGCGTCGCGGCCACGATGGGCTACGCCGAACTGGTGAACCAGGTGAAAGCCGACTTTCACACCACCGACTACTACCAGGCGGGTTACCTCATCAATCAGGCCGTCAACGAGCTCTGCCCCGCGCAGATCTGGCAGTTGCGGCAGTCCGCCGCCGGTTACACCGGTAACTGACTACGGGCAGGTCACCTCGATCTCGAACGGCTTGTTCACCGGCTGCATCGGGTTGGCCATGTCGACGCCGGTCGCGGTGCCCGAGATCTTGTAGGTCTGGCCGTCCTTCTCGGCGGCGGCCTCGCCCTGGCCGGCCCCGCTCTGGAAGCCGAGGGTCACCCCGTTGACGTTGCCCAGGCCGACCGACACGACGGTGGGTTCGTCGCCGGTGCTGACGACCGCGCCGATCCCGGTGGTCGCGTCGCCGATCGCGATGTTGGTGTTGCCGCCCATGTCGGAGCACACGACGGTGCCCTGCACCTCCTGGTCGGCACCGTCGATGGTGACGGTACTGCGGCCCTCGGCCGCCGCGGCCTGCGACGTCTCTCCCGAGGTGTCCGACTTATCCGATCCGCAGCCCGACAGACCGGCCATGACGATCGCTGCGCCGCCCACGGCGACGAGGATTTCGCGCTTCATCACGGTTCTCCTTCGTATCGTGCGATTCGCCGAGACCGGCGGATCGTCTCGAGCAGTATGGCCACAGAACCGCAGTCCACACGTCACTTTTGGGGGTGCAGGCTCAGCACGCGACCTTTATCTGGAAGTCGCCTGTGGTGCGGAAGCTGGGGTTTTCGGTGTGGAAGCCGTCGGCGGTGCCCCGGATGTCGTAGGTGCGGCCGGTCATCGTCACCTCCGCGTCGCCGCCGAGGCCCTGGTTGTAGCTGCCGGTGAAACCGCCGAGGTCGCGGATCCCGACCTCGCGGACGACGAGTCCGTCCTCGTTGGAGATCGTCGCCGAGATGCCGGAGGACTCGGGGTCGTGCGGGTCGCCGGTGCTCACCATCATCAGCGTCCCGGCCGGGTCGCACTGCACCGAGTCGGTGGTGCCGGCGTCCCGGCCGTTGACCGTCACCTGCGCGGTTCCCGCCACCAGCGCCCCGGGCGGGGGCTGGTATTCCGGCGTCGGCGACGAGCACCCGGCGAGGACCGGGACCGTCAGGAGGGTCGAACTCAGTACGGCGCCCAGAGCCCTGCGTGTCAGCACAGTGCAGAATCTACGGCGTGCCTGACCCCCAACGCGCTGATCCCTTCTTCTCGGTGACCGCCGACCTGCCCGGCGGGCCGGGCCGCGCCGGCGTCATCCGGACACCGCACGGAGACATCCAGACTCCGGCGTTCATCGCCGTCGGCACCCAGGCCACCGTCAAGGCGGTGCTGCCCGAGACGATGAAACAGCTTGGCGCCCAGGCTGTCCTGGCCAACGCCTATCACCTCTACCTGCAGCCGGGTCCCGACGTCGTCGACGAGGCCGGCGGGCTGGGCGCGTTCATGAACTGGCCGGGCCCGACGTTCACCGACAGCGGCGGCTTCCAGGTGATGTCGCTGGGCGTGGGCTTCAAGAAGGTGCTGGCGATGGACACCGCGCGGGTCCAGGCCGACGACGTGATCGCCGAGGGCAAGGAGCGGCTGGCCCACGTCGACGACGACGGGGTGACCTTCCGGTCGCATCTGAACGGGTCCATCCACCGGTTCACCCCGGAGGTTTCGATCGGCATCCAGCATCAGCTCGGCGCCGACATCATCTTCGCGTTCGACGAACTGACCACGCTGGTCAACACCCGCGACTACCAGGAACGCTCGGTGCAGCGCACCCACGAGTGGGCGGTGCGGTGCCTGGCCGAGCACCGCCGGCTGTCCGCGGTGCGTGCGCACAAGCCGCCGCAGGCGTTGTTCGGGGTGGTGCAGGGCGCCCAGTACGAGGACCTGCGCAGGCAGGCCGCGCGCGGGTTGACGCAGATCGTGGACGAGGACGGCCGCGGGTTCGACGGGTACGGCATCGGCGGCGCGTTGGAGAAGCAGAACCTGGCCACGATCGTGGGCTGGGTCAGCAGCGAGCTGCCCGACGACAAGCCCCGCCACCTGCTCGGCATCAGCGAGCCCGACGACCTGTTCGCCGCGGTGGAGGCCGGCGCCGACACGTTCGACTGCGTGTCGCCGTCGCGGGTGGCCCGCAACGCCGCGGTGTACTCGGCCGACGGGCGTTTCAACATCACCGGGGCGCGCTACCGGCGCGACTTCACCCCGATCGACCCCGAGTGCGACTGCTACACCTGCGCGCACTACACCCGGGCCTATCTGCATCACCTGTTCAAGGCCAAGGAGATGTTGTCGGCGACGTTGTGCACGATCCACAACGAGCGGTTCATCGTCCGGCTCGTCGACCAGATCCGGGCGTCGATCCCCGAGGGCCGGTTCGGCGATCTGCGCGAGCACGTGCTGGGCCGCTACTACGCGAACGCCTGACCCCGCCGAAACCGCATTCCACGCGGCGTTCTCGCCATCCTGGCCGCACTGAACGCAATCTCGCGCAGCCTTACCTGCACGCTTTTGAACGTGTGCACAATAAGGGCATGACGTCGCAGTCGCTGCTGCTGGAGATGCTCGCCCCCGACCGCCGCGCCGATCCGTACCCGGTCTACGGCCGGATCCGCGCGCACGGGCCGATGCATCTGCCTGCCAACAACCTGACGGTGTTCTCGTCCTACGCCGACTGCGACGAGGTGCTGCGCCACCCGGATTCGGCGAGCGACCGGCTGAAGTCCACGGTGGCCCAGCGTGCGATCGCCGACGGTGCCGAGGAGCGCCCGTTCGGGCCGCCGGGCTTCCTGTTCCTGGATCCGCCCGATCACACCCGGTTGCGGCGCCTGGTCAGCAAGGCGTTCGTGCCCAAGGTCGTCAAGGCGCTCGAGCCCGACATCGTCGCCCTGGTCGACGGGCTGCTGGACGATGCGGCAGGCGCCTCGGGACCGTTCGAGGCGATCGAGGGTCTGGCCTACCCACTTCCGGTCGCGGTGATCTGCCGGCTGCTCGGGGTGCCGCTGGAGGACGAGCCGGAGTTCAGCGCGGCCTCGGCGCTGCTGGCTCAGTCGCTGGATCCGTTCATCACCGTGACCGGTTCGGCCGGCGACGGCTTCGAGGAGCGTATGCAGGCCGGGCTCTGGCTGCGGGATTATTTGCGCGCGTTGATCTCTCGTCGTCGCCGCGATCCCGGCGACGACCTGATGTCCGGGCTGATCCACGTGGAGGAGTCCGGCGATCAGCTCACCGAGGACGAGATCGTCGCGACCTGCAACCTGCTGCTGGTGGCCGGACACGAGACGACGGTCAACCTGATCGCCAACGCCGCGCTGGCGCTGCTGCGCAACGACGGCCAGTGGACCGCGCTGGCCGCCGATCCGGACCGGGCCGGCGCGGTGATCGAGGAGACCCTGCGCTACGACCCGCCGGTGCAGCTGGTCGGCCGGATCGCCGGCGAGGACATGACGATCGGGGGCGCGCGAAACGACGGGGGAGAAGTCACCGGCGGCGTCACGGTCCCGAAGGGCGACAACATGCTGCTGCTGACCGCCGCGGCGCACCGCGACCCCGGTGCGGTCGAGCGGCCCGACGAGTTCGACCCCGACCGGCCCGTGATCCGCCATCTCGGCTTCGGCAAGGGCCCGCACTTCTGCATCGGCGCACCGCTGGCCCGGCTGGAAGCCACCGTCGCGCTCACCGCGCTGACGTCACGCTTCCCGAATGCCACGCTGGCCGCCGAGCCTGTTTACAAGCAGAACGTGACGCTGCGCGGCATGTCATCGCTGCCGATTGCGTTGAAATAGCGCCTAATTCGCCAGCGCCGCGATGACCTCGGCGGCCGCCCGCTCACCGGCCTGCACCGCGCCCTCCATGTAGGCGCTCCACTCGGTGGCGGTGTCGGTCGAGGCCCAGTGGACCGGGCCGATCGGCGGGGTCAGCGCAGGCCCGTAGGAGGTCCACACCAGCGGCCCGCAGTTGGCGTTGTAGCAGCCGCGGGTCCACTGCCGATCGCTCCACTCGCCGTCGACGTAGTGCGCCGGGTGGGCGGCGCGCGGCCCGAAATGGCGTACCAGTTCGTGCGTCAGCGCCGCGCGTCGCTCCTCGGCCGACCACCGGGTGTGGACGCGGGCCTGCTCGCCTTCGAGGAACAGCAGGATGACGCCGCGGTCGTCGCCGGGGACACAGGTGTCGTTGGACATCCGGGCCGGACCTACATCGGAGATGAGTTGGCCGTTCAAACCGTCGGCGCGCCAGAACGGCTCGTCGTAGACGAAGAACGCCTTCATCGCCGACGAGTTCGGCATGCGCTGGGTCAGCTGGTCGCGGTCGCCCGGCAGCGGCGGGTCGTACATGATCCGTCCCGCGAGCATCGGGGACACCGCGACGATCACGCGCCGGCCGTGAGCGACCTGTCCACCGCGGCAGTGCACGGCGACGCGGTCGGGTCCGTGCTCGATGAGCTGCACCGGCGCGTCGAGCACCAGATGCCCGGACAGCATCGCCGCCAACCGTTTCGGGATCTCGGCGGTGCCGCCGACGAACCGGGTGGTCTGGGCGCCGCCCTCGGACTCGGCGAACAGCTCCGAGGTCACCCCGCAGGTCTGGATCGTGAAGAGCAGGTGCAGGAACGACACCTCGACGGTGGGGACGGCCAGGATCCCGACGGTGCAGATCTCCAGCAGCGTGCGGGCCACCGTGGACAGTCCCTGCGCGTCGTACCAGGCGCCGGCGGTGACGGCGTCCCATTCGGCGGCCTGCGGCGCCGCCCACGGCGATGCCGGGTCGACCTGTGCGGCCAGTTCGTCGAGCCGGCGCAGCACCGTGGCCAGTTCGGCCAGCTCGGCGGCGAACCTGTCGTGAAACTCGTTGCCGCGCAGCACACCCGTACCGGCGAACTCGTAGGTGGTCTCACCGTCGTCGAACTGCGGATAGGTGGGCACCCCGAGTTCGGCGGCGAGCGCGAACATCCGGTGGTGGGTGTCGCCGATCCACTGGGCGCCGAGGTCCACCGGCAGCCCGGCCAGATCCTCGGTGAGGATGCGCCCACCGATCCGGTTGTCCGCCTCCAGGATCAGCGGGGTCAGTCCCGCGGCCAGGACGCTGCGCGCGGCGATCAGCCCGGACAGCCCTGCCCCGACGATGAGGACATCGGCCTCGTGGCGTGCCATGCCCGACACTGTCTCACGGCGGCGGCTACAGCGGGTTGAGGATGCGCTTCAGGAACTGGCGCGTCCGTTCCTCCTTCGGGTCGCCCAGCACCGCCGCCGGCGGGCCCTGCTCGAGGATCACGCCCTGGTCGAGGAACAGCACCTGCTCGGAAACCTGACGGGCGAACTGGATCTCGTGGGTGACCACCACCAGCGTCCAGCCCTCGAGGGCCAGATCCCGGATGACGCCGAGGACCTCGCCGACGAGTTCGGGGTCCAGCGCCGAGGTCGGCTCGTCGAACAGCACCACCTTCGGCGTGAGCGCCAGCGCACGGGCGATCCCGACCCGCTGCTGCTGCCCGCCCGAGAGCTGGAACGGGTACTGATCCCGTTTGTCCCGCAGGCCCACCTGGTCGAGCAGTTCCAGGGCCTGCGCCTCGACCTCCTCGCGGGGCCGCTTCTGCGCGACGATCGGCCCCTCGGTGACGTTCTGCAGCACGGTCTTGTGCGGGAACAGATTGTGCGACTGGAACACGAAGCCGCTCTGTGCGCGGTAGCGGCGCAGTTCGTCCTTGGGCACCGGCCGACCGAAGTCGATCTCGACGTCGCCGACCTTGATCACGCCGGAGTCCGCGACGTCGAGCGCGTTGAGCGTGCGCAGCAGGGTGGTCTTGCCCGAACCCGACGGTCCGATGACCGCGGTGGCCGTGCCGCGCGGCACGGTGAAGGAAACCCCCTTGAGCACTTCGAGTGACCCGAAGGACTTACGCACATCCCGGGCGACGATCCGGTCTTCGGTCATCATCGTCTATTCCTCGCGCAAGCGCTCGTCATCTCGCCACATACCTTTCCAATCGGCGCTCGAACCGCGCCTGCCCGAACGACAGCACCAGGCAGATCACCCAGTAGTAGACCGCCGCCGTGCCGTACAGCGCGAAGAACTCGTAGGTGGGTGCGGCGATGATCTGGGCCTGGCGCAGCAGCTCGGTCACCAGAATCGTCGAGGCGAGTGAAGTGTCTTTGACCAGCGAGATCAGCGTGTTCGACAGCGGTGGCACGGCGACCCGGGTGGCCTGGGGCAGGATGATCCGTCTCAGCGCACCGGTGTAGTTCAGGCCGATCGTCTCGGCCGCCTCCCACTGTCCTTTCGGGATGCTCTGGATCGCGGAGCGGATGATCTCGGCGGCGTACCCGCCGACGTTGAGGCTGAACGCGATGACCGCGGCCGGGAACGGGTCGATCCGGATCCCGAACTCCGGCAGCGCGAAGAACACGATGAACAGCTGCACCAGCAGCGGGGTGCCGCGGATGACCGAGATGTAGAAGCGGGCGGCGTTGGACAGCAGCACATTCGGCGACAGCCGGGCCAGCGCGACCCCGAGCGCGATGACCAGGCCGATGGCGAAGCTGATGATCGTCAACGGGATGGTCATGGTGAGCGCGGCCTTCGCCAGCGGCCACAGGTTGTCCAGCACCAGCCGCAGGGCCGAGCGGGGTTGGCCCTGCGGGGCCTCCTCACCGCCGGATACGTCGGTGCGCAGGTACTTCTCCGAGATCGCGGCCAGCGTGCCGTCGGTCTTGAGCTCCTCGATCGCGGTGTTGAGGTCCGGCAGCAGACCGCTGTCCTTCCGCGCGGCCAGGCCCTGCTCGCTCTTCTCGCCGGTGGTGCCGGCGATCTTCACCGCCGCGTCGCCGGTCTCGGCGAGGTAGGCGTAGACCGAGAGGCTGTCGTTGACCACCACGTCGACCCGGCCCTGGCTGAGCAGGGCCATCGCCTGGGTGAGGCCTTCCACCGATTCGATCTGCGCACCGGCGTCGCGGGCCACCTGCGCCCAGTTACTGGTCGTGCTCTGCGCGGCGCGTCTGCCTCGCAGATCGGTCAGCGAGGTGATCGAGTCGTCGTCGGCGCGGGTGACGATCACGCCCTCACCGATCGAGTACGGCTCGCTCAGGTCGTACTTCTCTTCGCGCTCGGGCGTGATCGTCACCTGGTTGGCGACGACGTCGAAGCGGTCGGCCTCAAGCGCGGCGAAGATCGAATCCCATGGGGTCTCGACGAATTCGACGTCGACACCGAGCTTCTCACCGACCGCGCGGGCGACGTCGACGTCGTAGCCGGTGAGCTCGCCGGTCGCGGGGTCGTGGAAGCTGAACGGCGCGTACACACCCTCGGTGCCGACACGCAGCACACCGCTGGACTGCACCGCGTTCTCGGATCCCGACGAGCCGCACGCGCTCAGCAACACGGCGAGCGCGGCCAGCACCGCGAACAGGATCTTGCGTGGGTAGCGCATCGGCGGACCGTAGCAACCCGAAGGCCTCAGCTGAAGGGTTCTGCTCACTCCGCCCGGTATACCCACGGAGCCCGGGGCAACCGCGCGGGATCGAATTCGTCGAGCATGCCCTCGACGGTGCGCGCGGAGTACCCGAGGGAGTCGGCGATCTGCGCGACGGCTTCGGACACGCCGATCTCGGCGAGCGTCACCGCGCCGTCGCGTTTGGCCAGCCGGGCGCCGGCGGGGTTGAGCACAAGCGGCACGTGCGCATACACCGGTGCGGGATGGCCGAGCAGCCGGGCGAGGTAGCCCTGCCGCGGCGAGGACGCCAACAGATCGTCGCCGCGCACCACCTGGTCGATCCCCGACGCCGCGTCGTCGACGACCACGGCCAGGTTGTAGGCGGTCACCCCGTCGCCGCGGCGCACCACGAAGTCGTCGACCAGGCCCGTGTAGTCCCCGTGCAGCACGTCGTGCACGGTGAAGGTGGTGGTGTCGGTACGCAACCGCAGCGCGGGCGGGCGTCCCGTTTCCTGCCTGCGTTTCTCCCGTTCGCCGTCGGTCAGGTCGCGGCACGTCCCCGGGTAGGCGCCCTCCGGGGCGTGCGGCGCCCGCGGTGCCTGAGCGATATCCTTTCTGCTGCAATAGCATTCGAACAGCAGGCCACGCTCGGCGAGGTCGGTGATGACGGCGTCGTAGCGTTCGCGGTGCTGCGTCTGCCAGGTCGCGGGTTCGTCCCAGGTCAGGCCGATCGCGGCGAGATCGGCCAGTTGCCGCTCGGCGATCCCGGTGTCGGTGCGGTCGTCGAGGTCTTCCACGCGCATCAGGAACCGTCGGCCGGTGGAGCGGGCGAACAGCCACGCCAGCACCGCGGTGCGCAGGTTGCCGATGTGCAGGTCCGCCGACGGGCTCGGCGCGAACCTGCCTGCGCCGGGGGAGTCGGTCACCGGTACCACCGGGCCCGCGTTCTCACGCCTGGCTCTGCAGCGCGACCGAGGCGGCGGCCACCGAGGGCGTGCCGCCGACGCCGCGACCCTGCGCGGTGACCGCGAGCCGGGTGCGGTCCCCGCGGAACAGGTCGCGGGAGAACTCGCACGGGGTGTCGTGCTGGTCGTAGGTGACGCGGGTGATCAGCAGCAGCGCCGACTTCGGTTTCACGCCCAGCAGACCGGCCTCTTCCGGCGTCGCGTTGACGGCCTCGATGCGTTCGTCGGCGCGCGCGGTGACCAGGCCGTACTCGCTCTCCAGGATCTCGTAGAGGGAGCCACCCAGCTGCTGTTCCAGCAGGCCCGGGAACGCTTCGGCCGGGAACTGCGCCAACTCCAGTGAGATCGGTGAACCGTCGGCCAGGCGCACCCGGTGGATCTCGATGACGAAGTCGTCGGCGCCGATGTTCAGCGCCTGCTGGGTGGTCGCGTCGGGCGCGGCGATCCTGGTCGAGAGCACCCGGGTGCCGGCGACATAGCCCTGGCTGGCCAGGAACGCCGGGACGCCGACCACGTCGGTGAGGCTGCGCTGTACCTGGGCGTGACTGATGAAGATCCCGCCGGAGCGTCCGATCACCCGGTCGACGAGCCCGGCCTCCTCCAGCGCGGCCAGCACCTGGCGCAGGCTGGAGCGGCTGGTCCGGTACCGCTCGGCGAGTTCGCGCTCGCTGCCCAGCTTGGTGCCCGGCACCCCGGCGTTGATGTCGGCCACGATCCGGCGCCGCAGATCCTCGGTTTGGGTCGGCACCGGACCTCCTCGCCTACAGAATTGGTATAACCAAATGTAGGCTACCGGTCAGAGGTCAGCGAGCGCCTCGGGCGATTCGGGCAGGATCTGACCGCCGTCGACCACCAGCGACTGCCCGGTGATGTAGGCCGCCTCGTCGGTGGCGAAGAACAGCGCGGCGTTGCCGATGTCGGCGACCTCACCGAGCTTGCCGGCAGGCACCGAGGCCGCCATCTGGTCCATGTAGGTCTGGCCCATCTCGATCAGGCCCTCGGTGATCACGTTGCCGGGCAGCACCGCATTGACGGTGATCTTCTTGGGCGCCAACTCGATGGCGGCCGTGCGCAGGAAGCCCAGCTGCGCGGCCTTGCTTGCGCCGTAATGCGACCAGCCGGGGAAGCCGGTGATCGGGCCGGTGATCGAGGAGGTGATGACGACCCGGCCCCGGCCGCTGGCCGTCAGCGCGTCCAGTGCGGCCTGCACCATGTAGACGGTGCCCTTGAAGTTCACGCCGATGACCTGCTCGATGTCCTCGGGGGTCAGCTCCTCGATTCGACCGGAGGGGAATATTCCGGCGTTGGCGCACAGGATGTCCAGGCCGCCGTTGCGTTCGGTCGCGGTCGCGACGACTCGCCGGCAGTCCTCGGGGCTGGCGACGTCGGCGGCGACGCCGGTGACGGTTCCGGCCAGCCCGCCCAGATCCGCGACGGCGCTGTCGATGTCGTCCTGGTTGCGGCCGGTGACGACGACGTTCACGCCGGCCCTGGCGAACGTCTCGGCGATGCCCCGCCCGATTCCCTTGCTTCCGCCGGTGACGACGGCCGATCGACCCTGCAACGAATTGAACATAGCGGTAAGCCCTTTCGGAAGGTGTTCAGAAAAGCCGGTGACCGTCGGAGGTCAGGTACTGCTCGGCGAGCTTGCAGCTGCCCGCGGTGTAGGTCACAGAGATCGCCTGGGACTCCTTGGAATGGCTGTGCGTGCCCATCCAGGCCAGCAGCAGCAGCCTCCGCAGCAGGATGAACGAGGCCAGCATGTCCTCGTCGGCGGCGCTCATCTGCCGGCGGGTGCGGTACCCGGTGACCCAGGCCTCCTGCCATTCCGGCACCGACGGGTGGTCCTCGAAGAACGACACCGCGGTGCCGAAATCATAGAAGTACCAGCCGAATCCGCAGTCGTCGAAGTCGATCACGGTGATGGTGTCGTCATCGACGAGCAGGTTGGCCAGGCGCAGGTCGGCATGCACCAGACCGAAGGTGTCCGGCCCGGTGCCGTATTCGGCGAGGCGGCTGCTCAACAGCTCGGCGGCCCGGCTCAGCACCTCGGCTTCGTGATCGCCGACGCCGACCGCGTCTCGCCAGGCCCCCCACCGTGGGGAGCCTCCCAGGCTGTGCTCCCAGTCCCACGCGAACCGGCTGAATCCGTCCGGGCGCTGCCAACCGCGCGAGTGGTCGTGCAATGCCGCGGTGATGCATCCCAGCGTGTGGAAGTCCGTCGAACTCAACGTGTTCTCGTCCGGCTCGGCACCCGGGACCATCTCGAAATGCACGACGTAGCGTTGGGTGCCCCCATGCTCGACGGCCACCACCCGGCGTCCGTCGTGCGCGGGGATCACGGTCGGCACCGTGACGTCGGTGTCCCGGCGCAGCGCGTCCAGCCACATCAGTTCGGACTCGATCTGATCGCCGCGGTGGTAGCCCTGCCGGTGCACCCGCAGGATCGACTGATGCCCGCTGCCCGGCTCCTCGACCGCGAACGTCGCGTTCTCGGACAGATTCAGCAGCCGCAGAGCGGAACCCTGCGGCAGGTCGAACGCCGCCAGGGCCTTCTCTGCAACGGCCTCGTCGTCAGTGAAGTCTGCGCTCAATGGTCACGTCCTTCGATCGCTCCCAGCACCTCGGTGATACGGTCGCGCGCCGCCACCACATCCTGGGTGCTGCCACTGATGTAGAGCCTGCCAGCCGCACCGATCATCTGCACGTCGACCAGGGTCAGTCCGGGCGCTGCGCGCTCGGCCTCGTTGGCCGCCACCGCGGCGAACAGCGCCGGCGTCATCTCGTACACCAGCAGCGACTGACCGGGCAACACCATCGAGGCCTGCCGGTTGCGGTTGAGGATCACCGCGTGCTGATCGGTGATGTCCTCGATCACGTCGTAGTACAGGACCCGGGGCCGCAGCTGGTCGGTCGCCGCGCTCTGCGTGCCGCTCAGTATGGCCTCGCCGGCGCGGCGGACATCGGCGAGATTGCCCGAGTGGATCTCCAGCACGCCGAATTGCCGCTCGACGTAGAGGATTCCGGGTTGGATACCGGGCACCTCGCGCAATGCCAGGTCGATGACCCGCTCGATCGCCAACGCCGGAGACACCTCGACGATGAGCGCATGCTCACCGGCGTACGGCGGGTAGCCGCGCGCCCGGGTCGGGGTGCCGAGGTAGGCGGCGAACTGCTGCTGCAGATCCTCGACGAGGAGGTAGACGCGGATGTCGGTGCGCGCCGGAGCAGGCGACGCCGTCGCGGACCCGCTCTGTGCGTTGGGCGAAGCCACGGCCGGAGACTACTGGCCGGCGACGGAGAAGTGTGCGCCGAGCTCGTTGTGCGGCCGCGGGATCACGTGCACGCTGACGAGTTCGCCGACCTGCGAGGCGGCTTCGGCGCCGGCCTCGGTGGCGGCCTTGACGGCTCCGACCTCACCGGTGACGATGACCGCAACCAGCCCGTCACCGACCTGCTGGCGATCGGTGATCGTCACGTTGGCGGCCTTGACCATCGCGTCGGCGGCCGCGAGCGCTGCGACAAAGCCCTTGGTCTCGATCATTCCGATCGCGTTGCTGGCCATGGTGTTTCTCCTTTGTGTGGGGTTATCTGACGTGGGCGGACCGGTAGCCGTGTGGCTAGCCGGTGGGATCGATGGAACCGATGATCAGCGCGTCGACCGGTGGCGGGGTGCCGGTGAACCAGCTCGCCGCGACCGAGCCCTGGGTGACGAGCACCTGTTCGCCGACGCCGCTGCCGAGCACGTCGAACGCGATCAGCCGGGATCCGGAACCGTCGACCTCGACTTCCAGGAAGGCGCCGGCCGGAATGCCGTCGATGCGGCGGGTCGACCAGACCTGGCCGATGACCGTGCCACGGATCATTTTCGCTCCTTGTGGATCGTCACGCCCAGCGCGCGGGCGCGCTCGCGGGCCAGCGGGGTCAGCACGGCGCGGGGGCCGAGGACCAGGGATGAGCCGGCGGCGGCGATCTCGGCGATCTGCCGTTCGGTGACCGCGCCCCGTTCGACGCGCCGGGTGCTGCCCGCTGCGCCGCGCTCGTTTCCGGCGAGTCGGAACGACAGCCGGCCGTGCCGGAGGTCGGCACGGGTTTTCGGGTTCTCGAAGAGCTGCAGCAGGTTTCGGACGAACACGTCGAGGTCGCGATCGTTGGCGATGCGGACGGCGTCCACCCGTGACCGTTCGTCGGCGGCCAATGGCCCGGTGGCGACGGGACCGTCGGGGACCGTGGCCGGCGTGACCGCGGGCGGCGGGGGCACCGGTTTCGGGGGCGCCGGGCGAGCTTCGGACAGCAGGTCGCCGACGCTCTCACGAATCACCTCCCGGACGAGTTGGCGCAGCGTGTCGCGATCGATGCTCACCGCACGCTCCGGGCGAGCGCCTCCTCGGCCGCGGATGCGGCCTGGCGGATGTCGGACTCGCTTCCGGACAGGTAAACGCGGCCGGTCGCACCGATCATCCGGAAGTCGACGACTTTCACGTCGGCGGCCTTCTCGGCCTCGTTGGTGGCCAGGATCGCGTACGACGCCGGAGACACCTCCAGCACGTACAAGGTCTCGCCGGCCAGCACCATGGAGCCGATCTTGTTGCGGTTGATCAGAAACGCATGCTGCTGGTCGATGCTGGAGATGATCCGTGAGGCGAGGATCTGAGGTGCGGTCGCCGAGCCGGTGTCTCCGCCCAGTTCGGCGAGCGCGGCGTCGGCGGCGGCTTCGACGTTGGCGGTGTCCCCGTGGAACTCGAGGTAGCCGAACTGCCGTTCCACCACGAGTATCCCGGCCTGCACCTCGGCGTGCTTGAGTGCCACGTCGGTGACACCCTCGATGTCCAGGCCCGGGGCCACCTCGATGATCTGTGCGGCCATTCCGGCGCGGGGCAACGCGCCCTTGATCCAGGTGCCCAGATACGACATCGTCTGCGGCTGAAGCCGGTCGATGAAGATGAACGAACGCAGTTCAGCCACGGGTCACCTCTTGATCAGTTGTGCGAGTTCTTCGGCCACCAGTGCGCGCAGCTCGGCGCGCAGCGCCTCGATGCCGGGATCGGCGGCGCGGCGCGGCGCGGGCCGGCTGGCGGGC
>NZ_BCRS01000043.1 GCF_001552715.1 Mycolicibacterium vaccae NBRC 14118 = CIP 105934 | reverse complement strand
CCAGCGCCGCGGCGATCGCGGCGCGCTGTGCCATGCCGCCGGACAGCTCGTGCGGGTAACGCCGCAGCACCGTGGCGGGCAGTGCGACCGACGCGCACAGCTCCTCCGGTCCGCGGTCTGCCCCCAGCCGCGCGCAGACCTCGGCCAGCTGGGAGCCGATGGTGCGCACCGGGGTGAACGACGTCGCCGCCGACTGCGGCACCACCCCGATACGCCGGCCGCGCACCTCCCGCCAGGCCGGTTCGTCGTCAGGGCGCAGTTCGCGGTCGCCGACGCGGACCTGCCCGCGGACCCGGGAGCCGGGCGGGAGCAGACCGGACAGTGCCGCCGCGACAAGCGATTTGCCGCAACCGGATTCGCCGATCAGCGCGGTGACGCGGCCGGCCGGGACGTCGAGGTTGACGTCGTCGAGGACACGCACCGCCGACGAGTGCCGCCCGCGCCGCAGCGCGATGTCGACCGTCAGCCCGGTCAGGCGGGCCTCCTCGCGCGCGGGGGTCACCACACCTGTCCTGTCGGCGCGCGGTGCCGGTCACGAAGGGAAGCGCCCGCCGCCGCGAACGCCAGCGCGGTCGCGATGAGCGCCGCCGCGGGCACCGCCAGCGTCCACCACGCCCCGGTCAGCACGTCGCCGCGGGCCTCGCTGAGCAGCGTGCCGAGGCTGGCCCGGTCCGGGGAGAGCCCGACGCCGAGGAACGACAACGTCGATTCGTGCCACACCGCGTGCGGCAGCAGCACCACCATCGCCACCAGCGCCTGCCCGGTGACCGCCGGGATCAGATGGGTGCGGGCGGTGAACCACCGCGAGGCGCCGGCCAGCCGCGAGGTCTCCACCCAGCCCGCCTCGGCGACCGCGAGCAGTTCCGCGCGCACCACCCGGGCCACCGCCGGCCAGTGCGTCAGCGCGATCGAGGCGATGATCGCCAGCGGCGCCCCCCGCCACATCGCGGCGATGACGATGCCCACCACCAGGTGGGGCAGCGCGTTGACCCCGTCGACCAGGCGCATCACCACCGCGTCGAGCCAGCCGCCGGCCAGCGCGGCGGCGACGCCGATGGCCAGGCCCAGCGCGGTGGCCACCACCGCGCAGACGACGGCGATCAGCAGCGACACCCGCAGCCCCTCGGCGGTGCGGGTCAGCAGGTCGTAGCCCGAATGATCGGTGCCGGCGGGGTGTCCGGCGCCCGGGGGCCGCAGCGCGGCCGAGAAGTCGGCGACCTGAGGACCGGCCAGCAGCGGAATGCACACCGCGGCAACGACGATCACGGCGAGCACCAGCCAGGGTGCGTTCGTCCTCATGCGGCCATCCGGATGCGCGGGTCGATCGCGACCGCGGCCGCGTCGGAGAGCGCCGAACCGGCCAGCACCGCGGCCGCCGCCGCGACGGTCAGCGCGGCCAGTAGCGGGAAGTCCAGCGCTGCAGCGGAATCCACCAGCACGGCGGCCATGCCCGGCCAGCCGAACACGGTCTCGACGATCGCCGCGCCCGCGATCAGCTCGGGGAGCCGGGTGCCCAGCAACGCCAGCGTGGGAAGCACCGAGACCGGCGCGATGTGCCCGCGCAGCAGCGCCCAGCCGTGCACCCCGCGGGACCGGGCCCCGCGGACCGCGTCGGAGTCGACCCCGGCCGCCACCGCCGCGCGCGTGGTCAGCAGCAGCCACGGGATCATCGACACCGTGAGCGCGATCCACGGCAGAATGCCGTGCCGCAGAACGCCTTCCACCGTGTAGCCGGCACCCGGCGCGGCCGCGCCCGACGCCGGGAGCCAGCGCAGGCCCACCGCCACGACGACCACCAGCGCCAGGGACACCACGAACGGCGGCACGGCAGCGAACGTCACCGAGAACCCGGTGGCCAGGCGGTCGACCAGCCCGCCGCGGCGCATGCCGGCCAGACATCCCAGCAGCAGCGCCAGCGCGGTCGCGGTCAGCAACGCCGCGCCGGACAGGCCCAGCGTGAACGGCATCCGTTCGGCCAATACCGTCGCGACCGGCTGCGACTGGGTCGACGACCAGCCGAGGTCACCTCGGACGAGTCCGCCCAACCACTGCCACCACGCCAGGTACCACGGCTGGTCGGTGCTGTAGGCCTCGCGCATCGCGTCGCGCTGGGACTGGGTGGCGAACTGGTAGTTGCTGCCGAGGTAGGCGGCCAGCGGGTCGAACGGCGACAGCGACGCGACCGCGAAGATCGCCGCCGAGATGGCCACCGTGAGCGGGACTGCGATCGCGATCCGCACACCGAGGAGCCGTGCCGCGGCGGCGCCCGGGGTCAGCGTGTCCACCGGGCCACGTTCCACCACGGCCCCCAGGACACTCCGTGCGAGTGCGGCTCCATGATCGGCGCCGTCTGCGTCCAGCCGGTGTCGCGGTAGGCGTAGGTGTGGTCGAGGAACACCAGGAACACCTGCGACGGTTCGGCGGTGTAGGTCGCCTGGATGTCGCGGTAGAGACGGTCTTTGTCGGGGCCGGGCGCCGACCGCGCGGCGCGTTCCAGCATGTCGTCGAGTCCGGGCGCGGTGAAGTTGCCCGGGTTCGAGTACGGCGAGGAGTCCGGGACGCGGGTGTGCAGGGTGTCGTACACCTGGGAGTCGATGCTGTACGGCGTCGAGCCGCCACCGAGCAGCACCGCGGAGTCACCGAACCGGGTGTCGATCTCGTCCCAGCTGGTGCCGCGGGGCCGGACCTCGATGCCCAACGGCCGCATCGCGGCCGCGAACGCCACCGCCAGGTCGCGGCGCAGCGTGTCCGGTGCGTTGTAGAGAAGCTCGAACGACGCACGCGCGCCGTCCTTTTCGCGGATCTGACTGCTGCCGGGGCGCCACCCCGCGTCATCGAGCACCGCCGCGGCGCGGTCGGTGTCGAACGCGAACCCGGCGTCCGGGTTGTAGGCCGGCCCGTACATCTCGGCGATCGGGGTGCCTGCCGGGCGGGCGTAGCCGGCGAGCACGTCGCGCACCATCGCCTCACGGTCCACCGCGAGGTTCATCGCGAGCCGGGCGCGGACGTCCGCGGTGAACGGGTTGCCGGCCGGCAGCGCGACGCCGCGCCAGTCGGCCGACCGCACACCGACGGTCTGCACCTCGTCGCCGTCGATCGAATCGATCAGCCGCGGAGGAAGATTCGCGCCGTCGACCGCACCCGAGACCATGCTCTGCGCCCGCGCGTTGTCGTCGGGCGTGTAGAGGTAGACCAGACGTCGGACCTGCGCCGGGTCCCCCCAGTAGTCGTCGCGGGCGACCAGCACGGCCTGGTCGGGCCGCAGGCTGTCCAACCGGTAGGGCCCGGTGCCCACCGGCGCGGTGTTGACCGCCCAGTCGGCGGCCGGGGCGGCTTCGATCTTCTCGGCGGGCAGGATCCCGAGGAGCAGATACGGCCGCGGGTCGGCCGCGGTGTCCAGTTCGACGACGACGGCCCCGGGCCCGTCGGCGGTCAGTGACACGATGGGCGCGACCGACGTCGAGATCTCCGAGGCCACCACCGGATCGGCGACCGCGGCGTAGGTGGCGACCACGTCGGCCGAGTCAAAGGTGCTGCCGTCGGAGAACACGACGCCGCTGCGCAGCGGGATGCGCCAGCGGTTGGGGCCGGCCGGTTCGGGCGCGCGTTCGGCCAGGGTCGGAACCAGTTCGGGGACCGTGGCGTCGGAGGGCGCGTCGGGGCGGTAGAGCCCTTCGTAGAGCGGCGAGACGCCGGACTCGGAGTATCCGTTGACCGGGTTGTAGCCGCCGAGTTGGTAGCTGTCGGCAAGCACGAGCTGGTCGGCCTGCTCCTGCGCGGCGGGCCCGGCGCATGCGGCGACGGTGACCGCGGCCAGGACACACGTCAGCGCCATCCGCACATTCATGTGTCTATCTGAACACATGAGCAAAGGAGGTGCGCGACCTACCTGACGGTCACCGAGGAATCCAGCCGAACACGTAGGCGCTGTACAGCAGCGCCGCGCCCGCGCCCGCGGCCATCGGCGCGGACATCATCGCGACCGCCATCGCGGCGACACCCGGCCGGTCCTGCACCATCGAGGTCAGCAGGCTGCCGACCACGCAGGCGATCACGAACACCAGCACAGCGAACACCGGCACGCCCTTGTCCAGCGAGTAGTACCACCAGTAGTACAGACCGGCGCCGGCCGCGGCGGCGACGATCCACATGCCGACCACGATCAGCGCGAAGCGCCAGCGGCTGACGTACTGGGCGGCCGCGGGGATCACCATCGGCTGCGCGGGGGTGTCCAGCGCGAGCTGGTCCTCAGACACCGGAGGCCACCTGGATCGCGGTCATCGCACCCAACCAGCCCGGGCCGATGGCCAGGATCATCGCGCCCAGGGCAGTGGCCCATCTCTTGCTCGACAGCAGGATCATCGTCATGCCCACGACACCGGGCACGCCGACGACCAGGCCGATCGCGACGTCAGGGCGGATGGTCGCGGTGATCTCGACCGCGGCGACGAGCGCGGCCATCATCCCGAGAGCGATGCCGACGATCATCACTCCGGCCAGCACCGATGCGCGCGGCAGCGGGATCACGCCTCAGACGATAACGCCGCGCTCGGCACAACCCCGGGCGGCGCGCCCGACCGCGGAACAGTATTCCGGGTCGTTGCGGGGGCTGGTTTTGCAGCCTGGAACGCTATTCCGCGGTGGGAAGGGCGCAGGCGTCCTGACTCTCGGGGGCGGCCGCGGCGACGATGTGCGTGCCGGTCGCCGGTGGCCGCTCCCCGCGCTCGTAGGCAGCCCCCGTCACCGGCGGTAGAGCGTCCAGCGCACGGTTCTCGTCCTCGGCGAAGGCACGGCCGCGCGACAGGAAGCGCTTGCCCTCCGGCGCCTCGAGGCTGAACCCGCCGCCCCGTCCGGGCACCACGTCGATCACCAGCTGGGTGTGCTTCCACGCATCGAACTGCGGTCCGGAGATCCACACCGGAACCCCGCCGTCGCCCACGTCGAGCACCGCCAGCAGCACGTCGCGGTCCCCGACGAGGAAGTCCCCGTCCGGGTAACACATCGGCGACGACCCGTCGCAGCAGCCGCCGGACTGGTGGAACATCAGCGCGCCGTGCCGCTGCTGCAGAGTGCGCAGCAATTCGGCGGCAGCCTCGGTCACCAACGCCCGCTTCGGTGCCTGCATGTCAGTCATTCTCCCTGGCGGCGCGGATCGCCGGGGCTTTCGACGGCGGCAGCAGCAGCCTGCGGTCGGCCGGATAGCGGACCTGCAGGTCGACCGACCCGGCGAAGCGGTAGGGCTGCGCCGCGAGCAGGCCGGTGAACTGCTTGCGCAACCGCGACATCTCCGCGCGCACCGTCACCACCCGCGACCTGTCGCCGTAGAGATCCTCCGCGAGCTGCGACGCCGTCAGGCCCTGCGGTGAGACCGCCAGGGCACACAGGATCTCCGCGTGCCGCAGGCTCAGATCATGACGCCAGCTGCCGAACTCGCCGGCCATCACCAGAGCCGGCGCGTCGGGATCGGCGAGATCGAGCGTCGCGCGGGAGACCTGCGCGTCCCCGTCGTCCCGCTCGGCCAGCCGGACCAGCCACCCGCCCGGCAGCGGTTCGACCACGCACATCCCCAACGCCGTCAGCCAGACCCGGCCCGGCGCCATCTGCTCGGGCAGCAGGATCCTGTTGTGCAGGGGCATCGCGTCGACGGCGGCCACCCAGCCTTCGGTGTCGACGGCCAGCGCCGGGCTGCCCATCCGCGCGAGGATCGGCGCGGCCAGCGCGCGCAGTCGGTTCAGGGTGCGGTCGTGTTCCTGCCGCAGCTGCGATTCGGCCAGCCGGGCCACGGCGTCGACGAGCGCGATGGTGGTCGGGTGCACGGTCGCCGCGGGCCCGGACACATCGACGACCCCGATGACGTGCCCGGTGCGGGGATCCCGGATCGGCGCGCCGGCGCACGTCCACGGGTGGTGACTGCGCAGGAAGTGCTCGGCCGAGAACACCTGCACGGCACGCTGGGACACCAGCGCGGTGCCGATCGCGTTCGTGCCGACGGCACCCTCACCCCAGTTGGCCCCCTCGACGAACCCGAGGCGGTCGGCGTTGCCCAGCACCGCGGGCGAACCGGACCGCCACAGCACCCGGCCACGCGCGTCGGCGACGACGAGGATGTTGTCGCCGTCGGCGATCAGCGACTCCAGACCGTGCGAGATCTCGCCGAGCACCTCCATCAGCCCCGACGACCGGCGCAGCATCTCCAGCGCGCCGGACTCCACGACCGGTGCCGCGTCCGGCCCCCGGGTGTCCAGGCCGCCGGCCAGCATCCGGCGCCAGGAATCGCCGATCACCTCCCGCGGCCGGGCCGGCGCGCGGTGGCCGGCCATGGTCGCGTCGTAGACCGCCGACATCAGCCGCGCGTAGCTGCGCGGATCCTCACCGACCGCCACCGCGGGTTCAGGCACCGGCGAACCTTGCATCAGAGGTCAGTGTGCCCCTCATCTCAGCGGTAGACCAGACCGCCGTCGATCAGCCCGGCCTGACCGGTCATGTAGTCCGAATCCGGACCGGCCAGATAGGACACGAACCCGGCGACGTCATCCGGGGTCTCGGCGCGACCCAGTGCGATGCCGCCGACGAACTTGTCGTAGGTGGCGCCCTCGGCGGCGCCGGTCAGTTCGGCGAACCTCTTGTCGATCTCGACCCACATGTCGGTGCCGACGACACCGGGACAGTAGGCGTTGACGGTGATGCCGTCGGCGGCGTGTTCCTTGGCGGCGGCCTGAGTCATTCCGCGCACCGCGAACTTCGACGCGCTGTAGATCCCCAGCATCTCGAAGCCGTCGTGGCCGGCGATCGAGGAGGCGTTGATGATCTTGCTGATCTTGCCGGCGTCGCGGTTGCCCAGTTCCTTGAATTTGGCGACGGCGGCCTGGATGCCCCACAGCACACCGTCGACGTTGATCGACCACAGCTTGCGGACCTGCTCGGCGGTGGCGTCGGCGATCGGGCCGACCAGCGCGATCCCGGCGTTGTTCACCATGATGTCGAAAGCGCCCAGCGTCGACGCGGCGTGGTCCACCGCTGCGAACACCTGATCGCGGTCGCTGACATCTGCGACGAATGTCGTTGCCTTGCGCCCGATCTCGCCGATCTCGTCAGCGACCTTGCTCAGGTTGTCCTGGTCGATGTCGACCACTGCGACGTCGGCGCCGTCGCGGGCCAGCCGCAGCGCGATACCGCGTCCGATACCGCGCCCGCCGCCGGTGACCAGGGCGACTTTTCCGTTGATCGTCATTGCCGTTGAGCTCCTTTCGGGTCGATCAGTACCTTCATCTTCTTGCCGGCGTGCAGCGCTTCAAACCCCTCGTCGACCACGTCGCCGATCGGGATCGTGGTCACCCAACCGGTGGTGTCGTACCTGCCGTCGGACATCAGGCCGTGGAAGCCGATCTGCCGGCAGACGTTGTAGTTGCCCTCGCGGCACGGCCCGCACCGATCGCACTTGTAGATCGGTTCGACCGCGACGCGGTCTCCTTCGGCCCAGCCGGTAGTACTCGTGCAAAGGTCGGTGCCGCAGATCCCGTTGCACCCGACCTCGAGCTTGACGGTGCCCGGCCGCACCTGCGGTTCGGTGACGTCGTCGACCTTCAGCGCGTTCGGTCCGTGGTACACAGCTGCCCGCATAGCGGTATGTCTATGTGACCGCCGCCACAGTGCGAAAGAGTTGCACAGGGTTGCAGCGCCGGGTGCAACGCTTCGCAACTCTTGCCGAGCGTGCCGGCATCGGTGTGTTCTGGCTCACATGACTTCGACTCTCGACTCTCAGACCACCACGGAGCCGGCCCCGCAGCAGCGCGTGGACCGCTGGCTGGCCGACTTCGAGGCCGCGCTGGCGGTGCGCGACATCGAGCGGGTGACCGGCATGTTCGCCGTCGACAGCTTCTGGCGCGATCTGGTGTCCTTCACCTGGAACATCAAGACCATGGAGGGGCGCGACCAGATCGCCGGCATGCTCGGCGCGCGGCTCGCCGAGACCGATCCTTTCGGCTTCCGGACGCAGGGACCACCCACCGTGGAAGGTGACGCCGGCGACGTGACTTCGGCGTTCATCGAGTTCGAGACCGCTGCGGGCCGCGGCACCGGGCATCTTCGTCTCAAGGGCGACCAGGCCTGGACCCTGCTCACCGCGCTGCAGGAACTCAAGGGCCACGAGGAGCCCAAGGGTGAGAGCCGGATGCTCGGCGCCGTGCACGGTGACGATCCGGATCCGCGGTCGTGGGCCGAGAAGAAGGCCGCCGAAGACGCCGAGCTGGGCCGGACGATCCAGCCGTACACGCTGGTAATCGGCGGCGGGCAGGGCGGCATCGCACTGGGTGCGCGGCTGCGCCAGCTCGGGGTGCCCGCGATCGTCGTCGACAAGCACGAACGCCCCGGCGACCAGTGGCGCAAGCGCTACAAGTCGCTGTGCCTGCACGACCCGGTCTGGTACGACCACCTCCCGTATCTGCCGTTCCCACAGAACTGGCCGGTGTTCGCCCCGAAGGACAAGATCGGCGACTGGCTGGAGTTCTACACCCGGGTGATGGAGGTGCCGTACTGGTCGAAGACCACCTGCCTGTCAGCCTCGTTCGACGAGGAGTCACAGACCTGGACTGTCGAGGTGGACCGCGACGGTGAACGGCTGACCCTGCACCCGACCCAGCTGGTGCTGGCCACCGGCATGTCGGGCAAACCGAATGTGCCCACCCTGCCCGGCCAGGACGTCTTCACCGGCGACCAGCACCACTCGTCCGCGCATCCGGGACCCGACCCCTACGTCGGCAAGAAGGCCGTGGTGATCGGGTCGAACAACTCCGCCCACGACATCTGCAAGGCGCTCTACGAGAACGGCGTCGACGTGACGATGGTCCAGCGCAGCTCCACCCACATCGTCAGGTCCGGCACCCTGATGGACATCGGCCTCGGTGACCTGTACTCGGAGCGGGCGTTGGCGAACGGGATGACGACCGAGAAGGCGGACCTGACGTTCGCGTCGCTGCCGTACCGGATCATGCACGAGTTCCAGATCCCGCTGTACGACCAGATGCGCGAACGCGACAAGGAGTTCTACGAGCGCCTGGAAGCGGCCGGATTCGAATTGGACTGGGGTGCAGACGGATCCGGCCTGTTCATGAAGTACCTGCGCCGCGGGTCCGGCTACTACATCGACGTCGGGGCCTGTGACATGGTCGCCGACGGGCGGATCAAGCTGGCGCACGGGCAGGTCGACCATCTGACCGAGGACTCGGTGGTGCTCTCCGACGGCACCGTACTGCCCGCCGACGTGGTGGTGTACGCGACCGGCTACGGCTCGATGAACGGCTGGGCGGCCGACCTGATCGGCCAGGACGTGGCGGACAAGGTCGGCAAGGTGTGGGGCCTGGGCAGCGACACCCCGAAGGATCCCGGCCCGTGGGAGGGCGAACAGCGCAACATGTGGAAGCCGACCCAGCAGCCCAACCTGTGGTTCCACGGCGGCAACCTGCATCAGTCGCGGCACTACTCGCTGTACCTGGCACTGCAGCTCAAAGCCCGTTTCGAGGGGATGCCGACCCCGGTGTACGGCCTGCAGGAGGTCCATCACCTGTCCTGAGCCCGCCGAACTCGCATTCCAGCAGCAAAAACTCGAGCGAGGACCTGTTGGAATGCGATTTCGGCGTGACGTCAGAATGGTGGCGTGACCGACACCCGTCCCGAGCCGACCGACACCGACCCTTACCTCTGGCTGGAGGAAGTCACCGGCGACGACGCGCTGGCGTGGGTCCGCGAGCACAACGAGCCGACGCTGGCCGAGTTCGCCGGCGAGCGCTTTGAGCAGATGCGGACCGAGGCGCTGGAGGTGCTCGACACCGACGCGCGGATCCCGTACGTACGCAGGCGCGGCGAGTACCTGTACAACTTCTGGCGCGACGCCGAGCATCAGAAAGGGGTGTGGCGGCGCACGACGCTGGACAGTTACCGCACCGAGAACCCGGACTGGGACGTCGTGATCGACGTCGACGAGCTCGCGCGCACCGACGGCCAGAACTGGGTCTGGGCGGGCGCCGACGTCATCGAGCCGGACCACTCGCTGGCGCTGATCAGCCTGTCGCGGGGCGGCTCGGACGCTGCGGTGGTGCGCGAATTCGACATGCGCACAAGAACCTTCGTCGACGGCGGGTTCGAGCTCGCCGAAGCCAAGTCGCAGGTGTCCTGGGAGGACCACGACACCCTGCTGGTCGGCACGGATTTCGGCGAAGGGTCGCTGACCGAGTCGGGTTATCCCCGGCTGGTCAAGCGGTGGCGCCGCGGGCAACCGCTGGCCGAGGCCGAAACCGTTTTCAGCGGTGCGGATTCCGACGTCATCGTGGCCGGTTCGCGGGACCGCACCGAAGGCTTCGAGCGCACGCTGGTCAGCAGGGCGCTGGACTTCTTCAACGAGCAGGTCTACGAACTGCGCGACGGCGAGCTGATCCGGATCGACACCCCCACCGACGCCAGCATCTCGATCCACCGCGAGTGGCTGCTGATCGAACTGCGCACCGACTGGGCCTACGGCACCAGGAAGTTCTCCGCGGGCTCGCTGCTGGCCGCCGACTACGAGCGGTTCCTGGCCGGCACCGCCGAACTGCAGGTGGTGTTCACCCCGGACGAGCACACCTGCCTGCACCACTACGCGTGGACCCGAGACCTCCTGATGGTTGTGACGCTCGCCGACGTGGCCAGCCGGGTGCAGGTCTACACCCCGGGTTCCTGGACGGCCGAGCCCGTGGCGGGGCTGCCCGAGAACACCAACACCTCGATCGTCGCGGCGGACCCGCTGGGTGACGAGATCTTCTTGGACTCTTCGGGTTTCGACACCCCTTCCACGCTGCTGTACGGCACGGCGGGCGGCGAGCTCAGCGAGATAAAGCGCGCCCCGTCGTTCTTCGACACCGCCGACATCGAGGTGGCGCAACACTTCGCCACCTCCGACGACGGCACCCGCATTCCCTACTTCGTCGTCGGCCACCGGCACCGGCAGGCGGCCGGGCCCACCCTGCTCGGCGGGTACGGCGGATTCGAGGTGTCGCGCACCCCCGGCTACGACGGCGTGATGGGCAGGCTGTGGCTGTCCCGCGGCGGCACCTACGTGCTGGCCAACATCCGCGGCGGCGGCGAGTACGGCCCCACCTGGCACACGCAGGCCATGCGCGCGGGCCGGCACCTGGTGGCCGAGGACTTCGCCGCGGTGGCAAAGGATCTGGTGGCGCGCGGCATCACCACGGTGGACCAGCTCGCCGCCCAGGGCGGCAGCAACGGCGGGCTGCTGATGGGCATCATGCTCACCAAGTACCCGGAGCTGTTCGGCGCGCTGGTCTGCAGCGTGCCGCTGCTGGACATGAAGCGATTCCATCTGCTGCTTGCCGGCGCGTCCTGGGTGGCCGAGTACGGCGACCCCGACGACCCCGAGGACTGGGCGTTCATCTCCGAATACTCGCCGTACCAGAACATCTCGGCCGATCGCCGGTATCCGCCGGTGCTGATCACCACCTCCACCCGGGACGACCGGGTGCACCCGGGGCATGCGCGAAAGATGACCGCGGCATTGGAGGCCGCCGGACACCCGGTCCGCTACTACGAGAACATCGAGGGCGGCCACGCCGGCGCTTCGGACAACCCGCAGGTCGCGTTCCGGGCCGCGCTGGTCTACGAGTTCCTGCTCCGCACACTGGGCGGCAACTGAGATGACGGCGCCGTGGAAACCGCTGATGGCCGCGGCGGCGGCACTGGTGTTGTCCTCCTGCACACACAGTGTCACCGGGACAGCGGTTTCCGCGGTCGGGGCGCCGCCCCGGGCATCGGCCTCCGACGGCGACGAGAGCCTGTGCGCCACCGTCGACGTGCCGCTGGAGGACATCCCCGCCGAGAGCGTTCGCGAGCCGCACCTTCGCATCCCGGTTCCGGACGGGTGGGAGCGCAACGCGATGATGGACAGCCAGATCATCCGCTACACCATCGTCTCCACCGATCTGGTGTCCGACCGGTTCGCCACCAACGCCGTCGTGACCCTGGAATCGGCGCGCGGTGACCAGACGCCCGAGGAGGTGTTCGCGCAGAACCGGGCCAACCTGGAAACCATGATGGGGGCCTTCGATCTGGACACCCGAAGCAACACCACCTGCGGGTTGCCTTCGGAGACAACGCATTACATGGCTCCGCCGCTGGGTCCGGCCCCGGAGCGGCCGATCATCATGCACGCCGTGGTCGCTGAGGTCGGCCTTACCACCTATCTGGCCACGGTAACGATCCAGACCACCGACCCGGTCAACCCCCGGTATGTCAAGGAATCTCAGCAGATCGTCGACGGGTTCCAGATGCTGCTGCCGAACTCATGACGACCGTCTCCTGGGTGCTGCTGGGCGCCGGTGCGCTGGCGCTGCTGCTCGGCGCCGCCGTCCCGGGGTGGGACACCGCCACCGCGCCGGCGCGGGCGGTCAAGCGCAGGATCTACTGGGCGGGCACCGCCGCCGGGGTGGTGCTGCTGTTCCTCGGTGGGCTGCCCGACGTGCAGAGCTCGGTCGCGTTCACCGCCGCCGCACTGATCCTGATGACGGGCTGGGCGTATTTCCGCACGCCCCACATCAAGATCGGCGGACGGATCCATTCGGCGTACGAGCCGCACCGCCGTCCGGATCCGCCGCCGCGGGCGTGAAGGTGACCGGCAGTGCCGCCGGTCCGCTCAGGCCGGTCAGCGGCTTCCAGGGGCAGGGCCCAGCCCGGCGCAGGTCCGGCATCGCACGCGCCATCACGGCCAGTCCCTCGGCAAGCTCCAGACGCGCGAGATGGGTGCCGAGGCAGTAGTGCAGCCCGCCGCCGAACGTCATGATCGGCGCGGCGCCCTCGCGGGTGATGTCCAACCGCGCGGGATCGTCGTACACCTCGGGGTCCCGGTTGGCCGAGGCGAGGTTGGCCACCACCAGCGTGCCTTCCGGGATGACGACGCCGGCGATCTCGACGTCGGTCAGCGCGGTACGCAGCATCCCGAACGCGACCGGCGAATGCCTGCACACCTCGTCGGCGGCACGCGGTGCCAGGTCGGGGTGACTGCTGAGCAGCCGCCACTGGTCCGGCTGGTCGCAGAGCGCCTGCACCGCCGCTGCGAACTGGTTGCGGGTGGTGTCGGTGCCGGCTATCAGCAGGCCTGCGACCAGCATCCGCAGCTCCGCCGCGTCGAGCCGGTCGCCGTCGTCCTCGGCGCGGATCAGCTCCGAGAGCAGGTCGTCGGTCAGCGTGTGGCGCCGCCGGGCCACCATGTCGTCGACGTAGTCATCGAGGGCCTGCCAGGCCGTCAGGATCCGGTCCTGATTCGCGGCGGCGTTCCAGCTGAAGACCAGGAAGATGTCGTCGGTCCAGTCCGAGAACGCCTGCCAGTCCTGCGGTGGCGCGCCGAGCAGGGCGCAGATGATCGGGATCGGGTACCGGCGTGCGATGTCGGCGACCACGTCGCAGTGCCCGCGCGGGGCCTGGGCGGCGACCATCTCGGTCATCACGGCGACGACGGTGTCGCGCAATCGTGCCGTGCCGCGCGGGGTGAACGCCTTCACGACCAGCTTCCGCAGCCGCTGATGCTCCTGGCCGTCGAGGCTGATCAGGTTCGCCGCGACGCGGTCCCACAGCGGTCCGGACGTGATTCCCTGTGAGGACAGAAACATCCCCTGCGGCACCCGGAAACGCGGGTCGCGCAGCACGCTGCGCACCAGCTGATAGCTGAGCACCTCCGGTCCGTGCGTGCCGATCACGATCGGGCTGCACTCACGCGCCTGCGCGATCAGGTGATGCGCCCGCTGCGGGTCCTCCACATCGTCATAAGCCAGCGTCGGCAATGCGGCGTCGAAAACGCTTGGCACCGCTGGTGTCGGCGCCGAAACGGTGGTCATGGAATCCATGGTTGCTGCGCGCGGAACCGGGGACGTCAGTAGTGAACTACTGAGATTTCCGGTTCGGAAACCCCCTTATCACGCGTATATCAGGCTCCTAGGCTGACCCTGTGCGGTTGACATGGCCGCTGACCGGCCGATCCAGGGAGACGCGACGCATCCAGGCCGCGTTACTCGATCCCGCATCGGCGGGCATCGTCGTCAGCGGCCCGGCCGGGGTCGGCAAGAGCCGCATTGTGCGGGAGGCGCTGACGTCGGTGACGGCCCGCGGGTGGCACGTGCGGTGGGTGGTAGGCACCTCCGCCGCGCGCGCCCTGCCGCTCGGTGCGCTGACACCCTGGGCACGGCTGTCCGGCAACGTCAGCCTGCAACTCGTTCACGACGTCGTCGCCGCGCTGACCGCCTCGCCGGACAGGGTGCCCGTCGTGCTGGGTGTCGACGACGCCCCACTGCTCGACGATCTGTCCACCGTCGTCGTCCACCAGATCATCCAGCGCGGTCTGGCGCAGGTGGCGCTGACGGTCCGGGACGACGAACCGGTGCCCGCCGCCACCCAGGAGTTGTGGAAGGGCGGCGAGCTCGACCGCCTGGACGTGCGCCCGCTCTCGTTGCCGGTGACTGCCGAGTTGCTCGCGGAAACCCTTGGCGGCCCGGTGGATCCGGATGTCGCCGACCGGTTGTGGAAGCTGACCCAGGGCAATGCGCTCTACCTGCGCAACATCGTCGAGCAGGAGCTGGCCGACGAGCGGCTGACGAACCGCGACGGTGTGTGGGCCTGGCACGGTGGGCCGGTGGTGCCACCGCGCCTGGTGGAGCTCGTGGAGGCGCGCATCGGCGGCCTGTCGGGCGCGGTCAGCGACGTCGTCGACGTCGTGGCCGTCGGCGAGCCCATCGACCTGCGATCGCTGGCCAGGATCGCCGACCCCGCGGCCGTCGAGGAGGCCGACCGTCGCGGCCTGATCTCGTTCGAATCCGGGGGCGACGGGGTCGAGGTCAGGCTGGCCCATCCGCTCTACGGCGAAGTTCGCCGAGCCCGGGCACCCCAGACCACCCTGCGCCGGTTGCGGGGGCTGGTCGCGACCGAACTGGGTGCCTCCGAGCACCGGGACGACATCCACGTTGTGGTGCGTCGCGGGACCCTGAGCCTGGAATCGGACCTGCCGCCCGAGGTCGACCTGCTGATCAACGCGGCGCGCGGTGCGGCCTGGATGCTCGATCTGCCGCTGGCCGACCGGTTGGCTGAGGCCGCCATCAGAGCCGGCGGTGGTGCCGAAGCACGCATCATCCGCGCCTTCGTGTTGTCCTGGCTCGGCGACGGTGTCCAGGCCGAAGCGATTCTCGCCGAGGTCGATTCGGCCACCCTCAGTGAGACCGAACGGGCTCGCTTCACGTTCCTGCGCGCAGTCAACCTGTTCTTCAGCCTGGCCAGACCGCGCGCCGCCAGGGAACTCGTCGAGAACATGTCGGCCACTCCGCTCTGCGACCATCCGTCCCTGAACGCATTCCGTTGTGTGTACTCGGCCGCCATGGGCGATCCGGCCGCCGCGGCGGACCGCGCAGGCACGCTCGGCGTCGCTCGGCTGCCCGACAACCTCCAGCGGAGGCTGACGGCGTGGGCGATCACCGTGGCGCACGGCGAGGCGGGACGGACCGCCTCCGCCGAGACCGCCGCCGAAGCCGGGTATCCGATTCCGGTGCGCGCGTTCGTCATCATCGCCGAAGCGCACATCAACGCGCTGATGCTGGCCGGCCGCATCGCCGACGCCGAGGCGGTCGCCGCGATGATGCGGGACCGGGCGATGGAGTCCCAGGTCGCGCCGTTCGGCCAGGTGGCGCTCGCAGTCAGCGGCCAGGCGGCCCTCGCGGCCGGGTGCCTGGACCGGGCGTCTGAGCTTCTCACCTCGGCGGTCGAGCGGGTGACGGCGTGGAATCCGGCCACCGGCTTCGAATACCGCTACCGCATCCTGCTGACGACCGCGCTGGCCATGCGCGGATCGGCGGCACCGGCGGCGGCCGCCCTGGAGAGTCTCAACGGCGCCACCCACCCGAGCTGGCAGTACCTGGACTATTCCCGTGCGATCGCCCAGAGTTGGGTGGAGTGCTGCCACGGCGCCGTCAGCGAGGCGGTGCGGACCGTCCGCGCCGCGGCCGACATCGCCTCGCGCCGAGGGCAATACGCCGCCGAGGTGCTGTGCCTGCAGACGGCGCTGCAGTTCGGCGACACTTCCCCGGCTGCGCGCCTGGGTGAGCTCTGCCTGCTCGTCGAGGGGCCGCGGGCCGGACTCGCGGCGCGGTTCGCCGCGGCCCTGGGCGGCGGCGACGGACCGGAACTCGAAACGCTGTCAACATGTTTCGAGGAGATGGGCGACCTGATCGCCGCCGTCGACACGGCAGCGTACGCGGCGGTGTGTTTCCGCAAACAGAGTCTGCGAGGATCCGCGCTGCGCTGCTCGGGACGCGCGGAAGCGCTCGCAAAGACCGCGGGCGACGCGTGCACTCCCGCGCTGCGGCTGGCGGTCGAACAGTTGCCGCTGACCGACCGCGAGCGCGAGATCGTGATGCTGCTCGGCGAACCGCTGTCCAACCGCGACATCGCCGACCGGCTCAGGCTGTCGGTGCGCACAGTGGAGAGCCACATCTACAACGCCATGGCCAAGACCGGCACCACGAGCCGAGACGAGCTCGCCGGCCTGCTCGACCGCTTCCGCCGTCAGCTGAGCTGATCGATCACCGAAACGGCGTCCAGCCAGACGTTTTCGCGGCTGACCAGCCCGTCGCGGAACTCGAACACGTGCAACATCCGGAAGGTGATGCGGCGGCCGTTGCCGGGCCGCCCCAGCAAGGAGCCGACGACCGTGCCGGTCATCAGCTGTTCCAGCACGATGGCCTCGCCGGCCACGTATTTGCGCTGTTCGACCCAGGTCTCGGAGCGGAAGTTCGCGGTGAGGTAGGCGTAGAAGGCACGCGCGCCGTCCTTGCCGACGGTGTGGCCGCCGGGAAATCCGACCACGTCGTGCTCGACGTCGTCGCAGTAGACAGCGACGGCCGCGTCGATGTCGCCGCGGCCCTCGGCGGCGATGTGGCGGTCGATCAGCGCACGCATCTGCGCTTCCTGCACAGGTTCAGAGGTAGCACGTAACCGGGCTTGGCGAGTTAAGTATCGCGCTACTGATGTCGGGGCCACGGGGCTGCGCGACGATTCCGGTGAGCACTGATCGAGGGGAGAACGAGATGACGATCACGATGCCTGCCAGGGTCGATGCGATGGTGCACTGGCGGAGCCGTCATCCGCGGCGCGTCCGGACCGACTGGGATGTGCACGGCCATCCGCGTCATCTTTCGTTCATCGAGGGCGCGGCGCTGTCACGGGAGATGGACCGCCTGTAGGCCGGCGCAGCGCGCCACCGACCATCGCCGCGAGCGCCCCGACGACCACCAGCGCACCACCGGCCAGCAACGTGTAATTCAGCCATTGATGCAGGCTGGCCTCGGTATGGGCGACCATCACCTCGGCGACTGTCCGGATGTCTCCGGTCGTGCGGTTCAGCGCGACGTCGACGTAGCGGCCGCCGACCTCGATGGCCGCCCAGCCCGCGGCTCCGACGAGCAGCGCCGAAACGCCCAGCGCGGTCAGCGCTTTACCCCGGGATCTGGCTGCGGCCAGCGTCAGCAGGACGAGCACTGCGGTGAGCACCGCGCTGCCGATGCTCGCCCACGGCCCCCAGGTGGCCAGCCAGCGCAGCTTGCCCGGCTGCAGCTGCGGGGTGTCCACGGTGATCGGCACGGTCAGCGTCGGCGGCACCTGCAGGTCGAGCGTGCCGAGCGTGGCGGAGAACGACGGATCCGACACCATCGGGGCGACGTCGATGAGCCACTGGTCGGTGGAGTTCCCGCTGGGCACGGCGCCGGTGAACATCCACCGGTGCGCGATGCGGTTGGCCTGGGCGAACTGCCCGGGAAAGCCTGAGTTGCGGGTGTAGGAGTCCGCGACCTGCCGGACCAGCATGGGGTTGAGCGGGTAGCCGTTGTCGGCGCCCAGCGCGACGACCTGGGTGGTCAGCTCGGCGGCCATGGCGTCCTGCAGTCGCTCGTCCCGGGCCGCCGACGCGGCCAGCGCGGCGTAGCCGTCCTCGTCGACGATGTGCGTCTGCGCCCACACCGCGGGCACCGCAGCAGCCAGCGCGATCGTCGCGAGCAGCCACAACAGCAGCGCGGCGAGAAAGCGCACGGACGCGTCCTCCTGTCTTCGGCGGCAGTTCGCCGCCGGGGCGGCTCCGGGGCGCGTGCCTTTCCCGGTCAGTCGGAAAGCGCGTGGCCCTTGGTGTCGTAGTCGAAGTTACCGCCGCTACTTGGCCATCCGGCGCGGGCGGATCAGCGCGAGCTTGGTCATCAGCGTGTTCATCCGCTTCAGCGCCCGCGGGGAGTTGTGGTAGTAGTTGCCGCCGGCGCCGACGCTGGTGCGCGGGCTGACCACCGTCTCGATCCGGCAGTACTTGCGCAGGCCCTCCGGCCCGCCGAAGCGCGCACCGATGCCCGACGATTTCCATCCGCCCATCGGGGCGGTGGTGCACATCAGGTTGGAAATCACGTCGTTGACGTTCACGCCGCCGCAATCCAGTTGCAGCGCAATGTCTTGCGCCCGTTCGACGTCCCTGGAGAAGACCGCCGCCGACAGTCCGTACGGGCTGTCGTTGGCCAGCCGGACCGCCTCCTGCACCGAGGACACCTTCATGATCGGCAACGTCGGCCCAAACGTCTCCTCGGTCATGCACGCCATCGAGTGGTCGACGTCGACCAGGACCGTGGGCTCGTAGAAGCTGCCCGGCCCGGACCCGCGCTTGCCGCCGGTCAGTACGCGGGCGCCCTTGGCAAGCGCGTCCTCGACGTGCCGGGCGGTGACCTCGACCTGGCTGTCGTCGATCATCGCGCCGAACGCGTGGCCCTCCCCCGCGCCCATCTTGAGGTTCTGTACGTCGCGCACCACGGCGGCGACGAACTGGTCGTAGACCTGTTCGAGCACGTATACGCGCTCGACGGAGACGCAGGTCTGTCCGGCGTTGAACATCGCACCCCACACCGCGGCGTGCGCGGCCAGCTCGATGTCGGCGTCTTCGAGCACGATCATCGGGTCCTTGCCGCCGAGCTCGAGGCTGACGGGCGTGAGCCGGCGGGCGGCCCGCTCCATCACCTTGGCGCCGGTCGCGCTGGACCCGGTGAACTGGATGTAGTCGGAGTTGTCGATGACGGCCTCGGAGACCTCACGTGCGCCCTGGGCCAGGGCAAGCACATCGGGACCGCCGGAATCCAGCCAGCCGCGCAACAGCAGTTCGGCGGTCAGCGGCGTGCGTTCGGAGGGTTTGAGCAGCACGGCACAGCCGGCGGCGAGCGCGCCGATCGCATCCATCAGCGCGTTGGCCACCGGGTAGTTCCACGGCGCGATGATGCCGACGACCGCGCGGGGCCGGTAGTGCACGGTGATCTTCTTGATCGACAGGAACGGCAGCGCTGCACGCCGGGGCTCCGGTGCCAGGGCCTTGGCCATCGTCCGCACGTAGTACGACGTGATCATGATGATCAGCGGGACTTCCTGGGCCGCGTCCGAGGCGGACTTTCCGGTCTCGGCGATCAGCAGCCGCTCGATGTCGTCGCGGTGTTCGCCCAGCCAGACCGCGTAGCGGGCCAGCACCTTGGCGCGCCCCTTGGCGCCGCGGGCCTCCCATTCCCGCTGCGCGCTGCGCAGGCCGGCCGCGATGCGCGTGACGTCGGCGGGGTCGGTCCAGCGGACTTCCCCGGCGACACCGCCGGTCGCCGGATTCCTGATCGTCGCGGTGCCGGTGAACGTCGCGGAGGTCGAGGTCGTATCAGACGTCGCTGTCATGTCCCCATGTTAACGGGGGCTGTGATCCAGCTCGCACTTGGGTTGACACGTGTCAAGTCTGGCGAGCGACATGGCGGCGCACACGCAGGCGGTGCCGAGCAGCAACGCACCGATCGCGTCGGTGAAGTAGTGGTAGGCGACGGACTGCCCGATGACCCCCAGCACCATCACGACCGCCGCACCGACCAGCACCCACGTTTTCGCGCCGAGCAGCAACACGGCCATCGCCAGCACCACGACCGTGGCGGTGGTGTGCCCGCTCGGATAACACAGCCCGCCCTCCTTGAGCCGGCCGAACGCGTGCTTACCGACGCGGGCGGCCAGCACCGCCACCAGCGGGGTCACCGCGGTGATCAGCGCCAGGTTCCACCGGCGCCGCAGGAGCGCGGCGACGAACACCGCGACGCACAGGGCGACCACCAGCCCACCGGCGGTGAACACCAGCAGATACCGGAGTTCGCGATATTGGCGGCCGAGTTCCTGGAACCAGTCGTCGACCGGTGTGGACCCCTTGCCGACCGCCAGGCCCAGCAGGATCATGGCGGCCAGCCCGATCGGCGGCCACCACCGGATCAGCGTTCTCAGCGCACCAGTCCCCGGATGTAGGCCGCCTGCCCCAGGTGCTGGGCGGCGTCGTCGATGATGCTGACCAGCCGCGCGCTGGCCGTCACCGGCGGCGTCCACCGCTCATCGACGATGCGGGACAGTTCGTCGGCCGACACCGACGCGACGTACTCCAGCGAGAGCTTGTGCACCGCGTGGTAGTAACCGGCGAGAAGTTGCGGCGACGCCCGGACCTTGGCGACCTCTTCGGGGGTGTGCCCGTAGCCGTGTGCGTCGCGGGGCAGATCCAGTGCGAACCTGTCGACCCAGCCGTCCCGGAACCACACCTGTTCGGTGCCGGCGATATCGCACAGTTGCGCATCCTGGATGCGGGCGCTGTGCCAGATCAGCCACGTGATCGTGTTGGCCTCCGGCGTCGGGCGGTAGTAGGCCACCTCGTCGGTCAGGTTCTCGGTCAGGTCGTCCACGTGCTCGATGAGCCGGGTGAAGGAATCGCGGAGCAGCTCGCGGGCGGCATCGATATCGGCCATGCCCGCCAAGCTACGCGCCGTGGAAGACGGCCTCCACGTTGTTGCCGTCCGGATCGCGGACGAACGCGCCGAAATAGCCCGGGTGGTACTCGGGCCACAGCCGCGGGGCGTGCAGCGACTCCGCCCCCGCCTCCAGCGCCGCGTCGTAGAACGCCCGCACCGCGTCGGTGTCGGCGGCCTGGAACGCGACGTGGATCTCGCGGTTGGGCCCCGCGACGTTCCCCGCGTTCATGTCCCCGATCCAGAAGTCGGGCTTGCCGTCCCTGCCGTACCCGATCGCGATCTGGTAGTCCATCTGCCGCGTGTAGCCCAGCACACCGAGAACCTTGTCGTAGAACGCTTTCGCCGCTTCCCAGTCCGCACAGTTGATCCCGAAGTGGTCGATCATGGGCTCACCGTACATTCGGGGTATGACATTCGACCTGGTTATCCGTGGCGGCACCATCGTCGACGGCCTCGGGGGTGCACCTTTCACCGGGGACGTGGCCATCCGCGACGGCGCGATCTGCGCAGTCGGCACCCTCGACGCGGACGGCGCCCGCGAGATCGACGCGACCGGGCTGCTGGTCACCCCCGGCTTCGTCGACCTGCACACTCACTACGACGGGCAGGCGATCTGGTCGGACCGGCTCACCCCGTCCTCGGCCCACGGTGTCACCACCGCGGTGATGGGCAACTGCGGTGTCGGGTTCGCGCCGTGCCGGCCGGCCGACCACGACGTGCTCGTCGATGTGATGGCCGGCGTCGAGGACATCCCCGGCGTGGTCATGGTCGACGGGCTGCCGTGGCACTGGGAGACGTTCCCGGAATTCCTCGACGCGCTGGACGCCGGACGCAGGGACATCGATGTGGCGGCGTTCCTGCCTCATTCGCCGCTGCGGGTGTACGTGATGGGCGGGCGCGGCGTCGACCGCGAGCCTGCCACCCCCGAGGATCTCGCGATGATGCGCAAGCTGGCCGCCGAGGCGGTGGCTGCCGGCGCACTCGGCTTCGCGTCGTCGCGGTTCACGCTGCACAAGACCCACAGCGGCAGGCCGATCCCGAGCTACGACGCAGACCGGGCCGAGATCGAGGCGATCGCGCGCGGGGTCGAGGACGCCGGCGGCGGGCTCATCCAGTTCGTCCCGGACCTGGTGGCCGGCGACTACGAGCCCGTGCTGCAGACGGTGTTCGACGTGGCCGCCGAGGTGGGCCTGCCCGTCACGTTCACGTTGGCGATCGGCAACGCCGGCGACCCGTTCTACCTCGACGCGCTGCGGATGGTGGAGAAGGCCAACCAGGACGGCGGCCAGATCAGCGCGCAGATCTTCCCACGGCCGATCGGGTTGATGCTCGGGCTGGAGCTGTCGGGCAATCCGTTCGTGATGTACCCGTCGTACCGGGAGATCGCCGACCTGCCACTGACCGACCGGGTCGCACTGATGCGTAAACCCGAAGTGCGGGAACGTATCCTGAACGACAAGCCGGAGTCCGACGGACACCCGCTGATGTTCGCCGCGCAGGCCTGGAGCTACATGTTCCCACTCGGCGAGCCGCCGAATTACGAACCATCACCGGCCGATTCGATCGGCGCCCGCGCCCAGGCCCGGGGCGTCAGCCCGCTGGAAGAGGCCTACGACCGGCTGCTCGACGACGACGGGCACGCGATGCTGCTGGTCACGCTGGCCAACTTCCGCGACGGATCGCTGGACACGGTCGCCGAGCTGATCCGCCGCGATGACGTGGTGCTCGGTCTCGGCGACGGCGGTGCACACTACGGGATGATCTGCGACGCAAGCTTTCCGACGTACATGCTGACGCACTGGGTGCGCGACCGGGCGACAGGCCGGTTGTCCGTCCAGGATGCGGTGCGCGAGCTCACCTCGGTTCCCGCGCGGGTAGCCGGGCTGTCCGACCGTGGCCGGATCGCCGTGGGCTACAAGGCAGATCTCAACGTGATCGACGCGCAGGCGTTGCAGCTGCACAAGCCCGTCGTGGTCAGCGACCTGCCCGCCGGCGGACGCCGGCTCGACCAGACCGCCGACGGCTACGTCGCCACGATCGTGTCCGGTGAGGTGATCGCCGAGAACGGCGTGCCCACGGACGCCCGCCCGGGCAAACTCATCCGGGGACGGCAACCGGCGCCCGGTCCGGTGGGGTAGCAGCCCTCAGTCGCTCCCCGATGCAAAGCTGGTCTAGTTGAATCATCAACGGATCGTGGGGTTTTCGGGTTTACACTCAGATCTGTGAAGGTGCTCGTCACCGGCTGTACAGGCTTCACCGGTTCGCACACCGCGGCCACGCTGACAGCTGCCGGGCATCGGGTCAGGGTCATGGTGCGCGATCGCGCCCAGGTGCGGCCTGTCCTCGAGCCGCACGGCGTGGTCCCCGACGAGGTCGCCGCCGCCGACATGACCGACCGCGACGCGGTCGACTCCGCACTCACCGGCTGTGACGGCGTGATCCACACCGCCGCCGTGGTGGATCTGCGACGCGGGATGCCGAGCATCGTCCACGTGTCGTCCCTGGCGGTGTTCTTCACCCCGCGCTGTCCCCCGATGTCATCGGCGCTGCCCGTCGTCGACGGCACGACCGCCTGCGCCCGCTCCAAGGTGGCCGCCGAGCACTTCGCGCGGCGGCTTCAGCACGACGGGGCACCCGCCGGCCACCTCACCGCCGCACAGGTCGGCAGAACTCTCGGAAGACGAGGTACACCCCATGAAATTCGCGTTCCCGATGCCTCACACCATGCGTCTCAAGGCCCTGACTCAACCGTGGGAGCAGGCGGTCACCGGCACCGACCAGGCCGAGATGGCCCGATGCGCGGAGACACTCGGCTACGACATGATCGCGGTCCCGGAGCACTTCGCCGTCCCGGACACCCATGTCGAGCTGACCGGTCCGCACTACTTCCATTCCACGGTGGCGCAGGCGTTTCTGGCCGGGGCGACCCGCCACATCCCCATCAACTCCTGCGTCACCCTTCTGCCGTTGCAGCACCCTGTCGTTCTGGCCAAGGCGCTGTCGACCGCCGATTGGATGAGCGGCGGGCGGATCATGGCGACGTTCGGTGTCGGTTGGGACGCCGAGGAATTCGAGGTTCTCGGCGTCCCGTTCCACAAGCGCGGACGGCTCGCCGACGAGTATCTCGCCGCGATCGTCGAGTTGTGGACCAGCGAGCACCCGCGATTCGACGGCGAGTTCGTCACCTTCGCGAATATCGCGTTCGAACCGAAACCTGTACAGAAGCCGTGCATCCCGATCTGGATCGGCGGTGACGCCGATGCGCCGTTGCGACGTGCGGCGCGGTGGGCCACCGGGTGGATCCCGTTCCTCACCCCACCCGAGCAGATCCCGGCCCGGATCGACTTCATCAAGTCACAGCCGACTTTCGACGGTCGGCCCTTCGAGGTCAGTTACGGGCTGGGCACCTCACTGATCGGTGAGGGTCATGTCGTGGTCGAGGACCCGACCCAGCAGCCGGGTATGCGGGCCGCGGAGATCATCGACAAGCTCGGTCACTTCGCCGAGCTCGGGGTGACGATGTCGTCGGTGCCGATCCCGCCTGTCAGCGGGGTCGACGCCTACCTGGATTACGCGCAATGGGTGATCGACGAGATCAAACCGCACGTGCCGTGACCGCTCCGCGTACCCTCGCGGCATGAGCGTCAAGGTGGATCTCGCCCGGCTCGGCGAGGCGTTGGGCGACTTCTCGTTCGCCTATCTGGTCACCGTCGGGGACGACTACCGCGCGCATACCGTCGCGGTGGACCCGATCCTGGCCGACGGCACCCTGGTGATCGGCGCGGTCGGTAACAGCACCCGCCGCAACGCATCTGCCCATCCCGAGGTCACGCTGGTGTGGCCGCCGAGCACACCGGGCGGGTACACGCTGATCCTCGACGGCACGGCCCAGGTGGCCGGGGATGGTGTGCAGATCCAACCCACCGGGGCGGTGCTGCACCGCCCTGCGACCCCGGGCGTGCCGACCGCATCCGGTTGCGGGGACGACTGCGTCCCGCTCAACGGGTGACGACGACCTTGCCGGTCATCCGTCCCGACCCGACGTCACGGTGAGCCGCGCGCAACCCCGCCGCGGAGAAGTCGTCGATCGTCCTGGTAACGGTGGTGCGCAGCGTGCCCTCGTCCACGAGCGCGGCGGCACGGGCCAACAGCCGCTGCTGCTCGGCCATGTCCGGCGTCTCGAACATGGACCGGGTGAACATCAATTCCCAGTGCCACGCAATGCTTTTCGCTTTCAGGGCGACAAGATCCAGGCCGGGAGGCTCGTCGATCGCGGTGATGTGGCCGAACGGTTTGACGATCGCGGCGTAGTCGTCGATGTTGCCCGCCGAGTGCGGTGAGAACAGATAGTCCACCCCGCCGGGGACCGCGTCGAGCGTCTCGGCGCGCAACCGGTGATGGTCGACCACGATGTCGGCGCCCATACGCTCGGCCCACTCCCGCGACTCGGTGCGGCCGGCGGTGGCGATCACGCGGACGCCGGTGAGCGCCTTGGCGAGCTGGATCATGATCGAGCCGACACCACCGGCGGCGCCGAGCACCAGGAGGTCACCGGTGGAGTCCGACGTCAGCCCGAAACGTTCGAACAGCGATTCCCACGCGGTGATCGTGGTCAGCGGCAGCGCCGCCGCGTCGGCGAAGGACAGCGACGTCGGCTTGCGGGAGACGATCCGCTCGTCGACGGCCTGGAACTCCGCATCGCTGCCGGGTCGGGTGATGTCACCGGCGTACCAGACCTCGTCTCCGGTGTGCAGCGTCGTCACGGCATCGCCGACCGCCTCGACGACACCCGCGGCGTCGTACCCCAGGACGGCGGGTTCGGCCGACGGTGTCAGAGCCGCCCGCTGTTTGACGTCGACGGGGTTCACCGAAACCGCCTGCACCCGGACCAGCACGTCCCGGGGACGCAGCGTCGGGACCTCGACGGTGACGTCCTGCAAACCGTCGTCGACCGACTCGGCGGCGAACGCGCCGATCGCGGACATCTGGCCAGTGGTCATGCCCACTGTGAACTCCGCGACCACCGAGATCCATTCCCCGTTTGCGATCACCGCGCGCGAAACTCTCGCCATCCGGCCCCGAACTTGCGGTGATAGATCATCGTGACCGTCACCCACACACCGGCCCACGATCAGCAGACGGTAACCCCGCAGGCCCGCACCGCGCTGTGGGCGAGCCTGGTCGGCACCACGATCGAGTGGTACGACTTCTTCCTGTACGCCACCGCGGCCAGCCTGGTGTTCAACCAGGCGTTCTTCCCGGACCAGACCACGTTCGTCGGCACGATGCTGTCCTTCGCGACGTTCGCGGTCGGTTTCGTGGTGCGCCCCATCGGCGGCTTCGTGTTCGGCCATGTCGGGGACCGCATCGGCCGCAAGAAGACGCTGGCGCTGACCATGCTGCTGATGGGCGGGGCGACCGCGCTGATGGGCGTGCTTCCCACCGCGGCACAGATCGGCGTGCTGGCCCCGATCCTGTTGCTGCTGCTGCGCATCGTGCAAGGTTTCGCGCTGGGCGGCGAATGGGCCGGCGCGGTGCTGCTGGCCGTCGAGCACGGGCCCGCCCGCCGGCGGGGGCTGTTCGGGAGCATCCCACAGGTCGGCCTCGCTCTCGGCCTGGCCTTGGGCACAGGGGTTTTCGCACTTCTGCAGGTCGCACTGCCCGACGAGGCGTTCCTCACCTACGGGTGGCGCATCGCGTTCCTGTTCAGCATCGTGCTGGTGATCTTCGGCGTGGTGGTCCGGCTGAAGGCCAGTGAGACACCGTCTTTCGAAAAGGTGCGGGACAGCGGCGACCGTGCGGCGGTGCCGGTGCGCGAGGTGTTCCGCCCGCCGATCCTGAAGTCGACGGTGCTGGGCATGCTCTCCCGCTGGGGTGAGGGTGCGGCGTTCAACACCTGGGGCGTCTTCGCGATCTCCTACGCCACCGGCACGCTCAAGCTGGAGAAGGTGCCGGTGCTGCTCGTCGTCACCGGGGCCGCCCTGCTGATGGCGGCACTGCTGCCGGTGTCGGGCCTGTTGGCCGACCGCTACGGCCCCAAACGGATCTACACCATCGGCATCGCCGCCTACGCCGTGGCCGTGTTCCCGGTGTTCGCGTTGTTCGGCACCGGGAACCTCGCGCTGTACGCGGTCGGGATGGTCGTGGTCTTCGGTGTCATCCACGCGCTGTTCTACGGCGCCCAGGGCACGCTGTACGCGTCGCTGTTCCCGGCCCGGATCCGCTACACCGGCCTGTCGACGGTCTACCAGCTCTCCGGGGTCTACGCGTCGGGGCTGACCCCGCTGATCCTGACCGCACTGATCGGCGTCGCCGGCGGCAGCCCCTGGATTGCCTGCGGTTACCTGGTGACCACGGCGGTCGTCAGCGTCGTCGCCACCTCACTGCTCAAACCGGCACCGCTGCACACACTCTGACACCGCGGCCCGAATGTGGGTGTTGTGCACGGAAATCGGGCGAAATGCGTGCACAAGCCCCACAGTCGCGTCACGCCGGACAGCCGGCTGCGCGCAGCTTCGCGCGGACGCGCTCGACGATCACCTGCGGGCGCTCGAGCATGGCGGCGCTCACCCGGATCACCCGCCAGCCTGCCTCTTCGAGCAGCGCCAAGCGGTCGATGTCCCACGCTCTCTGCCGCCGATCGGCCCAGTGCTGGATGCCGTCGTACTCGAGGGCGACCTTCCATCGGCGCCAGCCCATGTCGACCCGTACCCGAAGCCCGCGGAACGCGATCTGGGTCTGCGGCCGAGGAAGCCCACCGTGGACCAGGATCAGGCGCAGTCTGGTCTCCTGAGGCGACTCGGCGCCACCGTCGACCAGGGCGAGCACTCGTCGCAGTCTCGCCGAACCACGCGCCCCCGGGTGGGCCCGGGCCACCGCCACGACGTCGCCGACGGGTACGCGGGTGGCGTTCAACAGCGCGTCGACGGTGGGGATCGCGAGCTCTTCCGGGAGTGTCCGCCCGAGGTCGAATGCCGTGCGCGCCGGCGTCGTCGCATCCACGCCCCCGATCAGACACAGCTCTTCGGGCGGGACGTCCCAGGTGTGGACGGCGATACCCGGCGGGGCATGCCGGTCGCCGCGCAGGATGTCGGCGGGCGCGTCAGCGTCGAGCCACCTGGTGCCGAACACCGCCGCCGCTGACACGCCGCACAACGGCGCTCCGGTGGCAAGCCATGCCGCCTCGGCGCGCACGCGCGCGGTGAGCTCGACGTCGCGCGGGAGGTAGACCCCGCGGTAGATGACCATGTGGTCGCGGGCCAGCGCGCGACGGGTCAGACGACCGTCGCGGACCGCGACGCTGCCGAGAAAAGGTTCCATGCGGCCACCGTCGCCACAGCAACCGACGAATGTGGGCCTCCTGCACGCGTTTCGGGCCGAACCTGTGCATAACACCCACAGTGGGGACAACGAAAAAGCCCGGGCTCGCTAGGCGAGCCCGGGCTTCTTCAGTAAGGGACTTAGAAGTCCATACCGCCCATGCCACCGGTCGGGTCGCCCGCGGGTGCGGACGCCTTCTCCGGCTTGTCGGCGACGACGGCCTCGGTGGTGAGGAACAGAGCCGCGATGGACGCCGCGTTCTGCAGCGCCGAGCGGGTGACCTTCACCGGGTCGGCGACGCCGGCCTTGAGCAGGTCCTCGTACTCACCGGTCGCGGCGTTGAGGCCGTGACCCGCGGGCAGGTTGGACACCTTCTCGGCAACGACGCCGGGCTCCAGGCCGCCGTTGAAGGCGATCTGCTTGAGCGGAGCCGACAGCGCCACGCGGACGATGTTGGCACCGGTGGCCTCGTCGCCCGTCAGGCCGAGGTCGTCCAGCGCAGGAGCCGACTGCAGCAGAGCCACGCCGCCACCGGCGACGATGCCCTCTTCGACGGCAGCCTTCGCGTTGCGGACGGCGTCCTCGATGCGGTGCTTGCGCTCCTTGAGCTCCACCTCGGTGGCAGCTCCGGCCTTGATCACCGCAACACCGCCGGCCAGCTTGGCCAGGCGCTCCTGCAGCTTCTCGCGGTCGTAGTCGGAGTCGCTGTTCTCGATCTCGGCGCGGATCTGAGCCACCCGGCCGGCGATGGCATCGGAATCGCCCGAGCCCTCGACGATGGTGGTCTCGTCCTTGGTGACGACGACCTTGCGGGCCTGGCCCAGCAGCGAGACGTCGGCGGTCTCCAGGGACAGCCCGACCTCTTCGCTGACGACCTGACCACCGGTGAGGATGGCCATGTCCTGCAGCATCGCCTTGCGGCGGTCACCGAAGCCCGGAGCCTTGACGGCGACGGACTTGAAGGTGCCGCGGATCTTGTTGACCACCAGCGTGGACAGGGCCTCGCCCTCGACGTCCTCGGCGATGATCAGCAGCGGCTTGCCGGCCTGGATGACCTTCTCCAGCAGCGGGAGCAGATCCTTGACGGTCGACACCTTGGAGCTGACCAGCAGGATGTAGGGATCCTCCAGGACGGCTTCCTGGCGCTCGGCGTCGGTCACGAAGTAACCCGAGATGTAGCCCTTGTCGAAGCGCATACCCTCGGTGAGCTCGAGCTGCAGGCCGAAGGTGTTCGACTCCTCGACGGTGATGACACCCTCGTTGCCGACCTTGTCCATGGCCTCGGCGATGAGCTCGCCGATCTGGGTGTCGCCGGCGGAGATCGCCGCGGTGGCAGAAATCTGCTCCTTGGTCTCGACCTCCTTGGCCGACTTCAGCAGCGACTGGGTGACAGCCTCGACAGCCTTCTCGATGCCACGCTTGAGGCCGAGCGGGTTGGCGCCGGCTGCGACGTTGCGCAGGCCTTCGCGAACCAGAGCCTGAGCGAGCACGGTGGCGGTGGTGGTGCCGTCGCCCGCGACGTCGTCGGTCTTCTTGGCGACCTCTTTGACCAGCTCAGCGCCGATCTTCTCGTACGGGTCCTCCAGCTCGATCTCCTTGGCGATGGACACACCATCGTTGGTGATCGTGGGGGCGCCCCACTTCTTCTCCAGCACGACGTTGCGACCCTTCGGGCCCAACGTCACCTTTACGGCGTCTGCGAGGGCGTTGAGGCCCCGCTCGAGGCCACGGCGGGCCTCTTCGTCATACGCAATTGTCTTGGCCATTGCGAAGTGTTTCCTCCGGATTGGGGATGCACGTCTTGTCGGTCGGAATCGATGCCCGCGACGGACGACCAGGGCTGTGCTCGCAGATGCGGCCCCGGCCTCACCGGCCCGACCTAGCACTCACTGGTCGCGAGTGCCAACTGCATTCTTAGCACTCGACCTGGGCGAGTGCAAGATTGGTCAGGGCCTCAACCCGTCCTCGATCACCTGCGTGACCCGCTCGGTGACGTCGCCGTCGAAGGCCTGCGGCACCTTGCACACCACCAGCAGTGCCTTGACGACGGCCACGTCGACGTCGGCGCGGGCGGTGCCGGCCTGCTGCGCGGCGGTCAGGAGTTCGTCGAGCGTCGCCAGGAACGCCGCTTCGGCGCCCGGCGCGACCGCCTCCAGATCCAGCCCCTGGCCCACCAGGGCGTCGACCAGCCCGTGGTCGACCGCGGCGCTGCGCACCATGTCCCGGAAGAACACGAACAGCGCCCGGCCAGGCCCTTCGACCGTCAGCAGGGTCTGCGCGTGGTCGACGATGCGGCGCACCCGGTCCTCGGCGACAGCGGCGATCAGCGCCTCTTTCGTCGGGAAGTGCCGGTAGACGGTCCCGGCGCCGACGCCGGCCCGCCGGGCGATCTCGTCGATCGGGACGGCCAGGCCTTCGGCGGCGAACGTCTCGTAGGCGACCTCGAGGACCCGCGCCCGGTTGCGCACCGCGTCAGCCCGCAGGGGTCGGGTCACGGTTTCCCTCCTGGCGAACACTAAGCGGGGCGCACGTTCCGTATAGTCGTCGACAACCGGGGCGGTTGCCCCGTTTGTCCACTATACGAGCCCCAGGAGCGCCCCATGACCGACTGGACAACCGCCGACATCCCCGACCAGACCGGACGCACCGCCGTCATCACCGGCGCCAACACCGGCCTCGGCTTCGAGACCGCCAAGGCGCTCGCGGCGAAGGGCGCGCAGGTGGTCATCGCGGTGCGCAACGCCGACAAGGGTGCCCGGGCCGCCGCACAGATCACCGGCGACGTCGACGTCCAGGAACTGGACCTGACGTCGCTGTCCTCGATCCGCGCCGCCGCCGACGCGCTGAAAACCCGCTTCGAACGCATCGACCTGCTCATCAACAACGCCGGCGTGATGACGACGCCCAAGGGCACCACCGCCGACGGCTTCGAGCTGCAGTTCGGCACCAACCACCTCGGCCACTTCGCGTTCACCGGCCTCCTGCTCGACGCCGTCCTCGACGTCCCCGGTTCCCGCGTCGTCACCGTCAGCAGCAACGGCCACAAGCTGGGCGGCGCCATCCACTGGGACGACCTGCAGTGGGAACGCAGCTACAGCCGGATGGGCGCCTACACCCAGTCCAAGCTGGCCAATCTCATGTTCACTTATGAACTGCAGCGCCGGCTGGCCCCGCGCGGCAAGACGATCGCCGTCGCGGCGCACCCCGGCACCTCGACCACCGATCTGGCCCGCAACCTGCCGCGGCCGGTCGAGCGCGCCTTCCTGGCCGCCGCCCCCGTGCTGTTCGCCCAGACCGCCGACCGGGGCGCCCTGCCCACGTTGCGGGCGGCCACCGATCCCAGCGTCCTGGGCGGGCAATACTACGGACCGGACGGCATCGGCCAGCAGCGCGGCGCGCCCATCGTCGTCGCGTCCAGCCCGCAGTCTTACGACATCGACCAGCAGCGCCGCCTGTGGCAAATCTCGGAGGAGTTGACCAAGGTGGTCTTCCCGGTCAACTGACCAGGGCACACTGACGCCATGTCGCTGGTCGTGCCGCCCTATCCCCCGCCGCGCTACACCGCCGACACCCCGGAGGTCAGCGCGTGGCTCAAACGCGGCGACGAGCCGGCGGACTACGACGCGTTCGGCCACATCCAGTACCACTATCTGGCCAACCAGCAGGACACCGGTGGTGACTACGGCCTGTACCGCGTGCAGATCGGGCCGCGCGGCGGCGGCCCCGGCCCGCACTTCCACCGCGGCATGTCCGAGGCGTTCTACGTGCTGTCCGGCAGCCTGTCGCTCTATAACGGCACCGAGTGGGTCGACGGAAGCCCCGGGGACTTCCTCTACGTGCCGCCGGGCGGCATCCACGGCTTCGGGAACACCTCCGACGAACCGGCGTCGATCCTGATCCTGTTCGCCCCGGGCGCGCCCCGCGAGCACTACTTCGAAGGATTGGCGCAGCTGGGTGAGCTGACCGACGAGGAACGCCGCGAGTGGTTCGACAAGAACGACAACCATTTCGTCGAGTGACCGAGTCGTCCGGACACGCCGCGCCCGGACACGCTGCGGATATGCGATCGCGGAACCCCCTGGCCTAGACTGCATTCCGGTTCGCCGTCGCAGACGGCACAACGGGTTTCGCCGTCGGAGACGGCACAACGGGTTGGGAGGAGTCGTGGGTGCGGGCTGATGCAGCGCCCAGCACCCAGTCGTTGCGGAGCTGGCAGCGACGGGCTCTGGTGAAATACCTGACCGCCAAACCCCGGGATTTCCTGGCCGTGGCCACCCCGGGCGCCGGCAAGACGACCTTCGCGCTGCGCATCGTCGCCGAACTGCTCGCCGAGCGCACCGTCGAGGCCATCACCATCGTGGTGCCCACCGAGCACCTCAAGATCCAGTGGGCGCAGGCCGCCGCCCGGCACGGCATCGCGCTGGACCCGAAGTTCTCGAACTCGAACTCGCAGACGTCGTCGGAGTACCACGGCGTCGTCGTGACCTACGCGCAGGTCGCCAGCCACCCGAGCAGGCACCGGGTGCGCACCGAGAACCGCAAGACGCTGGTGGTCTTCGACGAGATCCACCACGGCGGCGATGCCAAGAGCTGGGGCGACGCGATCCGGGAGGCGTTCGACGACGCGACCCGCCGGCTGGCGCTGACGGGGACGCCATTCCGCAGCGACGACAGCGCGATCCCATTCGTCACCTACGAGACCGGGCCCGACGGCTTCGCCCGCTCCAAGGCCGACCACATCTACGGCTACAGCGACGCGCTCGCCGACGGTGTGGTGCGGCCGGTGATGTTCATGGCCTACTCCGGCGAGGCCCGCTGGCGTGACAGCGCCGGCGAAGAGCACGCCGCCAGGCTCGGCGAACCGCTGACCGCCGAGCAGACGGCACGCGCCTGGAAGTCGGCACTCGATCCGAAGGGCGAGTGGATGCCCGCGGTGATCGCGGCGGCGGACAAGCGACTGCAGGGTCTGCGACAGCACGTGCCCGACGCCGGCGGCATGATCATCGCCACCGACCAGACGACCGCCCGCGCCTACGCGGACCTGCTCGTCAAGATCACCGGCGAAATGCCCACGGTGGTGCTGTCGGACGACAAGAGCGCCTCCGACCGGATCTCGGAGTACTCGGCGGGCACGTCGCGGTGGCTGGTCGCGGTGCGCATGGTGTCCGAGGGGGTCGACGTGCCGCGACTCGCGGTCGGGGTCTATGCGACCAGCGCGTCGACGCCGTTGTTCTTCGCCCAGGCCATCGGCCGATTCGTGCGGTCGCGGCGGCCCGGCGAGACCGCCAGCATCTTCCTGCCGTCGGTGCCCAACCTGCTGCTTCTGGCCAGCGAGATGGAGGCGCAGCGCAACCACGTGCTGGGCAAGCCGCACCGCGAGCCGATGGAGGACCCGCTCGACGCCGAGTTGCGTGAGCAGAAGCGCGACGAGCCGGGCGAGGAAGAGAACAAGATCGAGTACCTCGGCGCCGACGCCGAACTCGACCAGGTCATCTTCGACGGGTCCTCGTTCGGCACGGCGACCCCGGCGGGTAGCGACGAGGAGGCCGACTATCTCGGCATCCCCGGCCTGCTCGACGCGGCGTCGATGCGAGACCTGTTGCGGCGCAGGCAGGAAGAGCAACTCACCAAACGCTCGGAGGCCGGGGTGGTCGCCCCGAAGACCACCCACGGCCAGTTGCGCGAGCTGCGCGCCGAGCTGAACACGCTGGTGTCGCTGGCCCACCACCGCACCGGCCGCCCGCACGGCTGGATCCACAACGAGTTGCGGCGCCGCTGCGGCGGCCCGCCGGTGGCGGCTGCGACCCGCGAGCAGCTGCAGGCCCGCATCGAAGCGATCCGGATCCTGCAGCGCGAGTTAACCGCGTAGGTCCGGCGCCGTCGTTCCTGCCGATTTCGTGACAGATCAAGTGAACCCTGGATAAGCGGAGTTCAGCGAGTAGCGTCACCCCGGGGCGCATGTTGCGTGGGGGTAACCATGGTCACAATCGAAGAGTTCTCGCGAATGGTGGCGGCTGTGCACGCCGCGGCGGTGGAGCCCGACCGGTGGGACGAGGCGCTGGCGCTGGTACGCGCCGTGTTCGGTGCCGGTGCCGTGGGGCTGGTCCGCGGCGAAGGCGCGCAGCGCGTCCTGAGGACCGGTGACTTCCTCGACGAGGCGGCGATGCGCGCGTACCGCGACTACTACCGGCAGTTCGACTACGTGCTGGCCGCGGTGGAGGGCAGCGCCGTGGGCCTGGCACACCGCGGGGCCGCACTCGTCGCGCTCAAGCCCCGTTCTGAGTTCCACGTCGACTGGATCCGCCGATACGGGCTCGACGACGGATTGTTCGTCCGTCTGGCAGGCTCGCCGCGGCCGTGGTCGTTCGCGGTGGCCGGTCCACGGCGCGCCGAGCTGTTCGGCTGCGACACCGTCAAGGTCCTCGACGCGTTCATCCCGCAGCTTCAGCGCGCACTGTGCACGCAGCACACGGTGACCGAGCTGCGCGACCGCGCCGGACATCACGAACACCCGGCTGACGCGTTCTCCGCGCCCGCAGCTGTCATCGCCCCGGACATGACGGTCGCCTACACGAATACCGCAGCGGAGTCGTTGTTACGTTGCGGTACAGACGTTCTCGTCACTTCGGGACGCATGCGCCTCTCGGCGCCCGCGGCCGACACCGAGTTGCGCCGCGCGGTGTCCTGTGCCGCGCGCAGCACCGGTGTCCGCAGCGGCGACTCGCTGCGGGTGCCGCGGAGCAGCTCACCGCATCCGCTCGTGGTCCACGTGTTACCGCTGCCGGACCAGGGCGATTCGAGCGCTCTGGTCGTGGTCGTCGACCCGGACGCCCGCCGGGAGCCTCCCAAACAGCTTCTGCGCCGGGTGTTCTCGCTGACCGATTCCGAAGCCGAAGTGGCGCTGCGCGTCGGCCGCGGGCTCGGGCTGTCCGCCATCGCCGACGAGCTGTCGCTGTCGCTGGCCACTGTCAAGACGCACCTGCAGCACACCTATCAGAAGACCGACACCCACCGGCAGTCGGATCTGGTGCGCCTGATGCTCGCGCTCATGCCATAAGCCCGCAGCCATGCGGTCTTGATGCGCTTGGCGGTGGCCCGGTGGAACTGCCGGGGCGGCAACCGCTCCGGGCCACGCCGCAGGCAGTCTCGCAGTGTGACGGCGCCGAGTGCCGCGACCGTCATCCCCTGCCCGTGGATCGGGCTGATGCTGCAGACCGCTCCGCCGGTGACCAGAAGCCCGCCCGGCAACCGGTCCAGCCTGTCGTAGCGACGCCACAGACTGGCCGGGAAGCGGTGCAACGCGACATCACCGAGCGGCTCGGCCACCCGCAGCGCTTCGACGGCGTGCGGAGGTATCAGCTGCTGGGCGCAGCTGAACATCTCGGCGGCACTTGCCGGTGGCGAGGCGGCGCTGCCCACTGTTCCGATCAGCATGTTCCACCGGTCGTTCTCGCACCGTGCCATGATGAACTCCAGCGGCCGGTCCGGCGCGAACATGTCGATGAACATCAGCTCGTGCAGGAGTCCTCCGGGGATCCGCACCGGCATGCTCACATAGTTGGCGTGCGCCGTCAGTCGCACCTCGACCGGACGCCGGTAACCGAGGCGCTCGAGCAGCACCGGGGTCCGTGACGCGCGACCGGTGGCGTCGATCACGAGATCGGCGGTGAGATCGCACGTTCCGCGTCCGGCGCGGTCAGTGACACGTACCCCCGTGATCACCTGACCCGACCACGTCAGCGCATCCACGTCATGCCGGTCGAGGATGTCCACCCCCGGCAGTGCCCGGACACGCCCGCGCACAAGCCTTTCGACGAGCGGCCGGCCGGCGAACAGGGTCGCCGGCCCCGACAGGGCGGGCAGATGCCCCGTTCTGGTCACGCGGCGGCCGCCGACGCGGGCGTCCAGCCGGGAGAGTTCTCCTTCGGCCCACAGATGCGCCCCCGAGGTCACCATCTCCTCGGTGACGCCGGGGAACAGACCCTCGACGATCTGCCCGCAGCGGGCGGGCACCATGTGCGGCTGCCGGCTGCGCGGCGCTCCCTGGCCCGGTGTCGCGGCGTCGTCGAGCGCGTCACGCTCCAGCACGGTCACGCGGCCGTAGAACTCGGTGAGCACCCGGGCCGTCAACAGCCCGCCCATGCCGGCACCGAGCACCACCGCGTGCCCACCGCTTCGGGTCATGTCCTCATCAAGCGCTGCCCCGACCGGGAAATCCTCACCCGAACGGTTGAAGTTCCCAGCCCGGATTCAGCGCAGCAGCGCGATGACCTGCGCGACGTCCGGTAGCGCGGAGTCCCGCCCCGGCAGTTCGTCGAATACCGTCCAGTAGCCGATCCCGTACTCCCGCTGACGTGCCACCAGTTGCTCGGCCATCTGTTCGTGGGTGCCCAGCAGTACGAACGGCGAGTCCAGCAGGGTCTCCGGGTCGGCGCCCGTGGTCGCGGACAGCTCGGCCGCCTCGACCGACTGCGCGAACTCCCGGGCCGCGGCACCGTCGCGCGGCAGCGCGGTGGTCAGCCCGAACCGCATCTACAGCTCCAGCAGTGCGGGCAGGTCGGCCACCGAATCGATGACGTGGTTCGGCTGCATGGCGAATTCGTCTGCGGCCCAACGGTCCAGCGTGTCCTGACGGAACTTCCCGGTGCGCACCAGCACGCCCGTCATGCCGACCACCTGCCCGGCCAGCACGTCGTTGTCGAGGTCGTCGCCGACCATGTACATCTCGTCAGGGTCCACGCCCAGCCGGGCGGCCGCGGACAGGAACCCCTCAGGGGCCGGCTTGCCGACGGCGGTGGCCTTGCGGCCGGAGGCCTTCTCCATCCCGATCAGGTACATGCCGGTGTCGATGCGCAGGCCGTCGGCGGTGGTCCAGGCGGTGCTGCGGTGCATCGCCACCACCGGCACACCCTGGGCCATCCAGTCGTAGACCCAGGACAGCGTCAGGTGACTGTATTCCGGGCCTGCGCCGCCGAGCAGCACTACGTCGGGCGCCTCGGGGGCGCGGGGACCGGTGAACTCCCCGGAGTAGACGATGTCGATGCCGGGCATGTCCTCGGCGATCTGGCCGCTGTTGACCAGGAAGCACCGGGCGTCCGGGTAGCGGTCACGGACGTAGTCGGCGGTCAGCACCGCGGCGGTGACCACCTCGTCGGAGCGCACTGCCATGCCCGCCTCGGTGAGCAGGTCGGCGATCTGCGCGCGGGTCCTGGTGGTCGTGTTGGTCAGGTAGGCGCAGGCGATCTGGTTGTCCGCCAACGTCTGCAGGGTCTCGGCCGCACCCGGGATCGGCTTCCACGACGTCACGAGTACGCCGTCGATGTCGAACAGAATCCCGCCGATGGCCATGGTGCGACAGTAAACCGCCTTCGGTGGCGCGCAACCGGAGACCCTTGCTAGCCGCGGGCCCAGGACGTCTCGCCGAGCCACGGCGAGGTCGCGGCGGCGATCGACCACGCGAAATCGGCAGGCACGTCGACGACCTCGTAGCGCTTCACCCCCGCCGCGGTGGCGGCGACCAGGGTCGCGACCCCGGCCCGGCGTTGCCACAGCGACTGGCGCACCGTCCATCCGACGATGCCCGGCGCGGCCAAGCAGTCGCGGCGCCGGGCCAGGCTGCCCGACCGCGACACCAGCCAGCCGTCCCCGGCGC
>NZ_BCRS01000042.1 GCF_001552715.1 Mycolicibacterium vaccae NBRC 14118 = CIP 105934 | reverse complement strand
CGGGTCCGCGGATGGGGGCGGGGACAGCGTCAAGAGACCGGGCGTCGCGGGTGGCGGCGGCGCCGAGGGCGGCCGCGGAGCCGACGGGTCCAGCGCCGGTGGTTCCTCGGGCGGAAGTGACAGCACCGGGTAGACCGGCGGTGGGTAGCCGCGAGAAATACTGGTGCCCCCACCAGGGCTCGAACCTGGGACCTGCGGATTAAAAGTCCGTAGCTCTACCAACTGAGCTATAGGGGCGTCGGTCATGGGTGTGTGACCCCGAAAAGGATACGACATGCAGCCCGTTTGAGGATTTGGGTGTCCGTACCCTAAGCTATCGAAGCTCCCAACGAACGAGCGTTGCGAGTACCCCGGAGGAATTCGGAATAGGCCCCCATCGTCTAGTGGCCTAGGACGCCGCCCTTTCACGGCGGTAGCACGGGTTCGAATCCCGTTGGGGGTACGCGCGACGACCACTTCGGTGGGAGGAGCAACACAGTAAGGCCCTGTGGCGCAGTTGGTTAGCGCGCCGCCCTGTCACGGCGGAGGTCGCGGGTTCGAGTCCCGTCAGGGTCGCCATCACGGCGAGGCACTCACAACAGAGTGGCTGGTGCCGTCCGGCCAGGTAGCTCAGTTGGTACGAGCGTCCGCCTGAAAAGCGGAAGGTCGCCGGTTCGATCCCGGCCCTGGCCACCGAGACCCCCGGCTTGGCCGCGGGGTTCCCTCCGGGGATGATGTTCCCGATGATGCGCCTTCCCGCTCTGGCCGTCGCGCTGGCGATGCTGCTCTCCCTGTTCGCACCGGCCGCCGCGGCGCAGCCGCACACCACCCTCGTCGATCTGGTGGATGCGGCGACTCGCCGCCTCCAGGTCGCCGAACCGATCGCCGCCAACAAGTTCCACACCGGTGGGCTCATCGAGGACCCGGCGCGCGAAGCGCAGGTACTCGACGCGGTGTCCTCGGAAGCCGCGGCGCTGCAGATCGATCCGGCCTACGTGGCCACGGCCTTCCGCGACCAGATCGACGCCACCGTGGCGATCGAGTACACCCGCCTGGCCCAGTGGAAGTTCGACCCGGCCGCGGCCCCGGCGGACGTGCCCGATCTCACATCCTCACGGGGCGCCATCGACGCGCTGAACCGGGAGATGGTCACCCGGATGGCCGACGAGTGGGACAAGTTGCACGCGCCGACCTGCCGTCCCGAACTCGACCAGGCCAAGGCGACCGTCGCTGCGCAGCGCGGGCTCGACCCGCTGTACCGGCAGGCACTGGACCATGCCACCCGCAGTTACTGCCGCTGAGCGCCTGGGCATCCCGCTGCCATGACCGACTTCCGCCAACGGCTGCTCGATGCGCTGGAGGCCTCCATCGCCGAAGACGGCTACGCCAAGACGACGGTCGCCGGCATCGTGCGCAGGGCCAGGACCTCGCGCCGGACCTTCTACGAGCATTTCGACAGCCGGGAGGCGTGTTTCGTCGCCCTGCTCTCCGACGCCAACGCCGACCAGATCCGGCAGATCTCCGAGGCCGTCGATCCCAGCGCGCCGTGGCAGAAACAGGTGCGGCAGGCGATCGAGGCCTGGATCTCGTCGGGGGAAGCGCGTTCGGCCCTGATGCTGAGCTGGATCCGCGACGTGCCGTCGCTCGGCGCTGCCGCGCGGGGCCTGCAGCGCGACGCCATGGAGCACTTCATCGACATGGTCGGGGCGCTCGGCGCGACCGACGAGTTCCGGGCCGCCGGTGTGGGTCCCGTCTCGCGCCGGCGCATCATCATGCTGCTCGGTGGGCTGCGCGAACTGACGGCCATCACCGTGGAGGAAGGCGGCCGGATGAGTGACGTCACCGACGAGGCCGTCGACGCGTCGATCGCGCTGCTGAGCCCGCCCGGTCACTGACCCGTCGGGCGGGGCGGGGGCAAGGCCGTCAGGGCGTGGCGGTGGCTCGGGCCTGCTCGTAGAGCTCAGGATCATGCGAGCACAGCATGAAGAGGTCGGGGTGCCCGTCCCGGTAGAGCTCGGCGAGGCGGATGTGGTTCTGCCGGACCTTCGCCCGGTCGGAGGCGACGAGCTTCTCCAGCAGCGCGGTGAACGTGGGCACCGGCGGTGTGCCCGCGAGGGTTCCGGGGTGGTAGAACGAGTCGCCGCCGTGCAACACCCAGCGATGCCCGGCGTCGACGGCGACGCAGGCATGGCCGTCGGTGTGGCCCGGCAGCGAAACCAGCACGAAGCCCGGCCCGATCGCGCTGAGTTCCTTCGCGGCGGCGAAGCCGCGCCAGGCCTCGCCGTCGACGCCGTGCTCGACGATCTTCGGCCCGTGCGCCCACTGCGGGGGCCGGAAGCGGATCCGGTTCGGAATCTCGCGCGAGCGCATCGCCCCGTGCGCTTCTGCGGCGGTGACATGCACTTGCGCGTCGGGGAAGTCTGCGAGCCCACCGATGTGGTCGGCGTCGAAGTGGGTGACCACGATGTGGCGAACATCGGAGCGGCGGAACCCGAGTCTCTCGATCTGTCTGACCGCGGTTTCGTCGTGGTCGAACTTCGGCCGGATCAGCCGACGCCGGATGTGTCCGAAGCGCCCGGGATCGTCACAGTCGGGGATTCCGAATCCGGTGTCGACCAGGACCAGCCCGGCGTCGGACTCGACGAGCAGGACGTGGCACACCATCGTGCCGACGCCCGGGGGTCGTATGGTCCCGCAGTTGAGGTGATGGACTCGCACAAATACCCCCCGGTGTCGCCGACATCGTCGCCCGTTCCACGCTAATAGGGTGTTGAGCCCCTACGGAACGATGTGCGGAACTTCGGTGCAGTCGGAGGTGCCGCTTCCGGGTGTACCAGGTGCCCGAACGGAGGAATGGCGTTCGGCCCGGCGCCTTCTCGCGCACCCGGGGACAGCCCGACGAGTCAGGTGGCCGGGCCGCTCTCCGTGGCACCGCCTTCGTCGGCCCAGTCCACTCGATCCTCGTCGCCTTTGGACGGATCGCTGATCACGTCGTCGTCTGCGTGCGCGGAGCCTGCATCGGTCTGGGCGGTCTTCGGCTTGTCTTTGGTCACGGCGCTGGGTTACCCCCGCCGACGGGGGTTCATTCAGCCGCCGCGGGCCTGCAATCGGGCGACCCAGTCTGCGGGCACCCGTCCGCGCGGGCCCGGTGCCGTCTGCTCGGCCGGTCTGCTCTGCGGCGGAGCCAGTTCGGGTCCGTCGTAGTACGTGTCGCTGTCGAAGTTCCAGAACCAGTCCTCGCCGGGTTCGAACGACCGGATGATCGGATGCCCGGTGGTGCGCCAGTGCGCCGTCGCGTGCCTGGCCGGGGAGTCGTCGCAACAGCCGATGTGGCCGCAGGCCGCGCAGCGCCGCAGATGCACCCACCAACCGCCGACGGCGTCGCACTCCACACAACCGGTGCCGCTGGGGGGAATCGAGGGATCCACTGCCCCGCCGGGAACGTCGCCCACGAGGTGAGCGTACGTCGCCGCTGCGGCGATCTCGATCCGAATGACGAGGGCCGTGGTCTATGGTCTCGCCATGGCAACCAAGGATTCCCGCGAGGTCGTGATCGAGGCAACTCCCGAGCAGATCCTCGACGTCATCGCTGACGTCGAGGCGACGCCGAGCTGGTCGCCGCAGTATCAGAGGGCGGAGATCCTGGAGCGCTTTGCCGACGGCAGGCCCAAGCAGGTCAAGATGACCGTCAAGGCTGCGGGCCTCACCGATGAGCAGGTCATCGAATACGCGTGGGGCGACAACGAAGTCAGGTGGACATTGGTCTCGGCGACGCAGCTCAAGGCCCAGGACGCCGGCTACCGCCTCACCCCGGACGGTGACAAGACCCGGGTGAGGTTCGACATCGAGATCGACCTGTCGGTCCCGTTGCCGGGCTTCATCATCAAGCGCACGATGAAGGGCGGCGTGGAAACCGCCACCGACGGGTTGCGCAAGCAGGTGCTCAAAGTCAAGGGAAATTAGCTACGAGTTCCTCTGCGCGAGGCCCATCGCCTGGCTAACATTTGCCACATGGCGGTGCGAGCGTCCAGCGAAGTGGTGATCGAGGCCCCACCAGAGGCGATTCTGGAAGCCCTCGCCGACATCGAGGCGGTGTCCTCGTGGTCGTCTCTGCACAAGGACGCCGAGGTGGTGGACCGCCATCCCGACGGCCGGCCGCACCACGTCAGGACCACCGTATCGATCATGGGTCTGACCGACCACGAACTGCTGGAGTACCACTGGGGCGACCGTTGGGTGGTGTGGGACGCCGAACGCACCTCGCGGCAGCGCTGTCAGCACGGCGAGTACAACCTCACCGCGGTGGGGGAGGGCCGGACCCGGGTTCGTTTCGACCTCCTCCTCGACCTGGCCGCCCCGTTTCCGAGGTTCCTCGTCAAACGGGCCAGGAAGATGGTGCTCGACGTCGCGCTGGAAAATCTCCGCCTGCGGGTACTGGCCGCGCAATAGGGCTGTGCGCGAACCCTTCTACCGCTGCGCACATCGTGGAGCAACCCTTCGGATCGCGCCGAGTCGATCACCGGTCGGCGGAATACCGTGCGCGAGCGGTCCGTTGGTCGCCGTATGGCCGCAGGGATCGTACTGTTCGGGAACGCGCAGGCGCAGAACGCCGTCGACGACTACATCGACCAGGCCCGCCGTGCCCACCGGCGGGGCGTCCGGCAGGTCTGGGTGGCCCAGCAGTTCGATCACGACGCGATTTCGCTGGCGGGGTTGATCGGCGCTGCGGTCCCGGGCCTGGGCACCGGAACCGCAGCGGTGCCGTTCAATCCCCGGCACCCGCTCACCCTGGCCGCGCAGGCTCAGACCGCACAGGCGGCCACGCACGGCAACTTCAGCCTGGGACTGGGCCTCGGCGCGCACGAGCCCGAACGGATCTCGTACGGGACCTCGTGGCCCAACACCATCGCCCGGCTGCGCGAGTACCTGACCGTGTTGCGGTCGGTGTTCGACACCGGGGTCGCCGATCATCACGGCGCGGAGTTCACCGCGGCCCCGACGTGGCCGGTGACGCTCGCCGGTGGCACCCCGGTGCCGGTGTACGTGGCCGCGATGGGGCCCCGGGCGCTGCGGGTCAGCGGCGAACTCGCCGACGGCACTCTGCCGTATCTGGCCGGTCCCAGGACGATCGAGGAGTTCATCACCCCGACGATCACGCAGGCGGCGGCCGAGGCCGGCAGACCTGCGCCCCGGGTCATCGCGTTCGTCCCGGTGCATCTGGGTGGTGATCTGGCCGCAGCGCGTGCGCTGGCCGAAGAGCAGTTGAGCTTCTATGCGACGATCCCGTCGTACCAGAAGGTGATCGCCCGAGAAGGCGTGGACAGTCTCGCCGATCTGGCCGCACTCGGCGACGCGGAGTCCATCGGTCGCACGGTGGCGCGCTACCGGGACGCGGGCGCCACCGAGGTGGTGCTCAGCGCGCTGGACCGGACCCGGCCAGACGAGGAACTCTGGGAGCTAGCCGCGGCGCTCTAGGGTCCGCAGCCGCCGGATCGCTTCCTCGAGGGTGGCGTCGCGTTTGCAGAATGCGAAGCGCACCAGGTGTTTCCACTCCTCGGCATGGGCAGCGGCGGGATCGCAGAACGCCGACATCGGGATCGCGGCCACCCCGACCTTCTCGGGCAGGTCCGCGCAGAACGCCGTGCTGTCGGGATATCCCAGCGGCCGCGGGTCCACGCACAGAAAATACGTTCCGTGGCTGTCGTGCACCTCGAACCCGAGGTCGCTCAGCGCCGACCCCAGCCGGTCACGGCGGGCCTGGAACGTCACGCACAGGGCGTCGACCCACGCGTCCTCGGTGGCCAGCGCCTGCGCCACCGCCGGCTGGAAGGGCGCACCGCCGACATAGCTGAGGTACTGCTTTGCTGCGCGCACGCCGGCGATGAGATCGGCTGGCCCGCAGGCCCATCCGATCTTCCAGCCGGTCGCGTTGAACATCTTGCCCGCGCTGGAGATGGTGATGGTCCGCTCGGCCATCCCCGGATAATTGGCCAGCGGCCGGTGCTGTCTGCCGTCGAAGACGAGGTGTTCGTAGACCTCGTCGGTGATCACCAGCAGGTCGGCCGCGACGGCGAGCTCGGCCAGCGCGCGCAGCTCGTTGTCGGTGGCCACCGCGCCGGTCGGGTTGTGCGGTGAGTTGACGATCACCGCACGGGTCTTCGGGGTCACCGCGGCCCGCAGGCCCTCGATGTCGATCGCGAAGCCCAGACCGTCGCGGCGCATCGGGACCGCGCGCCGGTGACAGCCGGCCATCGCGATGACGGGGGAGTAGGAGTCGTAGAACGGTTCGATCAGCAGCACTTCGGAGCCCGGCTCGACGAGACCGAGCACCGACGCCGCGATGGCCTCCGTGGCGCCCACGGTGACGAGCACCTCGGTGTCCGGGTCGTAGACCGTGCCGTAGCGGCGTCTGCGCTGGTCGGCGATGGCCTGGCGAAGAGACGCGACGCCAAGGCCGGGCGGGTACTGATTGACGCCCTCGGCGATCGCGTTCTCGGCCGCTTTGAGCATGGCCGGCGGACCGTCCTCGTCCGGGAATCCCTGACCGAGGTTGACCGCGCCGACACGCGCGGCAAGCGCCGACATCTCGGCGAAGACCGTCACCGCGTAGGGCTGAAGCCGTTGCACCGTCACGACCTCGAAGCCTACGTGGGACCGGACCAGCCCGAGGTCACCGGCCGCGCGCTCATGTGGTGAACAGGCGGGACGTGCGGGTCTCGTGGCGCATCCCGCTGATCTCCAGGGTGGGGGCCACGCTCCACATGTCGTCGAGATCGCGCTCGCACGCCTGGCGCGCGAGGTCGACCAGACACGGCACGCTGCGGGCCTGGATCCGCTGGCTGTGCAGCGGCCCGAGGCGACCGAGCCGGATCGCGGCGCTGAGCATCGACGCCATCATCGAACGCATTGAGCCCAGCACGGCGACGCGCACCGGGATGCCGAGGCTGGCCTGCAGTGCGCCTTCGACCACCGCGCAGTGGCCGGGCGTGAGGCCGTCGATCACCGCGTCCAGGTATCGGTCGTCGGCGGCGAGCCCGGTCTGCCGGGACACCGTCGCGAGCTGGCGGCCCGCGGACTCCGACGAGATCCGGGCGTTGTCGAACAGCTTGTAGGTCGCCAGGAGCCCGTCGAGTTCGCGCAGGGTTCGGTCGTCGGTGCCCGCGCGCCAGGCGGCCGCACCGATGGTGGCGTCCAGCGGCGCGTAGCTGTTCGCCAGGTACGCCAGGACGGCGGCTCCGACGGCGTCGTGACCGGCATCGGGACGTTCGGCGAGCCACTGCTCGAGGCCCTGGCTGTGCACCATGCGTCCGGTCGGGAAAGCGCTGTCGTGCAGCTGCATCCACAATGCGAGCGCGATATCGGGGTCAGTGACGGTGGCCGGCATGGGCGTCCGAGGAGGTGCGGGACCAACCGTCGCAGGCAAGGGCGACGGAGGTGACGTCGCCGACGACGCCGAGCTCGGCGAGCAGCTCCCGGGCGGCGTGCGCACTGGTGAACAGCGGGGCGGCCACGGTGTGCTCGTCGACGTCGATCGGGGCGTGCTGGTTGCCGAGGAGATAGCCGAGCAGCAGCATCCGGCGGGCGCCGGCCGCCCCGTCGTTGTCCTCGAAGCGGACCGCGATGGCGTCCTCGGCGGGACGCCGGACCACCACCACCGCGGCGCCGTCGGCGGCGATCACCGCGCCCGCCCGCAGGAACGTGCCCCGCGGCAGCGTGAGCTGCACGACCAGTCCGGTGTCGGTGGTCACCACCTGGCGGTGTTTCGTCGCGTCGCCCCAGCCGATGTCCACGTGGTGGCGCGCAAGCCCGGCGAATCTCGGCTCGGAGATGTCGCCGAGAATGTTCTCTGCCTTCATCATTCGTCTCTCTCCGAGAGCAGTTCGGCACGCGCGGCCGCGAACAGCTCCTGCCGTGCGCGATGCAGGTCCGGGGCCCGCTGTGCGACCAGCCGGACGAAAGCGCCTGCCGCGCCGGGTAGTCGGCCGGCGCCACCCCGGCAGTCTTCTGTGCCGTCGAGCGCCGTGCGCAACCGTGCCACCAGCGATTCGACGTCCCGGCCCGGCGCAACCACCAGGAGCGTCGCCAGATAGTCGCCCTCCAGCAGGGACATGGCGTCGCTTCCGGGGCGGATGACCTGACGGTCCCTGGCGACGGCATGGCCGGACACCCGCGCGACGACCGCACTGTCGTAGGCGCGGTAGCCGTAACGCTCCCCGTGGGCGATGCGTCCGGCCGCGACGGCCTCCCAACCGAGATAGCGGCCACCGGGCTCCACGTCGATCTCGATCGTCTGGGTGAAAGTCGAATCGGTGTGTGGGATCACCGTTCCCGGGTAGTACTGCAGCACCGCACCGGAGTGCACGGTGAACTCCAGGTGGTGCCGGGCGCCGCCCCCGTCGCCGGCGAACACCTGTGTGGCGGCCTGCGTGGTCAGGTGCAGGTGGCTGCCGCTGCGGCAGCGCACGACGGTGCGTAGCTCGTCGTCGGAGAAGGTGCCACCGCTGGGGCTCTGCACGCACAGCGTGGCCGCTCCGGGGTGGACGGGGTCGCAGTGCAGCGGCATGGTGACGCGCTGGGGGTAGCGCTGACGCAGTGAGGCGGCCCTGGTGCGTCCGGACGCATCGGCGACGACCTCGATGCCGAGTTCACCGGGCCGGATCGTCGGCGCCGTCACGGGACGCCGACGCTGAGCATCGCCCCGTCGATCAGCCGTTCCGTGAGCTCGGGCAGGCCGTGACCGGACCTCAGATCGGTGAACACGGTCGGCTTCACCGGCCGCGCGGCGGCGCAGTCGCGCCGCATCATGGCGAGGTCCGCGCCGACCAGGGGCGCGAGGTCGATCTTGTTGACCACCAGAAGATCTGCCTGCAGCAGACCGATGCCCTTCTTACGGGGGATGTCATCGCCGGCGGAGGTGTCGATCACGAAGATCCAGAAGTCCACCAGGTCTGACGTGAACGTGGCAGCGAGATTGTCACCCCCCGACTCGATGAGGATCACGTCGAGATCGGGGAACTGCCGGCTCAGCCGGTCGGCCGCGGCGAGGTTCGCCGACGGGTCCTCGCGGATCGCGGTGTGCGGGCACGCGCCGGTCTCCACGGCGAGCACCCGCGCCGGATCGATGACCCCGCTGCGCCGGACTCGTTGCGCGTCCTCGTCGGTCACCAGGTCGTTGGTGATGACGGCGACGCTGAACCCGGCGCCGGACAACCGTGGCACCAGGGTCTCGACGAGACGGGTCTTGCCCGATCCGACCGGTCCGCCGATGCCGACCCGCACTGGACCATTCATGGTGTCCTCCTGACTATTTCAGCGTGTACCTGCGGCCCAGCGGAACCCGGGTCATCGGCGTGCTCACGCACGGCTGACCGTCGACGGTGACGCGGTAGGTGTCGGGTTCGATCGTGATGTCGGGCAGGTAGTCGTTGTGCAGCAGATCGGCTTTGGTCAGGGCCCGCGCTCCTCGGCACGCGACCAGTCGGGTGTCCAGGCCCAGCTGCTGCCCCAGGCCCGCGTCGAGCGCTGCGCCGGCGACGAAGTTCACCGACACGTCGGCCGGAGTGCGGCCGAACGCCGCCCACTGTGGGCGGTACCGCAGCGGCTCGCACGTCATCAGCGATGCGTTGGCCTCGCCCATCACCGACCACGCCGGGAAGCCGCCCTTGAACACGACCTCGGGCCTGATGCCGAAGAACTTCGGCTCCCACAGCACGATGTCGGCCAGCTTGCCCGGTTCCAGTGATCCGACCTCGTGGTCGATGCCGAACAGCCGCGCCGGGTTGATGGTCAGCTTGGCGACATAGCGCAGGATCCGGGCGTTGTCGGCACCGGTGCCCTCGTCGCCGGGCAGCGCACCCCGGGTGGCGCGCATGTGCGAGGCGAGCTGCCATGTCCTGGCGATGGTTTCGCCGATGCGTCCCATGCCCTGCGAGTCCGATCCCATCGCCGAGATCGCACCGAGGTCGTGCAGCACGTCCTCGGCGGCGATGGTCTCCCGGCGGATCCGCGACTCGGCGAACGCGACGTCCTCGGGGATGCGCGGGTTGAGGTGGTGGCACACCATCACCATGTCGAGGTGTTCGTCGAAGGTGTTGAGCGTGTACGGGTTGGTCGGATTGGTCGACGACGGAAGGCAGTACGGTTCGCCGACGACGCGCATGATGTCGGGGGCGTGGCCGCCGCCGGCACCCTCGGCGTGGTAGGTGTGGATCGGCCGGCCGCCGATCGCCCGCATCGTGTCCTCGAAGAACCCGGACTCGTTGAGGGTGTCGGTGTGGATCTGCACCTGCAGGTCCAGTTCGTCACCGGCGTCGAGCGACGCGCGGATCGCGGCCGGGGTGGCGCCCCAGTCTTCGTGGATCTTGTAGCCGATCGCCCCGGCCAGGCCCTGCTCGATCAGCGGTGCGGTGCTGGAGGCGCTGCCGTTGGCGATGAACCCGAAGTTCATCGGGAATCCCTCTGCGGCGCGCAGCATCCGGGCCAGATTGTTGGGGCCTGAGGAGGTGATGCCGACGGTCACGGGACCCAGGCCGCCGCCGATCATCGTGGTGATGCCGCTGGAGATCGCCTCCTCGACCAGTCCGGCGCTGTCGAAGTGCACGTGCACGTCGATGCCGCCCGCCGTGGCGATCATGCCCTCGCCGGCGCGGATGTCGGTGCCGGCGCCGATGATCAGCTCCGGGTCGACGCCGTCCATGGTGCGGGGATTGCCAGACTTGCCGATCCCGGCGATCCGTCCGTCGCGGATCCCGATGTCGGCCTTACGGATTCCGAGCACCGCGTCGATGATCAGCACGTTGGTGATCACGAAGTCCAGCGCGCCTGCGCAGTTGGACTCTTGGCCGTTGGTGATGTCCCCATGTACTCCCATGCCCTCGCGCATGGTCTTGCCGCCGCCGAACACCGACTCGTCGCCGTAGACGGTGGCGTCGTGTTCGACCTTGGCAAGCAGTTCGGTGTCGGCGAGCCGGACCCGGTCGCCGGTGGTGGGGCCGTAGAGCTCGGCGTAGTGGCGGCGGGAGATGCGGTGGCCCATGTCAGCTGCTCCTCGGGGCGTCGAGGAACCCGAGTTCGTGCATGCGGGCCATCAACTCGGGGCCGGCGGTTCCGGTGGTGTCGGCGTTGGTGACGTCGTTCTGGCCGATCACGGTGCGCTCACCACCGTAGCTGGTCAACGAGACCTCCTGTTGTTCACCGGGTTCGAAGCGCACCGCGGTGCCGGAAGCAATGTCCAGGCGCATGCCGAACGCCGAGGCCCGGTCGAAACGAAGTGCGCGGTTCACCTCGAAGAAGTGGAAGTGTGAACCGACCTGAATCGGGCGGTCACCGGTGTTGTCGACCACCACCGTCGTCCCGGCGCGGCCGGCGTTGAGTTCCAGCTCGCCGTCGCACGGCAGTACCTCGCCGGGGATGACGTCGGGCTGCGGTGCTGCTCCGCTGCCCGGCCCGATCGCGTCGTGCACGGTCACCAGCTTCTGGCCGTCCTCGAAGAACGCCTCGACCTGAACCGAACCCAGCAGGGTCGGCACACCCGGCAGCACGTCGTCGTCGGTGAGCACCGAGGCGCCGTGGGCGGCGGCTTCGGCGACGCTCGCGCCCGCGCGCGCGGCCTCCACCACCTCGTCGGCGATCAACGCCCGCGCCTCGGCGTAGCTGAGGGCCAGGCCCGCCGAGCGGTGTTTGCGCGCCAGCTCGGCGGCCAGGAACAGCAGCAGCCGGTCCTCGTCCTTGGGTGTCAGATGCATGGCGTCAGCCTGTGATCCCGGCGGCCCAGGGGTAGTTCTTCAGGTAGGGGTCGGGCTCGATGGGCGCCGGGGACTCCCACACCTGGTAGATGAGGCCGTCCTCGGCGACGCGGCCGATCCGGGCGGTCTTGGTGACATGGTGGTTCTCGCCGTCCACGGTCATGGTGCCCTCCGGCACGTCGACGGTGACGCCGTTGGCTGCTTCCTGGATGTCCGGCACGGCGAACGAATTCGCCTTCTCCACAGTCGCTTTCCACAGCATCACCGCGGCGTAGGCCGATTCCATCGGGTCGGAGGTGACCCGGTCGGCGCCGAAGCGCGCCTTGAAGTCCTCGACGAACTTCTTGTTCGCAGGCGAGTCCAGCGTCTGGTAGTAGTTCCACGACGACAGCTGGTTCACCAGCGTCGGTGCGCCGATGCTGCGCACTTCCTCTTCGCCGACACACATCGACATCACCGGCATCGCTTCGGCGGTCAGTCCCGCACTGCGGTACTCCCGGAAGAATGCGTTGAGGGAGTCGCCGACCACGACGTTGAACACCGCGTCGGCGTCGGCGCTGCGGATCTTGTTGACGATGGTGGAGAAGTCGGTGCTGCCCAGCGGGGTGTAGTCCTCGCCCTTGATCTCGATGCCGTTGGCCTGTGCGTAGGCCTTGACGATCGCGTTCGAGGTGCGCGGGAACACGTAGTCGCTGCCGACCAGGTACAGCGACTTCACCCCTTGCTCTTTGAGATAGTCCAGCGACGGGATGATCTGCTGGTTGGTGGTCGCGCCCGTGTAGAAGATGTTCGGCGAGCTCTCCAGCCCCTCGTACTGCTGGCCGTAATAGAGCAGCGCGTCGTTGTCCTCGAAGACGGGCAGCATCGCTTTGCGGCTGGCGGATGTGTAGCCGCCGAAAACCACGGCGACACAGTCGGACTGGACCAGCTTCTGCGCCTTCTCGGCGAAGATGGTCGGCTCCGACGCGCCGTCCTCGCCGATCAGCTGGAGCTGCTTGCCCAGGACGCCGCCGGAGGCGTTGACCTGCTCGACGCCCAGGGTGATCGCGTCGCGGATCACCGACTCGCTGACGGCCAGTCCGCCGGAGAGGGAGTTGATGGCGCCGACCTTGATGGTGTCCCCGGAGGTGTCGACACAGCTTTCCCGCGCCGCGGCCGCGCCTTCGTCGCCGGCGCGGCTGCCACATCCGGCCGTCAGCATCGTGGTGGCCGCGATCAACGCGACGGTAGAACGAAGTTTCATGGACAGTCGCCCCTTGTGGTGTCGGTGGCCGCAACGGCACGGTGTGACGAGTCGGATTGGCGCCCAGCGTAAAAAGGGAAGTGCACAGCGCGCCATGGGAGGAATCTCCTATTTCAGTATCGGCTCGGAAACCGTTTTCGCCACCGCAGCCGTGTTGAAACATCGCTGAAACATGGGCTGTTGATGATGGCCGGACCTGACGGGGTGACGGAGGAAGCGTGCGATGGCCGGGATCTACGGAGCGGTGCTGGGCAGTGTCACCGATATAGAGACCCGCGCCCTCGAGCTGCTGGACGTGTTGGCAGCCCGCGCAGAATCGTCGGCATCGGCGATCTGTCTGTGGGATCCGATACAGCGCCGGCACATCGGTGTGGCCAACCGTGACTATCCCGAACAGGTGATGACCCATTTCAATACCTGGTTCGTGGACAATGACCCCCTTTTCGACGCGATGCGGGTACACGGACTCGGCGCGCTGCGTTGGCGCGATTTCCCGCAGTACCGCAGCGGCTATTCGGTCAACAACGTGTTCCGGCCTGCAGGGTTCGACGAGGGCCTCTCGGCCCGGCTGGTCACCACCGACGGCACCTACGTGGGCGCGATTCACGTCAACTGCGATGACCCGCGCTATCCCAGCGATGACGACGTTGGCGAGATCAATGCGTTGCGCGCGCAGATCGCCGAACAGTTGGATTTCTCTTTGCGCCCCCGGATGGTGGCAGAACTGGTTGCCCCCGATGCCCAGGCCTGGGGTATTGACGATCATGGACGCGCGCACCTGTTGCGCCGCGGTGACGGGTTCGGCGCGGCCTTGGACCCAGCTTTGGTCAGCGAGCTCACCATGGCGTTCTGTGCGGCTTCGGCGGTGCTCCGTCCTGAGGTGTTGCGCCACCACGACGGTGAGTCCTGGTTACACGCGAGGAGGATCCCGACGACACCGCGCTACCACGGCGACAGTCTCGGCGGCGTCCTGCTGGTCACGCGTGCACCCCTGCCGATGGGAATCACCCCACGTGAGCTGGATGCGCTGACTTTGGCGGTGTGTGGCCTGACCAACGGTCAGATTGCCGCGCAACTGTTCATCAGCACGCGGACCGCGGGTCATCATCTGGAAAGCGCACAAGCCAAGCTCGGCGCTTCCAATCGAGCGTCGTGCACGTCGACCGCGGTGTCGCTGGGCCTACTCTCAGCGCAGGTGCTGTGTGGTCTCGGGCATGGCGGCACAGCGTCGGTTGCCGTCTGAGGCGGCTGGAGTCGGGTCAGGCTTCCTCGAGTACGACCCGCAGCAACCGGTCGTCGCCCGGGCGGGGATCGGTACCCCCCCACGTCGCCTCGTCAGAGTTCGACGTCAACAGCCACAGCGAGCCGTCGGGGGCGAGTTCCACGGTGCGCAACCGTCCCCACCGGCCGTTGAAGTGCGCGATGGGATCCCCGGCCACCCCGCCCGCTCCCACCGGTATTTGCCACAGCCGTTGACCACGCAGGCCCGCCATCCACAACGAGCCGTGGGCGTACGCCAGACCCGACGGCGATGCGTCGTCGGGATGAACTGTCACCATGGGCTTTTCACCGAAGGCGCTGTCGGCACCTTCGGCTACCGGCCAGCCGTAATTGCCGCCGGGGCGCAGGACGTTGACCTCATCCCACGTGCGGTGGCCGAACTCCGATGCGTAAACGGTCCCATCAGGTCCGAACGCGATACCTTGTACGTTCCGATGGCCTATCGAGAACACCGCTGTATTAAAGGGATTGCCATCCGCCGGTGACCCGTCGCGACGAACTCGCAGCACCTTTCCATTCAGTGACGCCGGGTCCTGCGCATACGATCCGTTGAACGCGTCACCGGTCCCGACCCACAGATTCCCCTCCTGGTCGAACGTCAGGCGACCACCATGGTGACGGTTGTCGGTCGCGATCCCCTCGATGATGGGTGCTCCCACGGTGAAGGCTGACACCTCGTCGTCGAACCGAAGCGGGACCACACGATTGCTCGGCTCGCCGGACACATAAGCGAACACCGTCCGGTCTGTGCCGAAGTCCGGTGAGCTGGCCAAGCCGAGCAGACCGCCTTCCGCAGTCTGCGGAACGTCGGCCACCACCCCGACGAGATCGACGGACCGGCCGTCGGGGGAGATGCGGTGGATCTCACCGGTGTCGCGACTGGACACCAGAGCCGAGGAGTCGGGCAGGAAGGTCAGCCCCCACGGCATGCGAAGTCCCGTCGCCAACTCCGTGACGTGGCCGGGCGCGACTGACGCGGCAGGTGCCGCGGCGGGCCGCGGCCCCGGGTTGGCGGTACATGATGTGGTCAGCGCCGCCGCGGCGATGACGGCGGCCACGGTCACCTTCACTGTCTTCTATCCTCCGGTCGGCTCGGTACGGCGGTCCCGGGCGCGGATCAAACCCATGACCTGTGCCCGCAGCTCGGCGAACTGTGGAAGGCCCTTCGTGATCAACTGGGTTCTGGGCCGCGGCAGGTCGACTCGCACCGTTTCCAGCACCACACTGGGTCGCGCCGACAGGACCACGACGCGGTCGGCCAGGTATACCGCTTCGTCGATGTCATGGGTGACCAGCAGCATCGTTACGCCGGTGGTCAGATGGACCTGTTGGATCAGGTCTTCCAGGTCGGCACGGGTTTGTGCGTCGACAGACGCGAAAGGCTCATCGAGTAGCAAGATCTCAGGTTGGTAGGCCAGGCCGCGGGCGATCGCCACGCGTTGTTGCATGCCGCCGGAGAGTTCCCACGGATATCGCGGCCCGAAACCGCTCAGCCCCACCTCCTCCAGCGCCTGTTCCACGCGCCGCCTGCGCTCGCCCGCCGAGGGAAACTTGTTGCGCAACGGCAGACCTACATTGCGTTCCACAGTGAGCCAGGGCATCAGCGAGCGGCTGTAATCCTGGAACACCGAGGCCATCTTCTTCGGCGGCTCCGTGACTACCTCGCCGTCGAGGGCGACGGTGCCTTTGGTCGGGGTCAGCAGACCGCTGAGGCACTTCAACAGCGTAGTCTTGCCTGCGCCGGAAGGGCCAACGATGCAGACGAACTCACCGTTGTCCACTTCCAGACTGAGATCCCGCACCGCTTCCACCGCGCTGACGCCGGTGCCGTAAACTCGTTGCATATTCTTGACAGACAGCATTATTGGTCCTTTTCGGTCATTCGGGTGTGCCATCGCAGGATGTGTCTTTCCGCGAGAACGAACAGTGTGCTGAGGGTGACCCCCAGCAGGCCGAGGAGCACCGTCCCCGCCCACATCTGCGGAACATCAAAGGCATTACGGGCGCTCATGGTGACGAATCCGATGCCGTTGGCGGCAGCGTAGAGCTCGGTGATCACCATCATGATGAAGCCGATACCCAATGCCGTCCGCACACCTGCCATGATCTGCGGTGCCGAAGCGGGCAACAGGATGTGTATCAAACGTTGGGCGCGACTCAGCCGGAAAGTCCTTGCCACGTCCTCCAGTTGCGGATCGACACCGCGTACCGCGTCGATGGTGTTGAGCAGTATGGGAAAGACGCAGACGAATCCGATCACGACGGTCTTTGCGCCATCACCGATTCCGAACAGCAGGACGCTGATCGGTACCAGCGCGGTGCCGGGCACGGAGCGGCCAAACTGGATGGCCGGATTGAACGCTTGTGCCAACCTGCGGCTACGCCCGAGTGCCATGCCGGCGGCCACCCCGATCACTGTTGCCAGCACCAGGGCGACGAGCAGACGCCGCAGACTGGGAATCACGTCGGTGCCCACCCTGCTGAATATCCAGGTGTCCCGGAATGATTCGAGTATCTCGGCTAGCGGCGGATAGAACGGAGACGTGCTGCCCGCCGACGTCACCCACCATGTCGTCACGATTACAAGCGGAAGCAGGAGACGTATACCGACCCTTTTCACGGTGTCGTTCCTCATACGGCCACCACCCGATGCGACGGGTGCCACCGGAGCACGCGGTGTTCCAGCATTTCGAACACTTTGTTCAGCGATACGCCCAGTAGGCCGGTCAGTACGATCACGCCGTAGGTTGCCGGGTAGACACCGTTGGCCGCGTAGGCGTTCAGCGTGTTTCCCAGCCCGGGGATCGCTCCGATCAGCTCCACGGCGATGGCGGCGAGCAGCGTGATGGACGAGGCGATACGCAGGCCCGTCCCCCAGTAGGGCAGTACGCTGGGCGCCGTCACCCACATCAGTCGTTGGCGGGCTGTCAGCCCATATACGCGTGCGGTGTCGCGGGTGACCGAATCGACGGCGTTGACCCCGTAGAGAGTCTGCAACAGTATCGGCCAGGTGGCGGCCACCGCGGCGAGCATGATGACGACCTGGGAGCGGGCCCCGAACAGCAGCAGCATGATCGGCAGATACACCACGACGGGGATCGGCCGGAAGAACTCGACGGTGCCGAGCAGGAGTTCGTTGGCCGAGGGGATGGATGCCATGACGACGCCGATGGCGGCACCCGCCCCGAATCCGATGGCGAGCGCCACGAACCAGTGCATCAGCGTGAACCCCACCGCGGTCCACAGCTCCGTGGTGGCCAGGGCGGCGAGAAGCCAAGCCGCGACTGCCGAGACAGGCGGCAGTTCAGGCGGAAAGACTCCACTGATCGACAGCGCCTCCCAGGCTGCCAGCAGCCCGGCGGTGGTGAGGATCGGCAGAAGGGAGAACTTCACCCCCATCACCCCGTCACCTGCAGATCGCGCGGTGGTGTCGCGATGTCGGTGGCATCCGGCGACTCCGGCCAGGTGAAATCGTCGACCGCAGGTGCGCTTTCGATGCGCCCGTATTCGACCATGAGCCGGGTGGTCAGCTCGGCGGCTCGGCGCTCGATCCCCGTGATGAACCACGGTACGGGGAGTGCGGCGACGGCCTCCGGGGGTGCCCCGGTCGTTTGGCTGATGGTCCGGCGGACCTCGTCCGGATGGGCGTTGGCGTACGCAGTGGCCTCCTGGAGTGCCAGGATGAAGCGGTGCATCACATCCGGGTTGCGGTCGATGAACTCCTTGGCGCCCATCAGCACCGTGGCTACACTGCGGGGTCCCAGCGCCGTGGCCGCGGGGTTGCCGATCGACCGGAAACCGCTGCGCAACAACTGGCCTGCGAACGGTTCGAGGGTGCTGACCGCGTCGACGCGGCCCTGACGAAGCGCGGCGACCTGATCCTCGAACGGCACGGCCACCACGGAGACCAGTTCGGGGTCACCGCCGGATCGGCGCACGGACTCCAAGACGGTCAGGTCGAAGAAACTACGCAAACCGTTGACGGCCACGGTCCGGCCCTGCAGATCGGCGAATGATTGGACCGGGCTGTCCCCGGCGACCACCACCGAGAACGCGTCCCCCTGCGGGGAACGGTAGTCGGTGGCAAGCGAGGTGACGACTTCGACCGGAAAGCCAGCGGCGACTGCCGTTGGTATGGCGGTGATTTCGCTGACCGCTAGTTGAATCTGACCGTTGAGCAGCAGCGCGACGCTGGCCGCGCTGGCACCCGCGCCTGGTACCTGCTCGAGTGCGAGGCCGTGCCGGGCGAAGATGCCGCGTTCGGCGCCGAGCGTCAGTTGCGCGTTGACCGCTGTTGGACTGAAGTCGATGGCCAGCCGGGTCAGCCCGTCCCCGGTCGTCTCCACCCGGCCCAGGTCCACCGCACAGCCGCAGGTGGCGACCGCGGCCGTGGCGAGGGTGGCACACAGCATGCCGCGGCGATTCACGCCGCACCCCCGTTGACGAACACCGTTTGACCGTTGACCCACCGGGCGGGGCCGGCGAGATCGGCGACGGCTCGGGCGATGTCGTCCGGTGAACCGATCCGCTCCATCGGGGAAAGCGCAGCGATCCGACCGATCAGCCTCTCGGGCTTGCCTTCGAGGAAAAGTGGTGTTGCCGTCGGCCCGGGGGCGATGGTGTTGACGGTGACGTCGCGGCCCCGTAACTCGCGAGCGGTCACCAGGGTCATCGCTTCGACGGCACCCTTGGTCGCTGCGTAGGCCGCGTATGTGGGTGTCTGTAAGCGGGTGATGGATGTCGAGAAGTTGATCAACGCGCCGCCGCTGCGCAGGTGCTGAGCGGCGAGCTGGGTGACGATGAACGTGCCGCGAACATTGATCCGATGCATCCGGTCGAATTCGTCGAGATCGAACTGGGCGACGGGCGCGAGCACCATGACTCCGGCGGTGTTCACCACGACGTCGACGCCGCCGTATGCCTGGGCTGCCTGCTGGAACAGGCCCGCCATGTCCCGTTCGTCGGCGACATCACCGCCGATGGCGGTGGCCGTACCGCCGTTTGCGGCAATCGCACTGACGGTCTCGCCGGCCCGGCCGGCACCACGGTGGTAATGCACGACGACCGCCATCCCGTCTGCGGCCAAGCGGTCACTGACCGCGCGGCCTATGCCGCCGGAGCCGCCGACCACGATCGCTACTCGTCGATCCACCCGCTGCTGTGTTCGCACTGATATCACCTTTGCGTTGTCGTTGACAACACAGACGCTAGCACGAGTATGTTGCCAACGAAAACGCAAAGGTGTTGGCGCTGATAATGACGGAACCGCCGTGCGGCGGTACGCGGATCAGGGTGAGGGTTGAATGCCGGCGGAGCGCCTGCGCACCGGCTGGTCCGGCGATGCCGGCTCGGCTGTCAGCCGGTCCAGCCACTCTGCCAGCAGCGCCGTCTCCGCCCGGGTCAGTGCACTCGGTGGCGGATCGAGCGCAGACTTGAGGGCCACCGCCCGGGGTGCGATACCCGTGCCGGTGGACATGGTGCCTGCGTCGGTGGTGATACCCGACAGGACCACCTCACGAGTCGCCTCCGACAAGCCGAGATCTCGGTCGGCCGGCGGCATCGAGATGAGCGTGAGGGTGACGCCGCGGCAGGCGGAGTGCATCATCGCGGCCGCGCGCTCGACCCCGGTCCGCAGGCGCCCGGCCTCGGCTATTCGCCGAACCAAGTTCAGCAGGATGGCGTCACCTTCGGCGACTCCTTCGGGTGTTGCGCCCGGGCGTGGATCCCCGTACAGCACGGTGTAAACATGCGGGTTGCTCAAGCCGAACTCGACGTGGGTGTTCCAGCCGACTCTGAGGTCCTGCACCGGATCGTCGGTGGGCTGACGGCTCCGCTTGGCGTTCAGATAGTCGGCCAGGCCGCGACTGGCCGCCGCATCGAGAAGGCGCTGCATGTCGCCGAAATGGCGGTAGATGGTGGGTGACTGCACATCCGCCATCGCGCTGACCGCGCGAGTCGAGACCGCGTCGCGACCCTGGGCAGTCAAGATCGCCGTGGCTGCGCGCAGGATGCGCTCGGCAGGCTCGACCTCTGATTTCCGCGCATGAGATTTCATCGGCACCTCTTCCGATCTACGCCGTTGTTGGCGATGGTAGCAGCGCCGTGTCGTCATCGATAACGAGTCGACCGACGGCGAAGCGCGAGGGTGCTCGCCTGCTGTCGACGCAAGCGTTGAGCGACTTCGGCGGTGGTGCTTCGCGGAAAAGGTGGTCTGCGAATTCGTCTGGTAGCGAGGGCTTTACGTATGGTCTCCCGGCCATACCCGGAGCTTGGCGGCGATCCGGGCCAGCGCCTTCTTGTCGGTTGCGGTGAGCGGGTCGAGGACGAACTCACGCACGGAGCGCATATGTATCGGTGCGGCTTCGACCACCAACGCGTAGCCGACATCGGTGAGACTGGCAAGGGTGTAGCGGCCGTCGGTCGGGTCGGGAAAGCGGACCATCCACCCGCGCTCTTCGAACCGCTTCACGACGTTGGACAGCCGCGACAGCGAACCGCTGGTCAGGAATGCCAACTCGCTCATCCGGATCCGCCGATCGGGCGCTTCGGAGACGTGGCTGAGCACGAGGTACTCGAAGAGGGTCAGATCGACCTCGCGCAGCGGCGACTCGAGCTTGCCGGGCAGCAGCATCATCAACGAGACCAGGCCCGTCCAGGCCTCCTTCTCGTCGGGAGTCAGCCACTGGGTGTCGTCGTCCGAGGGCGCCATCCCTGCACTCTATCGAGCGACCATGACTTTACGCGTGAAGTCATCGCGTGCTACGTTCACTTCATGAATGAAGTCAAAGAGGCAACTGACGTGACGTTCTTCGAAACCCCCGGCTACGGCCCGAAAATGCGGCAACTACTGCACTACAGCCAGGCGGTGCGGATCGGCGACCGGGTGGAGATCTCGGGTCAGGGCGGCTGGGACGACGACCTGAACTTCCCGGAGTCACTCGAGGAGGAGATCGTGCGAGCCTTCGACAATGTCGAACGCACCCTGGCAACCGCGGGCGCGACGTGGCGCGACGTCGTGCACGTGAACTCCTATCACCTTCCCAGCGCGGACGATTCGATCGGCGACGCGCACAACGACGTGATGGCCGACCAGTTGCGCAAGCGGATGCCGGATCAGCCGCCGATCTGGACGCAGGTCGGGGTTGCCGCACTGGGAGCCCCGAAGATGAGGGTCGAGATCAGGGTGACCGCGATCGTCGGTCGGTGAGGGAATGAACCGGGGCCCCCGGGCGCTTGAGTGAGGCATGGCCTTCACGCTTCGTGAGAACTCTGCCCTGCTGGCCCCGGTCACCCTGGGGAGTGCCACGCTGGCCAATCGAATCCTCATGGCGCCGTTGACCCGATCGCGTGCGGATGCCGACGGCACCCCGTCCGCACTGGCGGCGGAGTACTACTCCCAACGCGCGACGGCAGGGTTGATCATCAGCGAGGCCACTGCGGTGTGCGAGCAGGCCAACGGTGCGTACATGAACACCCCCGGCCTGTACACAGACCGCCAGCAGGACAGGTGGTCGGACATCGCGTCGGCGGTGCATGGCGCCGGCGGGGCGATGTTCGTCCAGCTGTGGCACGTCGGCCGGATGGCGCACCCGGAGATCAGCGGCTTCGAGAACGTGGGACCGTCCCCGGTCGCCGCGGACCTGTCGGCCCACACGCCGACGGGCAAGAAGCCGTTGCCGGCGCCGCGTGCGCTGTCCGTGCGCGAGATCGGCGAGATCGTCGGCCAATTCCGCTCCGCCGCCAGGCGTGCCGTCGACGCCGGCATGGACGGTGTCGAAATCCATTCGGCCAATGGATATCTGCTGCACGAGTTCCTGTCCGACGTCGTCAACCAGCGCGACGACGCCTATGGCGGATCCCCGCAGAACCGGGCCCGGTTCGTCGCCGAGATCGTCGAAGCGGTGGCCGCCGAAATCGGTCCGGGCCGCGTCGGGCTGCGCATCTCGCCCGGAAACAGCGCCGGTGACATGCGTGAGACCGACCAGGTCAGCGCCTACGAGGCGCTGTTGTGCCGGATCGCACCGCTGGGTATCGCGTACCTGCACATGTCGATCGACCCGTCGGAGCCGGCGTTCGTCGCGCTCCGCACGCAGTGGGAGGGCAGATTGGTGCTCAACACCCCGCGCACCGTGGACACCGACTTCGCGCTGCTGGAGAGTCTTGTCGAGTGGGGCGTGATCAGTGCGGCCACGGTGGGCCGGGCGTTTCTGGCCAACCCGGATCTGATCGATCGTCTGAAGCTCGGCGCCGAACTGAATGCGCCGGACGTGGCGACGTTCTACGCGCCGGGCCCGGCCGGCTACATCGACTACCCGACGCTTGACGAATTGCTGACGCCTCGGTCGGCGTAGGTGTGAACCGGGCGGGAGCGGAAACACCTCCCGCATGGCTACCTATCGTGTACTGAATCCCCATGGCGATGTCGTCGACACCAAGGACATCGAGAGCGCCGAGGACGCGCACGCCTGGTTCGTCGATCAGAAGGCCGACAACTCAGAGCTCGGGTGGCGCATGGAGGTCGAGCACGACGGCGAATGGTCGTTCTTCGACGACACCGAGGGCACGTCGGACTAGCGCCTCCACCCGCGACAAGACACAAACTCGCACGATTCGCACCCGAATCGTGCGAGTTTGCGTCTGCTCGCGGTAGGGGCCCTCCAGGCCGCCCAACCAAGCGGTTGGGCGAGGCTGCTAGCATCGCGCACAGAGGAGCAGCCTCCCCGCGGGTGGGAACCCGCGAAACCCCTGAACAGGACCTGGAGAACGCATGTCCGAAGAAGCCTTCATCTATGAGGCCATCCGCACCCCGCGCGGCAAGCAGCGCGGCGGCGCCCTGAATGAGATCAAGCCCGTCAACCTGGTCGTCGGTCTGATCGACGAGATCCGCACCCGCTTCCCCGACTTGGACGAGAACCTGATCAGCGATCTGATCCTCGGCGTCGTCTCGCCGGTCGGCGACCAGGGCGGCGACATCGCCCGGACCGCGGGCCTGGTCGCGAAGCTGCCCGAGACCACCGGCGGTGTGCAGCTGAACCGCTTCTGCGCCTCCGGCCTGGAGGCCGTGAACATGGCCGCGCAGAAGGTGCGGTCCGGCTGGGACGACCTGGTGCTCGCCGGCGGCGTGGAGTCCATGAGCCGCGTCCCGATGGGCTCCGACGGCGGCGCCTGGGCAGCCGACCCGGAGACCAACTACCGCATCGGCTTCGTCCCGCAGGGCATCGGCGCCGACCTGATCGCGACCATCGAGGGCTTCTCCCGCGAAGACGTCGACGCCTACGCGGCGCGCTCGCAGGAGCGCGCGGCCGCAGCATGGTCGGGCGGCTACTTCGCCAAGTCCGTGGTCCCGGTCAAGGATCAGAACGGCCTGGTCGTCCTCGACCATGACGAGCACATCCGTCCCGGCACCACGGTCGAGAGCCTGGGCAAGCTGAAGTCGGCCTTCGAAGGTGTCGGCGCGATGGGCGGCTTCGACGACGTGGCGCTGCAGAAGTACCACTACGTGGAGAAGATCAACCACGTCCACACCGGCGGCAACAGCTCCGGCATCGTCGACGGCGCCGCACTGGTACTGATCGGTTCGGAGGCTGCGGGCAAGTCGCAGGGCCTGACCCCGCGGGCGCGCATCGTCGCGACGGCCACGTCCGGCGCCGACCCGGTCATCATGCTCACCGGCCCCACCCCGGCCACCAAGAAGGTGCTCGACCGCGCCGGCCTGACGGTCGACGACATCGATCTCTTCGAGCTCAACGAGGCGTTCGCCTCGGTGGTGCTGAAGTTCCAGAAGGACCTGGGCATCCCGGACGAGAAGCTCAACGTCAACGGTGGCGCCATCGCGATGGGCCACCCGCTGGGCGCCACCGGCGCCATGATCACCGGAACCATGGTCGACGAGCTCGAGCGCCGCGGCGCTCGCCGTGCGCTGATCACGCTGTGCGTCGGCGGCGGCATGGGCGTGGCCACCATCATCGAGCGAGTCTGAGAGGCCTGAGCAAACATGGCAGAGAACACCATCAAGTGGGACAAGGATGCCGACGGCATCGTCACCCTGACGCTGGACGACCCGACCGGGTCGGCCAACGTGATGAACGAGCACTACAAGGAGTCCATGCACAACGCTGTGGAACGCCTTGTCGCTGAGAAGGATTCGATCACCGGTGTGGTGATCGCCAGCGCGAAGAAGACCTTCTTCGCCGGCGGTGACCTCAAGGGCATGCTGAACGTCGGCCCGGACAACGCCGCCGAGTCGTTCGCCGAGGTCGAGTTCATCAAGGCCGACCTGCGTAAGCTGGAGACCCTCGGTGTGCCGGTCGTCGCGGCCATCAACGGCGCCGCGCTCGGCGGTGGCCTGGAGATCGCGCTGGCCTGTCACCACCGCATCGCCGCCGACACCAGGGGTGTCGTCATCGGTCTGCCCGAGGTCACCCTCGGCCTGCTGCCCGGTGGCGGCGGCGTGGCGCGCACCGTGCGGATGTTCGGTATTCAGAAGGCGTTCATGGAGATCCTCTCGCAGGGAACGCGTTTCAAGCCGGGCAAGGCCAAGGAGATCGGTCTGGTCGACGAATTGGTCGGCAGCACCGAGGAATTGGTGCCCGCCGCCAAGGCTTGGATCAAGGCCAACCCTGAGGCGCACACCCAGCCGTGGGACCAGAAGGGCTACAAGATGCCCGGCGGCACGCCGAGCAGCCCCGGCCTGGCGTCGATCCTGCCGTCCTTCCCGGCGCTGCTGAAGAAGCAGCTCAAGGGCGCGCCGATGCCGGCCCCGCGCGCGATCCTCGACGCCGCCGTCGAAGGCGCGCAGGTCGACTTCGACACCGCCACCCGCATCGAGAGCCGCTACTTCGTCGGGCTGGTCACCGGCCAGACCGCGAAGAACATGATCCAGGCGTTCTTCCTTGATCTGCAGGCCATCAACGGCGGCGCATCGCGGCCCGACGGTATCGCCAAGCAGGAGATCAAGAAGATCGGTGTGCTGGGCGCGGGCATGATGGGCGCCGGTATCGCCTACGTCTCGGCCAAGGCCGGCTACGACGTCGTGCTCAAGGACGTCACCATCGAGGCCGCCCAGAAGGGCAAGGCGTACTCGGAGAAAATCGAGGCCAAGGCGCTCGAGCGCGGCAAGACCACCAAGGAGAAGTCCGACGCGCTGCTGGCCCGGATCACCCCCGCCGCCGACGCTGCCGATCTCAAGGGTGTCGACTTCGTGATCGAGGCCGTCTTCGAGAACCAGGAACTCAAGCACAAGGTGTTCCAGGAGATCGAGGACATCGTCGAGCCGAACGCACTGCTGGGCTCGAACACCTCCACGCTGCCGATCACCGGTCTGGCGACCGGCGTGAAGCGCCAGGAGGACTTCATCGGCATCCACTTCTTCAGCCCCGTGGACAAGATGCCGCTGGTGGAGATCATCAAGGGCGAGAAGACCTCTGACGAGGCGCTGGCCCGGGTGTTCGACTACACGCTGGCGATCGGCAAGACCCCGATCGTGGTCAACGACAGCCGCGGCTTCTTCACCAGCCGCGTCATCGGCACCTTCGTCAACGAGGCGCTGGCCATGCTGGGCGAGGGTGTGCCCGCGGCCAGCATCGAGCAGGCGGGTGCGCAGGCCGGTTACCCGGCGGCGCCGCTGCAGCTCTCCGATGAGCTCAACCTGGAGCTGATGCAGAAGATCGCCACCGAGACCCGCAAGGCGACCGAGGCGGCCGGCGGCACCCACGTGGCGCACCCGGCCGAGGAGGTCGTCAACAAGATGATCGAGATCGGTCGTCCGTCGCGGCTCAAGGGTGCGGGCTTCTATGAGTACGTCGACGGCAAGCGCGTCGGCCTGTGGCCCGGCCTCGCCGACACCTTCGGGTCGGGCAAGGCTGGATCTTCCTCGATCCCTTTGCAGGACATGATCGACCGGATGCTGTTCGCCGAGGCGCTGGAGACCCAGAAGTGCCTCGACGAAGGCGTGCTCACCTCGACCGCCGACGCGAACATCGGCTCCATCATGGGTATCGGCTTCCCGCCGTACACCGGTGGCAGCGCGCAGTTCATCGTCGGCTATCAGGGTGAGCTCGGCGTCGGCAAGGAGGCGTTCGTCGCCCGCGCCAAGCAGCTGGCCGAGCGCTACGGCGAGCGGTTCACCCCGCCCGCGTCGCTGACCAGCTGACGTGATGTGCGAAGTGCCCCCGGCTCCCGGCCGGGGGCACTTTCGTCTACGGGCCGCGATGAGTTTTGGCGCGGGCAACGGTCAGAACCCCGTGCACGTGAATTCGATATGGGCAGTGCTGGACCGGCGGGTGGCCGAGGGCCGCATCCCGGGATATGTGGCGGCCGTGCGTTGTCGCGGCGCCTCCGAAGTGCACGCGTCGGGCCACGCGGCGTTCGGCCCGGACGCCGCACCGATGGCCCCCGACACCCTCTTCCGCATCGCGTCGCTGTCGAAGCCGCTGGCGGCGGCGCTGACATTGGCGCTCGTCGACGGTGGGCTACTGAGCCTCGACGATGAGATCCGCCGCTGGCTACCGGAGTTCGCCAGGCCCGCGGTGCTGCGGCGGTTCGACGGGCCGCTGGACGACACTGTTCCCGCCGCCCGGCCGATCACCGTCGCGGACCTGCTGACGTCCACGGCCGGGTGGGGCCTGCTGTTGGACGCCTCAGACCTGCAAGCGGCCGTCGACGACCGCCAGCTCGGTCCGGGCCCGGTGCCTCCGCCGATGACCGGCGACGAATACGTCCGTCGCCTCGCCGAGCTGCCACTGGCCTTCCAGCCGGGAACGGGATGGCTCTACGACATGCCGATCAAAGTGCTGAGCGTGCTGCTCGACCGGGTCACGGATCAGTCGCTGGGGGAGCTGCTCGCCGAACGCATCACCGGTCCACTGGGCATGGCGGACACCGGATTCCGGGCACGGTCACCAGGCCGGCTGGCGACCCAGTACGCGCCGACGACCGACGGCGGGCTGGCGGTGTTCGACCGCCCCGACGGGGTTTTCGCGCAGCCCCCGGCATTCGAGGATCTCAGCTGCGGATTGGTGTCCACGGCGCCGGATCTGTTGCGTTTCTTCTCTGCGCTGGCCGACGGCGGTGATCCTGTGCTGCGCCCGGAGTCGGTGCGGCTGATGACGGCCGACCATCTCACGGAAGATCAGCGTCGGCAGGGCCAGGACATCCTCGGTGACGGGCACTCCTGGGGTCTGGGCGCTGCCGTCGCCGTGGAGTCGGCGCAGCCCTGGATGGTGCCTGGCCGGTGGGGGTGGATAGGCGGTACCGGGACTTCGGCACATGTGCAGCCGGACGGTGGGGTGGCGATATTTCTGTCCCAGCGCATGCTCGCGGACGCCCAGGAAGGGTTCGACGACTTCTGGGCGGCGTTCGCGCAGGTGTGAGGCCCTCAGGTCGGAGCGTCTACGGGGCCGTGCCCGGGACCTGAGGGCGTGCCTGCGATGTCGAGGGCGGCTCTATTCCGTGAGCCAGCCCATTGCCCTCGTGGACTCCGGAGGCGAACTTCAGTACAGGCCGTAACACTCTGTGGCGCAGGAGAATCGATCGAACCCGTGCCCAAGGTGAGGGTCGTTTGTGGAACATACCGTCGATGCTGCCCGCGCAACTGCGTCGACAACAGTGGCCCTGGTGACCATCTTCGTTAAGATAGTGACATGCATACAGTCGCGGTCCTCGCGTACGACGGCATGTCGGGGTTCGAATCGGGTCTGGCCGCCGAGATCTTCGGCATGACCGAGTTGTCCGAGAGGTTCTCCGCCGGACTGGTGCGGCCGTGGTATTCGGTCAAGCTGTGCTCAGAACATGAGGAGATCGGTCTTCTCGGCGGCGCGGTCGTGCGTACCTCCTACGGCCTGGACGACCTGGCCGCCGCGGACACCGTGGTGATCCCCAGCGTGCGCGACGTCGCCGAACCAGTGTCGCCCCAACTCATCGACGCGCTCAAGGCCGCCGACGCGCGCGACGCCCGGTTGGTGTCGATCTGTTCCGGGGCCTTCGCGCTCGCCGCTGCCGGCGTGCTCGACGGCCGCCGCGCCACCACGCACTGGATCTATGCGGACCTGCTCGCACGGCAGTACCCGGCCATCGACATCGATGCGGCGCCGCTCTACGTCGACAACGGCCGGGTACTGACCAGCGCGGGGTGCGCGGCCGGGCTGGATCTCTGCCTGCACATCGTGCGCTCCGATCACGGCGGCCGGGTGGCCAACGACGTCGCACGGCGGTTGGTCGTCTCGCCGCACCGCTCAGGCGGGCAGGCGCAGTACATCGAGTCTCCTGTGCCCGAGCCTGCCGACGACGGCCGGATAGCGGCCGGAATGAGTTGGGCCATGGCCAATCTCGACAGGCCGATCACCCTTGACGAACTCGCCGAGCGGTCGGCGATGTCGCGGCGAAGCTACCTGAGGCAGTTCGCCAAGGCCACCGGAACCACGCCGATCAAATGGCTGATCGCGCAGCGGATCCAGGCAAGTCTGGCGCTGCTTGAAGCAACCCCGTTGTCGATCGAGCAGATCGCCGCGCGGGTCGGATTCGAGTCGCCCGCGACCTTCCGGCATCACTTCGTCCGGCAGATGCACACCACGCCCAGCGACTACCGCGGAGCCTTCACCGGCCGCGAGGTCTCTTGACTCCAGGCTCGGGTGCTCCACAATGGCACCGTGACTGAAGGGTTTACCGGAAGCTTCGCGGCAGCATTGCACGGCTACGGTGACCGGCCGTGCATCGAGTTCGACCGGCGCTGGTACTCGGGCCACGAGGTGGTGGCCTACGGTACGCAGATCGCGGCGCTTCTGGCCGGCGCCGGGGTCGCCGACGACGCGCCGGTCGGTCTGATCGTCCGTAACCGGCTTCAGCACGCGGCGACGATCGCCGGGTTCCTGGCCGCTGGGCGCGCCACGGTGATGATCTACTCGTTTCAGTCCCCGGACGCGATCGCCGGGGACGTCGAGAGGCTGAATCTGTCCGCGGTGGTGGCTGATCCGCAGGACTGGACGGAGCCGGTCGTCGCTGCCGCGGCACGGGTCGGATCCGCGGGGCTCGCGATCTCTCTGACCGACCCCGCGGTGTCGTGTGTGGACGGCCTCGGGCAGCGTGCCGGTGAGCGCCGGCACGCTGCCGCCGAGCCTGGGGTGGCTCTGAAGATTCTCACCAGCGGCACCACCGGGCCGCCCAAACGGCAGGCGATCAGGTTTGACGTGTTGGAGCGCACGGTCTTCAGCGTCACCGCCGGGGAGAAGGCGTCTGCGGGTGCGCCGCCGGAGTTCGCGTACTGGCAGTTCGGCGGCATCGGGGTGTGCCAGCTGATCGCCGGGATCTATCACGGGCGCCGCGTCGCGATGCTCGAGCGGTTCACCGTCGACGGGTGGGTCGACGCCGTCCGCAGGCACCGGGTGGCGCGCTCCGGGGTGCAGCCGGCCGTGATCCGTATGCTCCTCGACGCCGACGTGCCGAAGGCGGATCTGGCCTCCCTCGAATTCCTCATCAGCGCCTCGGGGCCGCTGGACCCCGAGACCCGCGACGAGTTCGAGAGTAAGTACCGGATCCCGGTCCGATTGGCCTATGGGGCAACCGAATTCGCGGGGTCGCTGTGCGCGTGGACTTCGGACATGGTGCAGGTGTACCAGGAGTCCAAGCGAAACAGTGTCGGGCGGGCACTGCCCGACACCGAGCTACGGGTCGTCGATCCCGAGAGCGGCCGCCAACTGGCTGCAGGTGAGCCCGGCCTGCTGGAGGCCAAGGTCGCCCCTATCGGCCCGGATTGGATCAGGACCACCGACATCGCCAGCATCGACGCGGATGGCTTCGTCTACCTGCACGGCCGGGCTGACGGCGCGATCAACCGCGGTGGGTTCAAGGTGCTGCCGGAAACCGTCAGGCGGGTCCTCGTCGGGCATCCCGCGGTGCGCGACGCGTGCGTGGTGGGGGTTCCCGACGCGCGCCTCGGGCAGGTGCCGTTCGCTGCTGTCGAGGTCGCGGCCGGTGCGGCCGCACCCAGCGAGGACGACCTCAAAGACCTGGTGCGCCAGTCGCTTCCCGCCTACAACGCGCCCGTCGCGGTCGTCACGGTCGACGAGTTGCCCCGCACTCCGGCTCTGAAGGTGAGTCTGCCCGCCGTGGCGGCACTGTATGCCGGCCGCCCCGCGGACTGAGGGTTACACCGAGCCCAGGTCGGATGACAGCCAGTGCTTCGGCTCGACGAACACGGCCACGCTCTCCCCGTGCTCGCGCCGCGCGAACTCCAGATAGCCGTCCACCTTCTCGGGTGCGAGGTAGCGCTTGGTCATCTCGACGAGTTGTTCGTCGGTGCCGGGTTCGATGCGCAGAACCGGGCCGTCGACCGCGACGTAGCGCACGGTGGGTTCGACGCGGTCCACCATCAGCGAGACGTAGCCGCTGGATTCGATCAGCTGGTGCTTACGTGATCCGGCACCGGTGGTGAACCACAGGTCACCGCCGGGGGTGTACTGATACCAGATCGGAACCGTCAACGGGCCGCGTCCCTCACCCGCGGAAACGGAAAGGGCGGCGACATGGGGTTCGGCGAGAAAGCTCTCGCGCTCATCCTTGGAAAGGGCCATAACTCTTACGCTACTGATCGGCGATGGCTATCGAGGTCACCTCGACCAAGAGCATAGAGTCGGATTCATGCGCTTCGGACTCTTCATTCCCCAAGGCTGGCGACTCGACCTGGTCGGAATCGAACCGCGTGACCAGTGGCAGGTGATGCGCGATCTGGCCACTTACGTGGATGAAGGCGACATCTGGGACTCACTGTGGGTGTACGACCACTTCCACACGGTGCCGGTGCCCACCAGCGAGGCCACCCATGAGGCGTGGACGCTGATGTCGGCCTACGCGGCGACCACGTCCCGGATCAAGCTCGGCCAGATGTGCACGGCGATGAGCTATCGCAATCCCGCGTATCTCGCCAAGGTGGCGGCCACAGCCGACATCATCTCGAGCGGACGCATCCAGATGGGTATCGGCGGTGGCTGGTACGAGCACGAATGGCGCGCGTACGGATACGGATTTCCGTCCGCCGGGGTGCGGTTGGCGCGGCTCGACGAGGGCGTGCAGATCATGCGGGCCGCCTGGCGCGACGGAATTGTCTCGTTCGACGGAAAGCACTACCAGACAGACGGTGCGATCGTGGCCCCACAGCCCCTGCAGCCCGGCGGCATTCCGTTGTGGATCGCCGGGGGCGGCGAGAAAGTCACCCTGCGCATCGCTGCGCAGTACGCCCAGTACACCAACTTCACCTCAGAGCCCGAGGGTTTCGCTCACAAGTCGCAGGTGCTTGCCGACCATTGCCGTGACGTCGGAACCGATTTCGACGGCATCGTCCGCTCGGCGAACATCAATGTCGTCGTCGGGTCCACCGAGAGCGACGTCAAGGACCGGCTGGCGCAGGTGCGCTCGCGCATCAGCGGGCTGACCGGGGAGGCGGCCGCCGACGCCATGCTGAACTCGATGAGCAGCCCGCAAGCCGGCAGTGGCACGCCCGAGCAGCTCGTGGAAACACTTCAGCGGCTTCGCGACCTCGGGTGTGAGTACGTGATCTGTTACTTCCCCGAGGCCGCCTACGACCGCTCCGGGATCGAGATGTTCGAGCGGGAGATCATTCCGGCGCTCGGGTGACCGGCAGCTCGGCGGACCCGGATGCGGGCAGCGCCTAGGCAAATACTGACGTCTTCGGTAAATGAACTGGTCGACGCTTGCGTCGGGTTGGCGGGCCGAACGCGACCTCCCCGGAGGCCCCGCGTTGCAGCTTGGGTACGGACGGCGGCCGCCGTAACCCCGGTGATGCATTTTGAGCAACGTTGTACGCCGCCGACTGGGAATCTGGCGATGTGTCGTCGGCCGCGACACGCACGGAGGACGCCGCGTCGTCGTGAGCCGTCCCGCGGCAAAACTCGCGGGGGGAGGCGCCGACAGCACAGCCCACGGACTCGTTCTGATCACAATTTTCGCCGATGCAAATTTGCTAGTCGTCGGACTGAAGTCCCGCTGAACTGGGTAATTGAGGACGCAACGACAGCGGATGGCGTAACTCGATAGTTGCGTTGGCAAAATTTATCGCAAATTTCGTTATCCAGGTCACGTTATTGTCTTAAGCTCACCCCTAGCTGGGCGTGCACTGGACGCCTCGGTGCACGTCCAGCAAACCAAGCGCAGTGGGCACGGACCGGTCGGGGAGTCGAGAATGAGCCTGGGATGCACAGGCTCGGACACGGCGACGACACCACCTCGGGCTAACCCGGGTTCTGCTCCGCAGGGGCGACTGAACATCCAGCAGGATGCAGTTTCAGCAACGGAGGTCGTGTATGTGTGCAGCCCCAGCCCGTCACCGCGCCGCGCGCAGGGGCGCCCCGGATTCCGAGTGGAAGAACTTCTGGGTCGCCGGCGACCCCACTGACACCGGGCGGGCACGGTCCGGCAGGCATGCACGCAAGACCACTCCGTACTCAAGCCACATCGGCAGGGTCGGCGCCCTCGCCGTCTCGCTCGGCGTGGGTCTTGCCGTCGCGAACTCGTCCGGCGTCGCTTACGCGGACAGCGACACCGAATCGTCGGTGTCGAGCCCCGGGAACGACTCTGTAGCGCCGGGTCCTTCCGTTCCAGGTGCCGCCGACGCCGCACAGGACGGCGAGACGGATGCCACCGACGAGGTCGACGACGACATCGACGAAATCGACGACGTCGACGGCGATGACGAAACCGACGAGGACATCGACGACGGGGAAGACGTCGGGGACGAAGATCCCGATGAGACCGACGAGGCCTCCGACCTCGACCCCGATCCGGAGAGCGAGCCGCCGGCCGAGGAAGCCGGTGCCGAGGACGCGCAGGTTCCCGTCGAGTCCGACGGCGCTCCGGCGTCGGCGGGGCAGCCGTCTGTGCCTCCCCGGGAAACCGAGCCCACCGACGAACTTGCCGGGACAGTCCAGGACGCCGACACCGAGGAGTCGTCCGCTGCGGAATCGTCCGGTGCTGCGACCGAGGTGGTGCCCCTGACCGGTGCCCCGTCGCCGGAGCCGACGGCCACGCAGGAGATCACCGATTCGGTCGGCCTGTTCACCGCGGTCGTCTCCAACGTCGTGACGCCGTTTGCCGATCCGGACGCCCCCGCACGCGCGCCGTGGCTGGATGCGTTGTTGGCGTGGGTTCGCCGCCAGATCAATCACACCTTCTTCAACAAGTCGCCGATCTACGGCCCGATCACGACCGAGCAGATCTTCACCGGTCAACTGCTCATCGACCTGCATGCCACGGATCCCAACGGTGATCCGTTGACCTACGACATCATCCAGCCCGAACACGGCTGGGTGTTCCGCGACATCATCACCGGTCGCTTCATCTACACGCCCTACCAACTCGTCGCCGGCGATCCGCTCCAGGACAGCTTCCAGGTGGTGATTCGCGACGATTCCGAACACCCGACAGGCGCCCTGGGCGGCGTCATGAGCCTGCTACACAATGTCGCCCGGATGTTCGGCCTTGCCCAGGCCGACAATGTCACCGTCACCGTGCCGGTGTTCGTCGACCCGGTGATCCAGCTCCCGCCGTTGATCACGCCGGTGGCAGGCCTGGGATACACGCTCGGCGGCGACGCAGTGAAGCTGGTCTCGTCGGTCCTGGTCGCCGACGGTGACTCGGACCATCTCGCCGAGGTGATCATCAAGATCGCGACCTTGGCCCAGGACGGCGACCTGCTCGAATACGCCACTATCGAAGGCAATCCGATCACCGCGACGTGGGACGCGCAGACGAAGACCCTGACCCTCAGCGGGGTGGCGACGAAGGCGCAGTACAAGCAGGCGATCGAGGCGATCACGTTCTCGGCGACCCAGGGTGCGCTGCTGGTGCGCGGCGTGACGATCTCGGCGACTGACGAACACGGTGTGGACAACGTCGCGCCCGGCTTCGTAACGGTCGGAGTGTGGCCGGAGATCAAGTTGCCGCCGCTGGTGACAGCACTGCCCGGCCTCGGTTACACGATCGGAGACGATCCGGTCAAACTCGTTTCGGCGGTGGATATCGCCGATGGGGATTCATCATCGTTGTCGAAGCTGGTGCTCAAGATCGCCACGTTCGCGCAGTCCGGGGACGTGCTCGGTTAT
>NZ_BCRS01000041.1 GCF_001552715.1 Mycolicibacterium vaccae NBRC 14118 = CIP 105934 | reverse complement strand
TCAAGGCGGTCACGTTCGCGGCGACCCAGGGCGCACTGTTGGCGCGCGGGGTGACGATCTCGGCCACCGACGCCGACGGCGTGGACAACATCGCGCCGGTGCTCGTGGCCGTCGCAGTGCTGCCCGCACTCCACCTGCCCCCGCTGGTGACTCCTCTCCCAGGACTGGGCTATACCCTCGGCGAGGCCCCGGTCAAGCTGGTTTCGGCGGTGGATATCGCCGATGGGGATTCATCGTCGTTGTCGAAGCTGGTGCTCAAGATCGCCACGTTCGCGCAGTCCGGGGACGTGCTCGGTTATGTTGCGCCCTCGGGTAATCCGATCACCGGATCGTGGGATGCCGAGACCAAGACGCTGACGCTGTCGGGGGTGGCGACCAAGGCGCAGTATGAGGAGGCGCTCAAGGCGGTCACGTTCGCGGCGACCCAGGGCGCACTGTTGGCGCGCGGGGTGACGATCTCGGCCACCGACGCCGACGGCGTGGACAACATCGCGCCGGGATTCGTGACCGTGGGTGTCTGGCTGGCCACGCAGTTGCCGCCGTTGGTGACCCCGGTGGGGGCGCCCACCCACACGCTCGGTTCCACGCCGGTCAAGGTCGTGGCGGCGGTGGATATCGCTGACGGCGACTCACAGTACCTGTCCGAAGCCGTGCTCAAGATAGCGCTGCTCGGCCAGAACGGCGATACCCTCGGTTATGTTGCGCCAAGCGGTAATCCAGTCACCGGGTCGTGGAATGCCGCCGCGCGGACCCTGACTCTGTCCGGTGTTGCGACCAAGGCGCAGTACGAGGAAGCGATCAGAGCGGTGACGTTCGCGGCGACGCAGGGTGCCGGAATCGTACGCACCATCACCATCGACGTCACCGATGACACCGGGGTGCAGAGCCTGACCTCCGGCGTGGTTCTCGCCGGGGTGCGATGGTCGCTGCCGCCGCTGGTCACACCGGTCGGGGCGCCGACCCACACCGTCGGTTCGGCGCCGGTGAAGCTCGTCTCCGGGGTGGACATCGCTGACGGGGATTCGGCCTATCTGTCCAAAGCGGTGCTGAGGATCGCGCTTCTCGGCCAGAACGGCGATACCCTCGGTTATGTTGCGCCGGCGGGCAATCCGGTCACCGCAGTGTGGGATTCCGGCACCCGGACCCTGACGCTGTCCGGTGTTGCGACCAAAGCGCAGTACGAGGCAGCGATCAAGGCGGTGACGTTCTCGGCGACCCAGGGTGTGGGCATCGTCCGCACCATCACCGTGGACGTCAGCGACGACACAGGTGTGCAGAGTCTGACCTCCGGCATTGTTCTCGCCGGTGCCAGAAACCCGCTGCCGCCGCTGGTCACCGCGTTCGGCGGCCGGTCGTACACCGTCGGTAAGCAACCGGTGCAACCTATCTCCGCGGTCGACATCGTCGACGCCGACTCGGACTACCTGACACGCGCCACCGTCGAGGTGACTCTGTTCGGTCGATCCGGCGACGTGCTGCAGTTCAGCGGGCTGGCGGGCGTGCCGATCACCGCCAGCTACGACGCGGGTACCAGGACGTTGACGTTGTCCGGCACCGCCACCAAAGCGCAGTACGAAGCGGCGTTGAAAGCGATCACCTTCACCGCGACTGGCGGTAGTTGGACCACAAGGACTTTGGCAGTTCGAGTGACCGACGATGCCGGTGTCCGGAGTTCGGCAGGATTGCTGACTCTCTCGGTGTGGTGATCGACCACAGATAGATTTCCGGCTCGTACCCGGCGGCCATAGGCCGCCGGGTACGAGCCGACCTGGCGCACTTTCGGTGGATACGCGGCCCTTTGGCCGTCGAAATTGTATTCCCGCAAGGGGATCGCACTCGAAGCACGATGAAGGACTGCATATGTGTGCAAACCCGGCCCGTCACCGCGTCCAGCGTGACGACGAGTCACCTGCTGGCCCCGGTTTCTGGGAGGCCAAGGATCTCCTGGGGTCTCCCACTCCCGGAGGGCCGGGTAAGCATGCGCGCAGAGCGCCGTCCCGATACTCCCTGCACATCGGACGAGTTGGCGCTCTGGCAGTTTCGCTGGGCGTCGGGCTTGCGGTCGCCAATGGCGGTGTCGCGTATGCGGACGGCGAGTCGGACACATCGGTCGCCGGGCCCAAGTCCGAGGAGTCCTCGCCACAAACGCCCTCGCCGCAGCACGATGCGGACGAGACCTCCGCAGACGACGGCGATTCCGATACCGACGAGGACATACCGGTAGAGGATGAAGACGATGTCGACCCGGACGAGGACGAACAGCCCTCTGACGGAACGGATGCGGATCCCGAAGAGGAGACTCCTCCGCTCTCGGAAGGGACCGACGAGGAGTCGCAGGAAGACGTCGACGTCGACGATATGCCGACGGAACAGCCCTCAACCGGCGACGGGGCCCCGGCCAGGGATGTCGAGGAGGCGACCGCTCCCGACGACGAGTCGCTCGTCGTGGACGACGAAGTGATCGAGGCACCCGCATCGTCGGGGGATGTCGCAGTTGTCGACGTCGTCGCGCCTGTGGTCGAGCCCGCCGCGCATGTTTCCGCACCTCCGGAGCAGGGAGCCGAAACTGTCGACATGGTCACCGCGTTGGTGTCGACGGTGGTATCGCCGTTCGCCAATCCGAATGCACCGGTGCAGGCACCATGGTTCGACGCGTTGCTGGCATGGGTCCGGCGACAGATCACCCATACGTTCTCGAACAAGACGCCCATCTACGGGCCGATCACGGTCGAAGAGCTCTTACCCGGACAGCTGTTCATCGACCTGAACGCCACCGACCCCAACGGCGATCCACTGACCTACGAGATCATCCAGCCCCGGTACGGGCTTGTGGTGCGCGACCTCATCACCGGCAAGTTCATCTATACACCGACGTCCATCGTCACCGGCACGCCTCGCCAGGACAGCTTCCAGGTCATCATCCGTGACGATTCCGAACACCTCACCGGCGTACTGGGTTCCGTCCAGAAGTTCTTGCACGGTGTCGCGAGGCTCTTCGGTTTTGCACAGAAGGACAACGTGACCGTCACCATTCCGGTGACGATCAACCCCATCGTTCAGCTGCCGCCGACGGTGGTCACCGGGGGGTTGCCGGTCTTCAAGCTCGGGGACTCGCCGGTAAAGCTGCTCTCGTCGGCCATCATTGCCGATGCCGACTCCGACCGGATCTCCAAGGCCACGATCAAGATCGCCACGTCGGGACAGGTCGGGGACCTGCTGAACTATGTCGCTCCGGACGGAAGTCCGATCACCGCGACGTGGGATGCGGTGACCAAGACTCTGACGTTGGAGGGGCTCGCGACAGCCCAACAGTACGAGCAGGCACTGTTGGCGGTTACCTTCTCCGCGACCAAGGGCGGGCTGCCGCGCGGCGTGGCGATATCTGTCACCGATGACACAGGTGTGCAGAGTCTGGTTCCCGGCGCTGCGATTGTGACGGTGGTCGGTCTGCCGCCGATGGTGTTGGTGGGTGGTCTGCCGGTCTTCCGGTTGGGCGGTAGCCCGGTCAAGGTCGTGTCGTCGGTGGA
>NZ_BCRS01000040.1 GCF_001552715.1 Mycolicibacterium vaccae NBRC 14118 = CIP 105934 | reverse complement strand
CGGAGCACGATTCGCCGGCCGACCTCGTCGCGCCGGCGGGGCAGACTGGGCCGGACTCGCCGGCTCCGCCGGCCGGGTTGGTCTCGCCGGCTCCGTCGGCTGGGTTGGTCTCGCCGGCTCCGCCGGCCGGGCTGGTTTCGCCGGCTCCGCTGGCCGAAGACCGGCGGAGTCTCGACACCCGCGATTTCCCCAGCCGCACCGACGCGATCGGCGCAGCGCTGTCGGGCACCATCGGCGGGCCCGTCGGCCGGCACGCGTTGATCGGGCGCACCCGCTTCCTCACGCCGCTGCGGGTCATGATGATCATCGCGCTGGTGTTCCTCGCGCTGGGCTACTCGACCAAGGCCGCGTGCCTGCAGACCACCGGCACGGGTCCGGCCGATCAGCGGGTCGCCAACTGGGAGAACCAGCGCGCCTACTACCAGCTGTGCTACTCCGACACCGTTCCGCTCTACACCGCGGAACTGCTGAACCTCGGCAAGTTCCCGTACAAGTCCAGCTGGATCGAGACCAACGCCGAGGGCACACCGCAGGTGCAGTACGACGGCGAGCCCGCGGTGCGCTACATGGAGTATCCGGTGCTGACCGGGCTCTACCAGTACCTGTCGATGACGGTCGCCAAGACGTACACGGCGCTCACCAAACTGGTGTCGGCGCCGGTGATCGCCGAGGTGGTGATGTTCTTCAACATCGCCGCGTTCGGGCTCGCGTTGGCGTGGCTGACGACGCTGTGGGCGACGGCGATGCTGGCGGGGACGCGGCGGATCTGGGATGCCGCGCTGCTGGCCGCCTCCCCGATCGTCATCTTCCAGATCTTCACCAACTTCGACGCGCTGGCAACGGCTTTCGCGGCGTGCGCGCTGCTGGCGTGGGCGCGGCGAAGACCGGTGCTGGCCGGCGTGCTGATCGGGCTGGGCGTGGCGGCCAAGCTGTATCCGCTGCTGCTGCTGGTTCCGTTGATACTGCTGGCGGTGCGCACCGGCCGGCTGCGGGAGGTCGGCAAGACCACGGTGGCCGCGGCGCTGGCCTGGCTGGTGGTGAACCTGCCGATCATGGTGCTGTTCCCGCGCGGGTGGTCGGAGTTCTTCCGGCTCAACACCCGTCGCGGTGAGGACATGGATTCGATCTACAACGTGGTGCGGTCGTTCACCGGCTGGCGCGGCTTCGATCCCGACCTCGGGCTCTGGGAGCCGCCGGTGGTGCTGAACACGATCAGCGCCGCGTTGTTCGTGGCGTGCTGCATCGCGATCGGCTACATCGTGCTGACCGCGGAGCGGCGCCCGCGGGTCGCCCAGATCGCGTTCCTGGTGGTGGCGGCGTTCCTGCTGACGAACAAGGTGTGGAGCCCGCAGTTCTCGCTGTGGCTGGTGCCGCTGGCGGTGCTGGCGCTGCCGCACCGGCGGGTTCTGCTGGCGTGGATGACCGTCGACATGCTCGTGTGGGTGCCGCGGATGCTGTATCTGTTCGGCGAGCAGAACATGGGACTGCCCGAGCAGGCGTTCACCGCGACGGTGCTGCTGCGCGACATCGCAGTGGTCACGTTGTGCGCGTTGGTGATTCGCGAGATCTACCGGCCGCAGCTGGACCTGGTCCGCCAGGGCGGGGTCGACGATCCCGCGGGCGGGGTGTTCGACCGGGCTCCCGACGCACCGCCGCGCTGGCTTCCGGACTGGCTGCGCCCCCGTCCCCTGGTGACTTCGGCGCGCTAAGCGACACCCACTGTCGCATTGCGCGCCCGATCACGGTCGATTTCGCAGATCAGCGGCCATTCCGGTAGCCTGGGCCAGTTGCCGACGCAGGCGACCCTCCTGCCACGGACACGCCGTGGCCGACAAGACCAGAGGAGGTGATGGGTTTCTCATGCGTCCATACGAAATCATGGTCATTCTCGACCCCACACTTGACGAGCGCACCGTAGCTCCGTCGCTGGAGACGTTCCTGAACGTCATCCGCAAGGACGGCGGCAGTGTCGACAAGGTCGACATCTGGGGCCGGCGGCGCCTGGCCTACGAGATCGCCAAGCATGCCGAGGGCATCTACGCGATCGTCGACGTCAAGGCCGAGCCCGCGACGGTGTCCGAGCTCGACCGTCAGCTCAACCTGAACGAGTCCGTGCTGCGGACCAAGGTGATGCGGACCGACAAGCACTAAAGGGTGCCGATCGTCGGAACCGCTGCGTAGGCTCGCGCTCAACACGCCACCCGGCGATGAGCGCTCGCGCGAAGAGCAGAAGGCATAGGAGGAACTCGTGGCTGGTGACACCACCATTACCGTCGTCGGAAACCTGACGGCAGATCCCGAACTGCGCTTCACCCCTTCCGGTGCCGCGGTGGCCAACTTCACGGTTGCGTCCACCCCGCGCATCTACGACCGCCAGAGCGGCGAGTGGAAGGACGGCGAAGCGCTGTTCCTGCGGTGCAACATCTGGCGCGAGGCCGCCGAGAACGTCGCGGAGAGCTTGACTCGCGGATCGCGGGTCATCGTGACCGGTCGGCTCAAGCAGCGCTCCTTCGAGACTCGTGAAGGCGAGAAGCGCACCGTGATGGAGGTCGAGGTCGAGGAGATCGGACCTTCACTGCGCTACGCGACCGCCAAGGTCAACAAAGCCAGCCGCAGTGGCGGCGGGGGCGGCGGATTCGGTGGCGGCGGGGGCGGTAACTCGCGTCCCGCTGCCAACAGCGCGCCGGCCGAGGACCCGTGGGGCAGTGCGCCCGCATCGGGCTCGTTCGGCGGCGCCGACGACGAACCGCCCTTCTGACATACCAATCAGTGATTTTCAGAAAGAGATAGACACATGGCCAAGTCCTCCTCAACCAAGAGGCGCCCGGCTCCGGAGAAGCCGGTCAAGACTCGCAAGTGCGTGTTCTGCTCGAAGAAGGGCAAGAACCAGGTGATCGACTACAAGGACACCCAGCTGCTCCGTACCTACATCAGCGAGCGCGGCAAGATCCGTGCCCGCCGGGTGACGGGCAACTGCGTTCAGCACCAGCGCGATATCGCGATCGCGGTCAAGAACGCCCGCGAGGTCGCCCTGCTGCCGTTCAGCTCGTCGACGCGATAAGGACCACGACAATGAAACTGATTCTGACTGCCGAGGTCGAGCACCTCGGAGCCCCCGGTGACGCCGTCGAGGTCAAGGACGGCTACGGCCGCAACTACCTGCTGCCCCGCGGGCTGGCGATCGTGGCCACCCGTGGCGCCCAGCGCCAGGCCGACGACATCCGTCGCGCCCAGGAGCTCAAGAGCGTCAAGGGCCTGGAGCACGCCAACGAGCTCAAGCAGGCGATCGAGGCACTCGACAACGTCGAGCTGTCGGTCAAGAGCGCGGGTGACTCCGGCAAGCTGTTCGGTTCGGTCACCGCGGCAGACGTCGTCGCCGCGATCAAGAAGGCCGGCGGACCGAACCTCGACAAGCGGACCGTCAGCCTGCCCAAGGCGCACATCAAGACGACCGGCACCCACACCGTCGGCGTGCGGCTGCACCCCGAGGTGAACGCCGAGCTGTCGCTGACTGTCGTAGCGGGCTAGCCGACTCCACGGCTCCGGCATGAAACGGCCGGGTGGGGACCCTGAGGGGTCTTCACCCGGCCGTTGCCGTGTCCGGTGGCGAACTTTTCCCGGCAAAGCTATCCCAGCGAACCTCACCGGCTGTTAACCTTCCCGGCCCCGCGACGAAACACAACACGCCCGAGAAGGAAACCTGGCACGACACGCCGGGCAATTTCCCATCCACAGCCCCGCGACCGTCCTATCGTGCGTTCATCTGCAGAAACGGTGCCCGCGCAAGCAGTTACTAACAGGTTCTCCCCAACCCCTCAACATGGCCGACCTGAACTATCCACACGCCATCCCCAGGGTCATCAACAGGGCCGACTTGATTCCGCCCCAGCAACGTCTAACGTTGTGCGCCGCAGGGGTTGTTTGCGTCCCAGGCGGGGGCTTTGTCGGAGGCGGGAACTAACATCGGGGGCACAGGTCTTCGAACGTATGTTCACACTTCGATCAATGAGGGGAGAGGCGCTGCGTGGCTGTCGTAGATGACCGGGGTCGTCCGGCGGATCGCTCCGATATGGAGCCGCCTCCCGGCGAGGATTTCGGTCGCCAGCCCCCGCAGGACGCGGCGGCCGAACAAGCCGTGCTGGGCGGCATGCTGCTGAGCAAGGACGCGGTCGCCGACGTGCTGGAGAAGCTCCGGCCGGGCGACTTTTACAAGCCGGCCAACCAACTCGTCTACGACGCGATCCTGGACCTGTACGGGCGCGGTGAGCCGGCCGACGCCGTCACGGTCGCCGCAGAGCTCGACCGGCGCGGGCTGCTGCGCCGGGTCGGGGGAGCGCCGTATCTCCACACGCTGATCTCCACCGTGCCGACGGCGGCCAACGCGGGGTACTACGCCGAGATCGTCGCCGAGAAGTCGCTGCTGCGCCGCCTCGTCGAGGCCGGGACGCGCGTCGTGCAGTACGGCTACGCCGGCGCCGACGGGGCCGACGTCAACGAAATCGTCGACCGCGCGCAGGCCGAGATCTACGACGTCACCGAGCGCAAGTCCTCTGAGGATTTCGTGATCCTGGAGGAGATCCTCCAGCCGGCGATGGACGAGATCGACGCGATCGCGTCCGAGGGCGGCGTCTCCAAGGGTGTCCCGACGGGATTCACCGATCTCGACGAGCTGACCAACGGGCTGCATCCGGGTCAGATGATCGTCGTCGCGGCGAGGCCCGGTATGGGCAAGGCGCTGGCGCTGGACACTCCGCTGCCGACGCCTGCGGGCTGGACGACGATGGCCGACGTCGCGGTCGGCGATCAGTTGATCGGTGCGGACGGAAAGCCCACCCGGGTGGTCGCGGCGACCGACGTGATGGTCGGCAGGCCGTGCTACGAGGTCGAGTTCTCCGACGGGACCGTCATCGTCGCCGACGCCGAACACCAGTGGCTGACAGAGACCCGCGCCTCGCGGCGGAAGGCACGCGCGGCGGCCGAGATCCGGACGACGCGCGACATCGCCGAGACACTTCGGTGTCCGACCGCCGATCAGCGACTCAACCATTCCGTCGTCAACACCGCGCCGATCGAAGCGCCCGACGCCGAGCTCCTCGTCCCGCCCTACACCTTGGGTGCGTGGCTGGGCGACGGAACGTCGAGAAGCGCTCAGATCACCACGATGGACCCCGAGATCCTGATGAGGATCGAAGGGGAGGGCGTGGACCTGTCCGAGGCGTCTCTGCGGACGATCGGGGTCTTCGGGAACAAGCACATCCCGGCCGAATACCTGCGTGCCTCTGAGGCGCAGCGGCGTGCGCTGCTTGCCGGCCTCCTCGACACCGACGGCACCGTGACCAACGGCGGTTCGGTCCAGTTCAGCGTCACGAACCAGCGCCTGGCCACTGATGTCGCCGAGCTGGTCGTGTCGCTCGGCTACCGCTGTCAGGTGGCGACCAAGGTCGTGAAGGGACGAACGGAAGCGTCCTCGACGGCGTACATCCTCAACTTCTCGGCGGCCGATTCCGTCTTTGGCCTGCACCGAAAAGATCTGCTGCACAAGGAGCGTCGCGCGTCGAGTTCCGTGCGCTCCAACTCGCGCTTCATCGTCGACGTCCGCCCCGCGGCCAGTGTCCCGGTCCGGTGTGTGGAGGTCGACAATGACGACCACCTGTACCTGGCGAGCCGGTCCATGATCCCGACGCACAACTCCACCCTCGGTTTGGATTTCATGCGGTCGTGCTCCATCAAGCACCACCTGCCGAGCATCGTGTTCTCGCTGGAGATGAGCAAGACCGAGATCGTCATGCGTCTGCTGTCGGCGGAGGCGAAGATCAAGCTCGCCGACATGCGGTCCGGACGGATGAACGACGACGACTGGACGCGCCTGGCCCGGCGGATGAGTGAGATCAGCGAAGCGCCGTTGTATATCGACGATTCGCCGAACCTCACGATGATGGAGATCCGGGCCAAGGCGCGCCGGTTGAAGCAGAAGGCGGATCTGCGCCTGGTCGTGATCGACTACCTGCAGCTCATGACCTCAGGCAAGAAGGTCGAATCACGTCAGCAGGAAGTCTCCGAATTCTCCAGGCAGATCAAGCTTCTGGCGAAGGAGCTGCAAGTGCCTGTGGTGGCGATGAGTCAGCTGAACCGTGGTCCCGAGCAGCGCACCGACAAGAAGCCGATGCTGTCCGACCTCCGCGAATCGGGTTCTATCGAGCAGGACGCGGACATGGTCATCCTGCTGCACCGCCCCGACGCGTTCGAGACGGACGACCCGCGCGGCGGCGAAGCGGACCTGATCGTCGCGAAACACCGCGCCGGGCCGACGAGAACGATCACCGTTGCGCACCAGCTGCATCTGTCGCGGTTCTCGAACATGGCCAAGTAGCGCAGATGTGCATCGAAAAGATACCCAGTCGGACCTGACGTGGACATCGTGGATGTTGCGGTCCACCGACGGGTCGGCGTAGACGCAGGCGGTGGTCCGGTCCGGACCGATGCCCGCGACGACAGCACCAGAACAGAAGGGCGCTGACATTCAGCGCACGCCAGCATAATCGAGCGAGATCCGGCAGCGGTTTCTCGCGGTGGACACCGCCAATGTCGGCGACGTCCTCGACGACATGGGGCATGGCAACTACGGGCTATCGCCGCGGCTGACCCTGCACACCGGGAGTCGGCTCGCGGGCTGGGCGTACACATCCAAGGTGAGATGGCCCCATACCCGGGCACCGGCGACGCACTGAAGATGCAGGCCTGCAACGGCATCAGCCCCGATGAGGTCTCGGTGTGGAGCGGTGGCGGCGAGGGCGTGTGCTACTTCGGTGAGCTCATCGCGCTGGGCATGATGCACCGCGGATCGGCGGGAGCACTGGTCGACGGCGGCATCCGCGACGTCCGGTGGCTTCGCCAACTGGACTTCCCCGTGGTGGCTGCCTTCCGCTCGGCGATCCAATCGATCGGCCGGTGGCGGGTCACAGGCTTCCAGGCTCCGGTCTACTTACCCGGAGCCACGACCGCACGCGTGGTCGTCTGCCCGGGCGACTCCATCCTCGCCGACGAGGACGGCGCGATCGTCATCCCCAAAATCATCGTCGAGGACGTGTTGGCCAAAGCCGAGGAGATGACCGCCCGAGAGGTCGCCATCCGCGAGGCGATCGGCAACGGTCTTTCACTCGCCGATGCGCTCAAACAATTCGGCCACGTCTAACCCAGCAGCGAGACCGGCGACCCGCTGAGCGAGTGTGGTCGCACAAACCGAAAAGTGAACAGAGGAAACACCTTTGATGTCTCCTTGGTAGAGAGACGAAGTCGATCAAATCTCGTCTCAGCTCTCAGGGGCGCTGCCCGGTTCCAGTTCAGGCAGGTTGAAGACTGGCGTCGGTGAGGAAGATGGTCGACGATTTGTCCGGCAGGGGAGCGTCGATGCTTTTCGCGTGGCGGGTGTGCTCTGGCTTTTCGCACGGCTTGACCTGGGCGTCAATAGGTCTGATGCCGCAGGTGAATCCCGAACGGGTCGGGCCGACACTGCACCGTGCGCAGACTCTCCGAACTACCAACTTGACTCAGCGTTCGTCGGGAGCGCCGTCGGCACAATCGAGCGCGCACATTGTCACTTCGAGATCCGAAGGACTGCTCGACCACACAGTGTTCGGTATGAGTTCACGAGGCGCAGTAACTGTCGGTCGCTCAGTCGGTAGCCGGCAGAACACATGCGAAGTCAAGGGTGAGAAATTCTCACGGACCGGAGGCGATTGCAGGTTCTGTATAGACGTCTCCATCGGTGTATATGACCAGCCCGCTGCGACTGATGTCGTATCGAGTGCCATTGTTGATGACCGAGAACCCGGTCGCGGTCGGGACGACTCCAGGGAGGTCGATTCTTGCGTTGTCTTTGAGCCGGAGACCCTTGTAGGTGTAGATATTCGAACCCTCATCGCAGACAACGACCGCCGACTGAGACGTCCGAAGCGTTAGCGCCACAGCGTAAGAACAGAACATCCCCGCGTAGGTACCAGGGGTTGAAGGGAGCGCTGGCCGTGGCGGTGGTTGCCACGGGGTTTGGGTCGATGGTCGCTCTCCGGTGGGCAGCGGGGGGCGATCTGGCGTCGTCAGTCGCGTCAGCGATGGATTCTGCGCCGAGGTGTCGTTGTCGCGGTCACCTGACTGTCCAGCCAACAATCCCACGGCGATGCCGCCGGCAGCGAGGAACAGCGCTACACACACCGCTACTACGATCAGCATCGATTTGGGCATACCTGCCCGAGCAGGGGGCGAGGCGGTAGGCAGGGGATCTGCTGCGGGTGGCGGTGGCGGTGGCGGCGCGGTCCGAGTGTGCTGTGCGGTCGGGCTGTTTACTTGGGGAGCGGCCAGGGTGGCATTGGGGTCACGGACCGAGGGCGCGGATAACGCACGTTGGGCGGCGCGGGCCAGCGCTCCGGCGCTGCCGTAGCGTTCGTCGGGTTCTTTGGCCATGCCCCGTTCGATGACCGCATCCAGCGCTGCAGGTATACGGGGGTTGGTGGCGCTGGCGTGCGGGGCAGGGGTGTGCAGGTGGGCGTTGACGACCTGTTGCATGCTGTCGACGGCGAACGGTCTTGCGCCGGTAATTACTTCGTAGAGGACGCAAGCCAACGAATAGATATCGACCGATTTCGTAGTCGGGTCGCCGCTGAGGCGCTCGGGTGCCATGTAAGCCCACGACCCAATGGTCATTCCCGCTTGGGTAAGGCGTGTATCGCCCGCCTTCTCCGCGATGCCGAAGTCGAGAAGATGGGCGAAGTCGTCGCCAGAAACGACGATGTTCTCCGGCTTGACGTCGCGGTGGATCAGACCTTCGGCATGCGCAGCGTCTAGTGCCGCGGCGATCTGGCTGATGATGTGGACTGCGCGGCCAGGTTCGAGCGGTCCGCGCTTGGTCAACTTACGAAGGTCGGTGCCGCGAACGAGCCGCATGTCGATAAACAACTTGCCGTCGATCTCGCCCCAGTCATGAATGGGCACGACGTGCGGTTCTTGAAGACCGGCGGCCGCGTTCGCTTCGCGGGTAAATCGACTCCGATAGCCGGGATCCTCTGCGTACTGCTCAAGCAAGATCTTGAGGGCAACTACACGGCCTTTTTCAGTGTCCCTGGCCTCATATACCTCCCCCATACCCCCGCGCCCGAGCAGCGTGATGAGCTCGTACTTGCCGAATCGCGTGCCGGCTCGTGACCGACCAGACGACGCCACCACCACCCCAAACACCCCCTTGGTGCACTTTCTCCCGTTTGCCAGTGAACCACAAGCATTCACTCGGCCCAGTAGCAAGGTCTGCTCAGAAAAGAGTCAGTATTGCTGGTGACAGGCCTGCTCTGAGCCTCCAAGCCCGGCACGGAACGCTTCGATGCGCGTGAAACCGGCAGGCACCGTCAGCCCTTCAACAGTCCCGGCAGCTAGGCCGTTTGTGAGCAGCCCGCCGACGGCTTCATCCATGTCACCGGCGGCGAGCTGCAAGCTGTTCCCGCTTGGGAGCTCAATCGGTTCGGCCATCGCGGCTTGCCCCACTCCTGTCAGACAGGCAGTCAGCAGCGCGGTGCTGGGCTCATCGAGGGGCTCACCCCGGGCGTGCTGAAGTGACAGCGCGTAACGCGACGTCACTATCGACAGGCCACTGTTGTCGCCTTGTGGCAGGGAGTAATCCGAAGTCCCAGCGGGCATGGACATGGCCTGTAGTCCGGGTAGGTCGACCACAACCGTGTTAGTACTGGGACAGTACGACGCCGGGGGACTGGCTGCCCCTCCAGGGCACGAGTGGCCGTCAAAGGACAGCCCTGGCGGACTTCGCGGTGCATAGATCTGATCGAGAAGCTCCATGAGCGTCGACAGCGTGGACTTGTCGAGCGGCAGCTCGCCGGTTTGTATCTCGCCGGAGGAGCCCTGCTGCAACAGGATCGGTAGATCACCGCGCTGCTGTTCGATCGACGCGAGGTCGATGCCGGCACAGGAGGCAGTGCCGTCAACGAAACCTTGCTGGAATGCGCGGGTGCGATCCAGAGCGGTGCCGTGGCCTTCCTCCACCATGTCGGCTTCGTGTTCTGACCACACCGGGTCAGCCAGGCTGATCGCTCCGGCTAAGACCTTGTTGAGCCCCTCTCCGGTGCTGAGAGTGAAGCGTGGTGAATGCCCTTCTGCGACCCAGCGGCTGTAGGCGCCGGCAAAGCAGTCGGCCTGCTGCTCTTTGACGATGGTTTCAGTGAGCCAATCCACGATGTCTGCGTTGTGTTGTACGGCGTGGCCGTATTCGTGCGCGATCAGCGCGGCAACCGACGTGTCTCCGAAGTACTGCCGCCCCGTCGGCACGAGGAATCCGCGGTCCCAGGCAATGAAGTCTTCGTCGGAGAACAAGGGAGAACACCACATCGCGTTAGGCATGTCGTAGGTTTCGTTGCCACATACTTCGGGACTGGACGGGTCCAGAGAATCGTAGGAGACGAGTTCGTCAACAGGCTCGAAAGCTGCGCCGAAAGTCTCGGGATAAGCTTGCTGCCAGAACATCTCGACGTCATCGACCGCCGCGAGGACCAACGCATCAACCGGGCCGCCGTCGCTATATTGGGCCCCGCGGCGTGGCGGCCGAGCGTCGTCACGTAGACCGCTGGGGCCCTCGACGACCGGCAGACCTCCCACGCGGTACTCCACCTGATCCACCGCCGGACCCGCCGGGGTGTCCGGGACTGCGGAGCACGCGGTGAGCAACGCCATGGCGAGGATGGCGGTGGTGAAGAGACGACCGACGTTCTGCACGGCACCCGCGCGTCCAAAAGTCGATCGGCAATGGACGGTCAGCACGGAATCCTGAAACTGGGAGCGGTGGTGTAGTCCAGCCACTTGCCGTATGCGTCGCCACCGGCAGATCGCACGGCGGCGCACACCTCGGCTTGGGTGTCACCCGCCGGGCGGTAGACGGCATAAATGGGGTTGCCCTCGTCAGTTGCCGCGCGCAGCGAGGGGCAGGCTTGATCGGTTCGCAAGTAAGAGGCGCCGGGGTGCGCGGCCAGGAGACGCTGTACGCCAGCGGCATACTGCCCAGGCGTGGTCACCGATCCGAGGACGACGATTCCCTGACCGTTGCAGCTCGGCTTGCTCATCGGTTGACCGAGCCCGAGATCGCCCATTGGCGCGGACGGGACTCTGGGCGCAGGTGCAGGTGCGCGCGGTGGCGCGGGTGCCGCAGGTGGTGGGACACCGGGTTGGGTCACGGTGACAGGCGGTGCAGTGCGCGTGATCGTGCGAGGCGGTTCGACCGTCTCCGGCCACACGGGACGAGTCAGAGTAGGCGTGGGCGCAGCACTCGGAGATGCCGCGGGTGATTGCCCGAGTTTCGCGCCAACGAAAGCGATCAACCCGACGGCCAGTAGCGCCACGGCGACACCACCGGCGATCAGCGCCTTGCGATTGCCCCCTCGCCCGGGCTCTGGTGGTGGCGCCGTAACAAGGCGCTGCTGCGTCGGAACTCCAGAGGTGATGGGAGAAGGACGCGGCGCGAGCTGCGTGGCGTCGTATGGACCAACCGCATAGGCGGCGCCGCCCCCGATCGGAGCAGTGTCGCGACCAGCGAGAGCGGCGGCGAACTCGTGGCAAGTTTGGAATCGATGGTGCGGCTCCTTTGCCATCGCTGTCGCCAGCGCCGAGTCCATCTGTCCGAGGTCGTCGCGCAGTTTCGATAGGGTCGGCGGCGGTGAGCTGAGGTGGTTGCCGATGACCACGGCGGGATTGGAATTCCCGAACGGCACCGTGCCAGTTAAAAGGTGAAAAGCTGCAGCGGCCAGCGCATATTGGTCCGCACGCCCATCAAGCACCTTGCCGGTGAGTTGTTCGGGTGCCGCGTAGGCCACCGACCCGACTGTCATATTGGTCGCTGTCAGACCGTTGCTGTCGTCGACGCCGCGAGCGATGCCGAAATCGGCCAGTACGATGCGGTGCTCACCCTTGCGTGGATCGCTGAGCAAGATGTTGGCCGGCTTGACGTCGCGATGGAGCAGAAACCGCTCATGTGCGTAATCAAGTGCATCAGCAATGGCGGCGACAACGCCGAGGACTTCCTTCGGCGGCATTCCGTGCGGATACCGTTCGCGCACCAGCCTGGCTGCGTCGGTGCCTTCGACGTAATCCATCGTGATCCACAACTGGCCGTCATGCTCACCGCGGTCGTGGATTGAGACGATGTGCGGGTGCCACAGCGACGCGGCGATGTCAGCTTCACGGGCGAACCGTTGGCGGTAATCCGGGTCGGCGCTTATGTTCGCCGGGAGGATTTTTAGGGCCTCCTGGCGGGGCAGCCGGGGGTGCTGCACAAGATAGACCTCGCCCATCCCCCCGCTGCCCAATAAGCGCTGAATGGTGTAGCCGGCAAAGACCGCCCCTTCAGCAATGGGCATGCGCGAATCTTAACCAGGACCATCGACAGAGGTGGCCTTATCTGCCGGTTAAGCGATCAGCGGAGGCAACGGCCTGCCTCGATTCGCGAACTCACCACTGGTTCGTTGAATTGGAGCTACACCCGTTCTGGCCACGATGGATGGTCCCAGCACCTGCCGCTATCCGGTAGAAGTCACACCGTAACCGCATTGGCCTCCGTATCGTGGCGGGCATGCGCACACGGGGGGCGGATGTGTCCGGTGGTGTTTTCGATGGCCCGTTCAACCGTCGACAGCTCTTGGCTCTCGCCGGGACTGCGAGTTTAGCAACCGCGCTCAGTGCTTGCTCGCAACCGTCCGTGGTGGCGAATTCCGCCACACCAGAAAACCCTCCCGCCCCGCCGTCAACCCCACAGACCACCACAGCTCAGGCAGCGCCGCCGGAGCCACCGCCGCCGATAGAGCAGACGGTGCCGTCGTCGACAGTCGTACCGCGCATGATCTCCCGGGACGGTTGGGGTGCCCAGTCGGCTCGACCCGGCGGCATTCCGCACACCCCCACCCGCATGACTATTCATCACACGGGAGTGGTGCTCGGCGATAACCGCAACGCCCCCGCCCGATTACTTCAACATCAGCAGCTGCACCAGAACCAACATGGGTGGATCGACATTGCCTACCACGTCGGCGTCGACCGCAACGGCAACATCTACCAACTACGCGATCCCTGGATCAAAGGCGACACCGCCACTGAATACGACACCACGGGCCACTTCCTGGTCCTCTGCGAAGGCAACTTCGAGGAAGAGGTAGTCACCGAAGAACAGCTACAGGGCGCTGCGATGGCGTTCGCATGGGCCCGATCCGAATTCCCCATTAGCTCGACCGAGGTCGAAGGACATCAGGATTACGCGGCCACCGCGTGTCCTGGTGCCGGCCTGTATGCCCACGTCGAGTCGGGAGATCTCACTCGCCGTGTGGACGCCTTACTCGCCGCCGGACCGTTCAGCTTGCCGATGATCAGCGGCCCCGAAGCCGCGCAGCTTGTGGCCGCCATAGAGGCCGGGCAATAGGACGAAAATACGGATGATGGGGGCATTCGGGCTATGGCACTAAGCGAGGGGCAGCACTTCGCGGGCTACACAATTCTCCACCAGCTCGGTAGTGGCGGGATGGGAGAGGTGTATCTCGCGCAGCATCCACGGTTACCTCGTCGCGACGCCATCAAGTTGCTCCCCCCGGAATGGTCCGCCGACGAGGAGTACCGCGCACGATTCACTCGCGAAGCCGATCTGGCGTCAACACTGTGGCATCCCAACATCGTTGGCGTACACGACAGAGGCGAGGCGGACGGCCAGCTGTGGATCTCGATGGACTTCGTCGACGGTCTCGACGCGGCGAAACTGGTAGCAGAGCGCTACCCCGCCGGAATGCCGGTCGACGAAGTGGCGCGCATCGTGACAGCAATCGCCAGCGCGCTCGACGCGGCCCACAAGCGAGGTCTCCTTCACCGAGACGTCAAGCCAGCCAACATCATGCTCACCCATGTCGACGACGACGAAGAACAGCGTGTGCTGCTAACCGATTTCGGAATAGCCCGCAACGCCAACGACATCAGCGGACTCACCGCGACGAACATGACTGTCGGAACCGTCGCCTACTGCGCGCCCGAACAGCTCCTAGGAGAAGACGTCGATGGGCGTACCGACCAATACGCGCTCGCAGCGACCGCCTACCACCTACTAACCGGAGAACCGCTCTTTGCGAACTCGAACCCCGCCGTCGTCATCAGCCGCCACCTCAACAATTCGCCCCCCGCACTCGCCGACACTCGACCCGAACTTGCGAAACTTGATGCTGTATTGGCTGCGGCACTTGCCAAGCAACCCGACGACCGCTTTCGACGATGCGGCGACTTCGCCCGCGCGTTCGCCGAGCAGTCGGGCCCAGCTCGGGGACTAGCAGCCGCCACGACAACGCCAGCAGCCATTCATAGACCCAAACGCGTTGGCGCAGAAATCGAGATCGTACCCACCATCGCTAAGCGGCAGCACGGGACCTTAGTCGCCGTCGCGATCGTCGCGGCTGTCGTAATCGTTGGCGGAGTCCTCTTCACATGGCGCCCTTGGCATTCCGAAACATCCGCGAGCCCGGATCGCTCACAAGCCCAGTCGCCCAGCGTGTCTGCACCAGCTCAAAGCTCACTAGTGCGGCCAGCACCACCGCCCCCGCCGCCGCCGCCACCCACACTGTCGCCCCACGAAATCGATGGCGTCCTGCTCTCCGATACTGAACTGAGCAGGATCCTGGGGGTCGAAGTTACCGATGACCCTTCTGGTGGCGGGGGAGGAGGGCTCGCACTCGACTCGGCTTTCTACGGGACGTCGGACCACTCAGACCAAGTGACGCCGAGGTCATGCGTCGGAGTGGTGTTTACCGGTGAACATGAGGTATACGACCCTGCTGGCGCGACCGCGATGAAGACCCGCACCTTCGGAAGCTTGTACGGCGGATCCGCAGGAGAACCACACCTCCTACAGCAGACCGCTGCCACTTTTCCCTCTGCCGCCGATGCGCAACGCTTCCTTACTGCATCCCAAACACAGTGGGAGGCTTGCGCGAACGCCGAGGTCGACGCAATTCTCGGCTACGAGAACGGTGCGGGATACGTCCTCGGTCCTGTGCACCGCAATGCGGATGTCATCGCCATCTCCATGGCGAAGAACGACGGGCTGAACGGGCCGGGCGCCTGCCAACAGGCTCTAGGTGCACAACTCAACGTGGTCGCCGAGGTTCGGACCTGCGGGGTGCCTCAGGGTGCCACCGCATATGGGCCGACCGAAGGCTTCCCTAAGGACCCAGATTGGGCGCCACCAGACGCTGAACGGGTCGTCGAAGAGATGCTCCAAACCGTCAGCGCTAGCTGAACGTTGCGCGGCGTTATCAGCGGAATCGCCGTCCCTGAAGAAGAAGTCGTGGTGGCGAATCGACTGGCGCGAGAGAAGACCAAGGGTCCCGATCCGATTCGGGATCTGCTGGAATGCCCGTGCCAGCTCGCGCTCACCTCTTTGTCTGCTGGGCGGCCCTGTATTCGGCGCGCACGCGGTCGTAGTCCTCGTCGGTCAGCGAGCCGAAGTAGGTCACAGCGGCCGGTGACCACGCATACGAGACCCCCTTGCTGTGTTTCCAGGCATACGTCTCTTTGCTGCGCAGGTCTTCCTTCCATGAGATCGCCTGGTGGTCATAGGTGGTCAGAGTGCGGCCGTTTCGTTTGGCGTTCACCCGATCCAGCAGCTCCTTCAAGCTGAAGGGGTGTGTAACGTTCGGGTCGGTTTTTTTTACCACGACCTGTCCGGTTGCGTCCGGGGATACCGCGACGACGAGGTCTGCGCTAGTCATCTTCTTCACCGACCGTAGGTTGATGTCGTAGATAGTCGCGATTCGGGCCACGTCACCGCCAGCGGCGTCCACCGCATCCATCATGGAGCGCAGCTCGCCGATGAACTCCTGAACTTCTCTGACCATCGTGGAGCCCGTATCGACACGCATGAAGGACACAGCATCTGCGGGCGCGGTGGCACAGTACTTCGCTGTTAGGGCCCCGCTACCGAGGTGCTGGGGGCGCCGAAGTTTTTCCGCCTAGCCCGTAACTAGCTGGTGCGATTGCTCAAATTCAGGCGCAGATGGAGTCTGCGCTAACCGACTTCCGTGACATCGTGAAGCAGACGACAGAGGCCGAACCGGTCGAAACGGCGGTGGTTAGGGGTGCGGTGATCGCTGGCACGCTCGCGTCGATTGATGGTGATGCGAGGAGGTTGTCCTTTATGCGTTTCAGGGAAGGGTTCCAGGGCGTACAGATACTCACCTTTGATGAGTTGGGCGATCGGCTACGAGGACTGCATGCGATGCTCAAAACTCAACCATGACATCAACACAGACGCCGTCCTCGTTTCACAGCCGATTTTTTGCGAGTCTGTTATCGCAGAGGGTCAGTCTTCTGCGAAAACTGCGGGCACGGTTGTCGCTGACACGGCCGGGCATCGACGGATTGTGCGGCTAAGATGCGTCGCCACGTCTGAAAGTGGCATCGTGGAACAGCCGTCGGCCGGGTTCGGCTACGACTACTGGTTCAGGACTTGGCACTCGTCCGCGGTTCGTTTGAATAAGGTCAATGTTTCGACGAAGGTAGCCCCGTTGAAAGGCCCGAGGCGGCCCTCGCCAAGTCGGTCCACTTGTTCTGATCCAGGTAGACGGTGAGCACACGTTCATCTTGGCCTTCGGCATGACAACTCCCACAGGAATCGGCTGCGGCTGCGCGAGTGGGAACTTCAGGGATTCACTGCGACTTCGGCGCCGGGTAGTGCTTCTGCTGACCCGGCAACCGGGCGGATCGTGAACAGCTCGCCGCTAACTTCGGGCCAGCGGCTATTATCGACAACACCGTGGTCGTTAGCGAAGGCGCTCAACGCCTATCTCGTTCGAGTCGTGACCTACCGGACAATCGCTGAGCTGGACGTTCGCAACGAAGATTAACAAACCTCCGCGACACGCCGAAGTCTTGTCAAAGTAGCCTGGCGAGTCCTATCAATCCTCGCTGCATCTCGACATCGTGTGTGGCTGCTCAAGTTTGATGTTCAACCCAAATGTCCAGACGATGTCCAATTGGACATGGAAGTGAGATTTTTCGGACTGAGAGCAGGGCCTGTCTTCAAACGATGCAATCGCGCGGGCGACTCGAAGGGCAGAGGGTCGTCGAATGCACATAGAGAGTGTCAAGCTCACGAACTTCCGTTGCTTGACTCGAAATCGTAACCGTTACAGCTGGATTCGAAGATTACCGCGCTCGTGGGCGCCAACGGATCCGGGAAGACTGCCGTCTGTGTAGCTTTGATGCGCCTCTTTTGCGTGTCGCGGGACCAGCGGACAGTTCGAGTGGAGGACTTTCATGCGCCCGCGGGTGAGTCGGACGCTCCTGCCACTCGCACGCTGAGCGTGGAAGTGACCCTGTCATTTTCCGAGTTGGACACCGCCGAAAGCGGGAGGCAGAGGAAGAAGAGGTGAAGGAACGGGACCGCTGCTCTGTGTTGACGCAAGTGGGCGAGGACTTGTGGGATCCGGTACTCGTAAAACGGTGGTGAGTGTGGCCAGTGCTCGATCCACCTCGCAGGCGTCGAGCGCGGTCATGTACGTGCGTTGTTCGGGTGTGCATCCCAGTCTGCGGTGTTGGGCATGACCCCGCAATGGAGGTTGCCGTAAGGGAAAGGTCACCCCCTGGGCGGCGAAACCATCGGAGCCGCGCCGTGATGTTGACCTTCCCCCGGGGGGAGACTGCACGATGGCCTCACCCGTAGGACGCAGAGCGGATCTTAGAGGAGGGCGCCATGGCCGCGAAGGTCTCGATCGGCGACTTCGCCGTCATGACGGGCCTCAGTCGCAAGGCGCTACGGCTCTACCACGATATCGGCATAGTCGAGCCGGCGCGCATCGACGTCCACACCGGGTACCGCGTCTACGACACCAGCCAGGTCGATCACACGCAGGTCATCCGCCGATTCCGACGGGCTCTACGACCGAACACTGTTCCTCGAATCACATGGCAGCGCAGACGTGTTCGTCTCCGCGCCGCCATCCGCTCATCCCCCGGACGGTGTCCAGGCCGAGGTCCTGCCTGCAGCCGAATACGCGGTTCTCCCCACGCGTAGGCCACGACGACGGCATCACTGCAGTTACGCGGCGCTGGGTACATACGTGAACGAACGTCTGATCAGCCACCAGGGGCCGATCCGCGAGCACTACATCGGCAGCACGCACTCACAGCCGACGAAGTTCACCGCTACGGAGGTCCGCTGGCCGATCTTCAGCACTGCCCACCCCCGGAGTGGCGGCAGCCCTCGGCGAGTTCACTCCCGGAACGCACGGTGACGCAAACCCATCAGGTCGATTCCCAAACCCCGACGGGGCGCCAGTCCCCGCGGTTTACCTCGCGCCCATGTATGGGCCGATCCCGAAGGAGACGGTTGACGTGCACGAACAGTTCGGCACCTACGGAGCCTGGCTCAATCCCGCACTGGGCGACGCCCCCCGTGTCGAGTACGCGCCCGAGCTCGAAGAGCTCGGCTACCAGACGATCTGGGTGGGGATCGGCCCCGACCCCGTAGGTGACATGCGCTTGCTCGAGCAGATGATCGCCGCGACGAAACATGCGGTCATCGCGAGCGCGATTATCAACATGTGGCAAGACGATCCCCGCAGCATCGCTCAGCACTACCACCGGATCGTCGATCGCTACGGACCTCGCCTGCTGCTGGGAGTCGGCCTCGGCCACCCCGAGAAGCGAGACGCCTACGACAAGCCCTACGCGCGTATCGTCGATTATGTCGACCGGCTTCTCGATGACGGTGTACCGGCCGACGCGATCGTGATCGGCGCCCTGGGGACCAAGACTCTTACACTGGCCGGCGATAAGACGTTAGGTGCGCATCCCTATCTCACCGTGCCCGCGCACACGCGGCATGCGCGAGAGCTGCTGGGCAGCAATGCATTCCTGGCACCCGAGCACAAGGTCGTGCTGACCGAGGACGACGAGAAGGCACGAACGATCGGCCGTTCCGCGGTCCAGAACCCCTACCTGGGCTTGCGCAACTACACCAACAACTTGTTGCGGCACGGGTTCACCCAAGCAGATGTCGACAGATCAGGCAGCGACGCACTCATCGATGCCCTGGTCGCTCACGGTTCCCCGGAGCGGATCTACGCCCGGATCAACGATCACCTCGCCGCGGGTGCCAACCATGTCGGCATCCAGGTTTTCGCCGAGGACCCCACCGCATCACCGGTGCCGGCCTTCCGCGCCTTGGCCGAGTATCGCCCCGCCCAGTGAAGAATTCGGGTTTCAGGTTTGCCGGCAGATCAATGTCGAATACCAGCGCAAGCTCGACGCGACGTTCGCTTTGGGCGACGTAATGCAGGGGCGCGAATCGGGCCCGACTTCCGTCGTGGGTTCCGTGATCGCGTGAGAGCTACCACCACCGACTAGCGGTCACCGACCTGGTGGCCGCACGCCCGCTCAGAGGTAGGCAACCGCGCACGCTGCGTGTCGTTGAGCCGACCTGTTCCCCCCTGGCAGCGATTCTGGTCTCGGCTCCGGTTGGATTCTGAGCAGCCTGCTCCGAGGTGGGGTCTAGTCAACGTCGCAACACCGACGGACTGCTTGACGCTAGCAGGGCGGCGAATAAATCGTCGGGGCAGCGGTTTTGGAGGACTATCCGGAGACGCTGGGTTGCGTCCAGCAGAGTGGTCTACGAGTCGACCTGATCAGCGGTACCGGCGTGTCGTAGCCGAGTGATTGAAGGTCATCGCGTGATTCTTCGAGAGACCGTCCAAAGTCGGACTCGGCCGCTGCGTTGCGGCGAAGCTCCGGGCGTGTCTCATTGACTGTGTAAGTGGTTGGGCCTAAATGGTGGTCAGGCATGCTGGCCACCGGACAGGAGTGAATCGCTTTGTCTCGTTCTGAATCGTCTGCCGAGCTTGCCCTCGTCGGTGCGGTGCTCGGTGATGTCGGCCAGCCAGACTTGGTCGGCAGCCTGTGCGCTGAACTGACGTTGCACGAGGTCGTCATGCACCGGTGGGCCGGATCCACGGTTCAGTCCCCGCTTCTTGGCGAAGACCGACCAGATCCGCTCCTGGGAACACTACCGGGCGACACGGTTCTCGCCGGCGACGATCCCGCGACCGGGCAATTCATCAGCGATGAACCGGTAGCCGAAGGCGGGGTCGTCGGCGTGGATGTCGCGGGCGGCGTTGATCAGGTGCGCATCGCCCCAATCACGCTGCGACAGAGGTGCTTTGCGCCATCTATAGAACGCCTGGGTGGAGAATCCCAGGACCCGGCAAGTCACCGTGACGGGAATCCCGTCATCGGCAAGGTCGAGGACCAGCGGGTACATCATTTTGGGTTGGCGGCCCGGGACAAGTAGCCGACCGCACGGCGCATCACTTCGGCCTCCTGCTCGAGGAGCTTGATCCGCTTGTGTGCATCGCGTAGCTGGGCGGCCATGTCTTCCGTGGCGGCGGCCGGCCCCGGCCTCGCAACGCCATCTTGGCGACCGGCGATCTTGAGCCAGCGGTGCAGGCAGGCCTCCGAGATCCCGAAGTCCTTCGCGACCTGGCGCAACGGCGCCTCGCCCTTGCGGGCCACGGCAACGACGTCAGCGCGGAACTCGGCGGGAAACGGCTTCGGCACCAGACTGACCCTTCCAGCAAGGACGAATCCTCACAGGTCAGGAGTCAACCAAACCGGGGGCAGTCCCCACTTGGGAAATGCGAACTCGGTGGAGCGGTCTGACAATCGACGCCTGAGGCGGAAATCCTACTTTCGAACAGCTATCACGTAGGTACTACGTCTCTTAGTATCCAGTTGTGCAGGTGGGTGTAATCGGTGGTGGGTTTGGTGGCTTGGCTGCGGCCATCGCCTTCCGCCGCGAGGGCCATAAAGTCACGGTTTTCGAACGAGCTGCTGGCCCGTCTTCGGCGGGAGGAGCGATTTCCCTTGCACCGAATGCGTTGAGGTGTCTCAAAATACTGAGCGTCGATGACCACTTATCGACGCACCCGTGGTCGGACATGCCAGCTACGATCCGGAACAGTAGCGGCCGCGTGCTGGTTCGCAGCACAATGGGCCGACTCACAGGAGGAGCAGAGTTCGCGTGCGTGCCGCGCGCTCAGTTGATCTCCTGGTTGACTGCAGCGCTGCCCCCGACTGCATTCGTTACCAGTGCCCGGTCAGCGCTGTCACCGCTGATGGTGTCGTCGAAGCTCAAGGTGCTCGGCATCAGTTCGATCTGGTCGTCGCAGCCGATGGGGCCCGCAGCCTCACACGGGCGTCGTTGTGGCCGCGGGCACCGCGGCTCCGGCAGACCGGGATCGCCGGATGGGCGTGGATCACCGATACCGCCCTGTCTGAGGGATTCGGCACAATCTGGGGGTACGACACCGATCTCGGAATCCTCCCGCTGCACGACGGCCGCACCTACGTGTACGGCGGAACCTCCCGTCGTGGCGCCGATCTCGGCTCCTTCCGGGATTGGGCGGAACCACTGCCAAGCCTCATCGCCGAGGCCTCGCCATCAGCGATGACGACCCCGCAGATCCTCGAGGCGCGCCCTCCACGTCATCTGATCAACGGCAGAGTAGTGCTGATCGGGGATGCGGCTCATGCCATGCGACCCACCTTCGGACAAGGCGCGGCCCTGGCCATGGAGGACGCCGTCACTTTGGCCTGCCGAGGCCCGGCCGGGTTGGCGCGGCGATGGCCGCGGATGCTGGCGGTCTACGGAGGCGCGAAAGCGGGATCGTATGTCGCCACGCCACGTACGCCCGCGCTGGGGGTTATCCGTAACTGGGCGTTGCGGATAACGCCGAACCCCGTGTTCGGGGCGGCGGCGGGATCTGTCAGTTACTGGCGGGCACCTGGCGGGATGGCTGCTTCGAACCCATCCGGGGCGTGATCATGCGCGCTACGTCCCATGCGGTAATCCTCGCGATGGTGCGCGAGGAACGCGCCAGCCTCGCGGATCTTGCTGATGGCCTTACCGATACCCATTGGGAGCAGCCCAGTCTATGCGCGCTGTGGCGTGTCCGGGACGTTGTTGCGCACGTGCTGAGCTACGACGACCTCAGCGCATTAGGTTGGGCTCGCCGCTACGTCGTTGATGCCAAATGCTCCATCGACCGGTTCAACCAGATCGGCGTCGACCACTACGCCGACACCTCAAACGTTGAACTGACTGCGCTGCTTCGCAACAGGACCAATCCGCGTGGATACATGGCGGCATTCCCTCGAATCGGATTGCTGGATGCGATGATTCATCACCAGGATATTCGCCGAGCAATCGACATGCCGCGTGCCATCCCCGAACACCGGCTGCGGGCCGCACTGGCAGCCAGCCTGCGGACGCCCCTCACCCGCGGAGCCTGGCGCGCCCGGCGATTACGACTCATCGCTGAGGACGTCCACTGGTCATTCGGGACTGGCCACACTGTGGTGGCACCGGGTGAGTCCCTACTCATGGCGGTGGCCGGCAGGTTGGACGCCCTCGCCGAGATCCAGGGCGATGGTGCTGATGTCTTCCGCGGTCGATTCCGGTGAACCGGTCTGTTGACCAAGGGGTGGGCTGAAAGGCCGGACCAGTGACGCAGTAATCGGTTCTGCACCATGATGGGCTCGCTTTACCGTCGTTGGATGCCTGCAGATCAGCCGCATTGACGGCTCGATCCTCGAACGGCTAGCGGTCAAGGCAACGAGGGACCTACCATCGGCGCAGTTATGTGTAGCGGTGGGATTTTCCCGGACGATCAGGCTCCCAATAGCTGCCGCGCGCTGGCCGCCGAAGCTCTCAGCTCCACCTCGAGGTCGACCTGGTCGGGACTGAGGCACCAGCGGAAGACCAGTCCGGTCGTGGCATCGACGGCCGCCTGGGCGGCGTGATGAGCGTCGAGGTCGGGTTTCACCGATCCGTCGCTCTGGCCTTGTCGAAGCGCACTCGCGACTGCATCACGGACGTCCGCCAGCCACGCCTGATAGATCGAAGCGAGCTCCGAAGTCGTGCCGGTCACCTGGAACGCGATGGCGAAGACAGCACGGCGAAACCGGGAGGGCTACCGATCCATGGCTGCCACCCTCGCGGCGCCATAGCGGTTACCGCGGCAGTCCGGTTGAGGGAGCCTAGGCACCTGCGGTAGGAACCACTGCCCCAGAATGTCGCGGAAGAGCGATGGCCACCAACGATGTTCGAGGTCTGTTACGAGGCGGACGATCTCGTTGAGCACGGCCGACGGTAGGTCGCGTCGGGTCTCGACGAAACGGCCAAGTTTTCGGCTACGCAGGCTTCTTCCGGCTACGTCAACGCAGTGCGTGCTGTGCAGCGGGCGGCCGAGCGCCGCAACCAGCCATCCACCTGACACCGTCGTCGATACCCGAGTTGCTTCATGCCTGGTCTCCCGCCAACGCCGCGCACAGGCGCTTTCTGCCATCCAGGCCAGCGGGTGCGCGGCGGGTCCACCAGAAGTGGTCGTGAGCGACTTCTCAGGACTGACCGCCGAGGATGGCGTCGATGCCGTTGATCGTGAGCTCGAACGGGCCCTGCTGTTTGTCGAGAATGTAGACCGATACCTGGTCGATGAGCGAAGGGTCCAGTGTCCGCGGCGCATCGGGTGCGGGATCAAGGCGCATGCCGACCGGCTGGAAGCCCGCGATGGGCAGTTCATATGTGCGCTGGACGCCGGCATCGGTGGTGAAGCGCTGGATGTAGGACCACGGCTGCCCGTCGATGCCCACCTCGAAGACATAAGTCTTGCCGTCACCCTGTCCGCGCACGCGCAGCGACGTCGCGCCTGCGGCAAGTCGCCCGAGTCCGGGGTCCTGGGGGCCGCGGGCCGAGGCGAATCCGCCGTTGTTTTCCAGCGAGATGTTGCCCGAGAACACGAGTCCACCGTTTCCGAACGTGACCTTCGAGGTGGACGCGCCGCCCATGACGGGGTCGTTGACCGTCGTCCAGGTGGCCACCTCGCCGGGATCATCGAGGTCGACGAGAACGACGTCGGCCCTTTCCGATACGACTGCCGGGGCGGACGAGCCAGGAGTCTCGGGCGCGTTCGTCGTCTCCTTGGCGTTGGCAGGTTGCTCGGTGTCTCCGCAGGACACCACGAGCAATGCCGAGCAGGCGACGGCGATGCCGGCGAGCCAGCGCTGTGACGGGTGGCCTTGGCGCATTCTCTCAACACCCACTCGGTTCGGCGGTCATCTCTCGGCTTCGCATGGGCATGCCATCGGTCACGGCATAGATGGTGCGCAGATCCGGTATGTCGGTGACGCGCAGCTTCTCGCCGCCATCCTTTCCGATCAACAGCACGGCGAAGTCGTTGCCGTCGATCCCGAATCGGTCCGCCAGCCGGGGGGACTCCTCGGCGTCGATCACGTGACCGTCGAGCATGCTGGTGCCCTCGGTGACCACCTGGCCGAGCACCATGTCACGACTGACGAAGTCACATCGGCTCGCCTCGATTCGGCTCAGTGTCTCCGCGAGGCGTGGATCGGTGTCCGTCGGGGCGAAGACCAGTAGTGGGCGACGTTCCCAGCGGTAGTCATCGAGTCCGGTAGCCGCAGCGGTCGCTGATCCGAGCGCGACGCCGGCCATGACCGCAACCAGCATGAATGCCGATAGCCGGACGCTGCGTGTGGCCCCCATAGTGCTTCTCGAGCTTACTCACCGAAGCCGGCGTCCAGCCCGGCTCGCACCGTGACACAATGATGACCAGATTCCGAAAACTGTCTACTCCGGACGCGGCCCTGCCTTACCTTGAGCGCGACTGCAGCAACGCGGTCGTCAATATCGAAGGTTGGGGAGAGCTATGGCACAGCTGTCAGCGTGGATGGGTGCAGGCGTGGTCGCGGCGGGCGTGTCTGCCGCGTTGATCGCCGGGGCCGACACCGCAACAGCCGATACCGGCTCCGGGACGGCGGGCGCCACCGCAGGTTCGTCCGACACCGCTGCTGAGCGCGACAGCGCGGAGGCGCCGAGCGAAACCAACGATGCCGACACCAAAGACGCCGCGGATGCCGAGGACGCAGAGGTCGACGACGCGGAGGTCGACGACGACTCCGACCCGTCCGAGGAGAGCATCGAGCCGGATGCCGAGCTTCCCGAGAGGGGCTCCGGTTCTGATGACTCCGGCGCTACGCCCGCGGCTGACAGCGAAGAAGCGACCGAATTAACTTCGAATGATGCGCCGCCCGTCGACGACACAGCCATCGAGCTGAAGGACGACCAGCTCGACGCCCCCGCTTCACCCGACCCGCAACCCGCGGAGGATGCCGCAGTCCCCGAGGAGCAGAGCCCTCCGTCGGGCCCGCCTGCCACGACTCCGTCGGAGGTCAACCAGGTTGTCGCCCAACGTGTGTCCGCAACAGTCAATACCTCGGCTGCGCTGGCCGCGTCACCGCCGCGGACGCTGCAGGAGGTACTGCAATCCCTGGTGACCGAGATCATCGGGGCAGCCATCCGGTTCGTCGCCGGTCCGCCGGTGGTTCCGGCAGGCGTCAACGTCACGGTGCGCACCTCCAGGCTGGAGATCACCGAAGGGCGCTTCGTCAGCGCACACTGGTACTACCCCGACGCGACCGAACTGCCGGAGCGGCTCATCTACCTGCAGCACGGCTTCCGCGGCGTCGGCGCCATGTACAGCAAGACCGCAGCCTGGCTGGCCGAGCGCACCAACAGCATCGTCGTGGTCCCGACGCTGTCGTCGAACCCCTATGTGCGCGACGGCTTCTGGCTTGGCGACGACCAGGTGCACCGCGCCACCGCCGACCTTCTCCTCGGGGATCGCGACGCGCTCACGGCCAGCGCGGTGGCCGCCGGCTTCGCCCGAAAGTACGGTACCGACGCCGCATTGCCGCAGCGGTTCACCCTGGTCGGCCATTCGCTGGGAGCGGGGGTCGCCGCGGGCGCGGCCGGCTACTACGCCGATGCCGTCGCGGCCAGTGGCGCGGTCAACCGGCTGGCCGGGATCGTCACGCTCGACGGCGCGCCGCCCGGGTCGGTGCTGGCCGATGCTCTCGACAAGCTGGAGAGTCTCGGCACCTACGTCCCGGTGATCGAACTCGGTGCCCCGAGGAAGGACGGCACGCCGCGCCGGGTCGATGCGGCCCTCAACGAACACCGGCCCGGGCATTTCAACGGGGTGGTTCTCGACAACGGGCAGCATCTCGACTCGATGCAGGGCGGAAGCTGGGCGATCCAGCTCATCTCCTATGTCAACCAGGGGTTTCCGACCGAGCAGAACAAGTCGGCCGCACAGACTCTCATCGCCGGGTGGATCAACGACATCTTCGCGGGCCGGATCGATTCGTCGACGGGTGTGTGCGCGGGCGAGGGCTGCGCAGGCATCTACGACGAGCCCGGGCAGACGCTGTCCGTCGCGACTCCGAAGGGGCTCGCCACCGGGGTGGTCATCGGCGCGCGGGTCGCTCTGGCGAGAACCGAGTTTCGGCCCTTGTCGGTGACGTCTCTGGTGTCGCGGCGGTCGACGGCCTTGCGGCTGGGTCTCCCGGTCGGGATCAGTCGAACATGACGACAGCGCGCCCGACGATGTCGCCGCGTCCCAGTGCGTCGAGGCTGCCGTTGATGTCGTCGAGTTTCGTTGTCACCACGTTGTGTTTGATCTTCCCTTCGCCGGCGAGGGTGAGTACTTCCTCCAGATCGTTGCGGTTGCCCCAGAAGGGCCCGAAGTAGGATCGCTCACCGCTGACGAAGGGAAACAGCGGAAGTTCCACCTCCGTGCCCATCTAGCCCACCTGCGAGAGGGCGCCCTCGGTCGCAGGGATCGACGCGGCCAGACCGAGGGACTCCTGGGATCCCGCGCAGTCCGCGACTACGCCTGACCCAAGCTCGGCCGATAATCAGCGGCCTCGGCCTCGGCAGCAAGCAATGCACCTAGCTCACCCTCCTGCTGGGCAACAAACACGCCGATCACCTGCCGGCATACCTCCGGCACGCTCACCCCACGCATTCTCGCAATACCGTTCAGCCCGACCAGCATTGACGTAGACACGTGAAACTGCACAGCGAACTGTCCGCACGAACCATCCTCAGGCAGCGACCCCGGCCCCACCACCACAGGTTCATCCACCCCGTACTCGCTCACCTCAGCAGCCCGAGCTCGCTCGATAGCCCCTCCGCTAGAGCCGCCAACGCCGTCGGCCGGGTCCCGGAACTCCTCGTGACTGAACAAACCCATTCCGCCCACGCTAGACCTCCCAGAACCCGCAGGCCGCCCATAAGCGCCGTCGTTGACGAGAGACCTCGGCGAACGGGCGGCATTCCAGGAGGTCGCTAGAGATCGAGAGCTTCGATCGTGGCGCCCGGATTGGGGCCCAGCAGTGCGGCCAGTCGGGGACTGAGATCTCGACAGGCACCCAGCAGCGGTCGCACCAGGCGCGAGACAGCCTGAGGCGGCAGTCGCTCCGACGGCCCGGCGATGGTCATGGAGCCCAACACGATTGGTGGAATCGTCGGATCGTCGTGCGCGGCCAGCAGGGGTACGGAGATGCCGTTGATGCCCGGGTGGTTCTCGCTGTAGGACGTTTCATAGCCCCGGTCGCGAATGGCGGTGAGCTGCTGGGGCGTCACACCGTCGAGGGCGACGCCGGCCAGCTCCGTCTCGGGGTAGATAGGCGAGGATGATCCGGCCGCTGGCCCCGGCGGCCAGCGGTGAGCGCTCCCCGAGAACGCCGGCCGGGTCGAGGAGCGGCCCTGAGCGCGCCGGCACGCCCAACACCAGCACCCGCAAGTGTCCCGCCCGCAGGTGCACCACGGCCGCCTCACCGCTGACGGCCGCCAGCCGGGCGACGATCGGGTGCATCAAGCGCAGCATGGCCGGTCGTGGACCGATGACAGTCGCCAGCGCCAACGCTCGACTGGCCAACCGGTAGCCGGACCGCCCGAGATGGTGCACGTAGCCCTCGTCCTCGAGTGCCTGCAGAATGCGGAACGCATTCGACTCCGAGAGCCCGGCGCGTGCTGCGACATCGCGCAGCGTCGCCGGTTGGCGCATCCCGGCGAGGGTCTCCAGCACATGCAGCCCGCGCAGCGCGGTCGTAGCCACAAAAATCATCAAGTGAACGGTATGGCCATGCTCAGCCCCGACGGCATCGTCGACGGCACCGCCACCTGTCGGGGGTCGGCCACCGAATAGCCGCAGGTCAAGTCAGTTTGTACGGCACACGGCGAAACCTCCAGGCAGAAGTTGAAGCATGTCTGCCTCGCGGGCGTTTACATGGAGGAAACAAAAGACTTTCGCCGCGCCGCTGGCGACAGGATGAGGAGCGTCCACCATGCCTATGCGATCGATCGGTGACCATTTTCCCGCCTACACGGCAACCGCCGTGACGGGCGGCGACCTGAGCACGGCCGATGTCGAGAAGCCGTGGAACTACTTCACGACGGTGTCCAGCAACGACCACAACGGGCTGTGGCGGATCTTGCTGTTCTGGCCGGAAGATGCGAACGGCATCAGCGGGTTGGAACTCGAGGCTTTCGGCAGGGCGAATGACTCGTTCGTTCAGCGAGGCGCCCAGGTACTCGGTGTCTCTGTCGATACGAAGTACACCCACTTCTACGCGCGGGTCCGTGACAAGAACCTTCACGCCGTACCCTTTCCGCTTCTCAGCGACCACAACCGCTGTATCGGCGCAGCAGCGGGCGTGCTGAACAGCAGCGGCCGTGCAGAGCGCGCGACGTTCATCATCGACCCGCAGAACCGGATCCGGTACGTGTCAGCGTCATCAGCGCCTGCCGTGCGCCGCCCGGCTGCAGTCCTCGACATGCTCGCCGACCTGCAGGCCGAGGGTCAGTACGCGCCGAGGCGCGCCGACGCCGTTTCCAACGGATACCTCCTGGCGACCGCCTGAGCTTTGCGTCGGCGGCTGCGTGGATCGCAGCGCGCGGGCAGGCACGCCACCCGGGCCTTCTGTCCCGAGGAGGTGCCGGAAGAAGTGATGCACGCCGTCTTCGAGTTGGCCGGTTACGCGCCGTGGAACTCCAACACACAACCGTGGCAGGTGGAGGTCGTCAGCGGCGCGGTGACGGAGCGCCTGGCCGACGCCGTGGTGGCTGTTCCGGGGAGCCCCCGCGTCCCGGCGTGCGTAGTTCGGGGCGCAGCTCTACGGCGCGCTGGGCATCGCACGGGCCAGATGATTTGGAGCTCAAAGGCTTACCCGGTACCCAGACGTCTACGCCGTGAATTACGTGCCCGGAGCGTAGAGACCGGGCAGCAGGTCGGGATCGCCGGGCGTCCAGGTGTTGGTGACCTGTGATCGCGCGCCCATGGCGGCTGCCCTTTTCAGGAGGCCGCCCCCGAGCTCGAGCTGACCCGGCTCCCACGCCTCGAGCGCCTGCACGATCAGCCAGCGCACTTCACCAGGATGTTCTGCGAATTCGACGCGGCCGCTCGGGCTTGATAGTCAGCACTGCCTGCAGGATCGGCGATTGTCGGAGGCCAGTCCACGAAGCCGTCAAGGCACAAGCGAAGCGTGCCGATCACTCCAGAGTGATCACTATCTTGCCGGCGCCGCTCTCGGCCAACTCATGGGCCTCTCGGATGGACGCGAGTGGCAGAACGCGGTCGACGCGGGGGGAGTACCTGCCGCGCTGGCCAAGCTCGGCAGCGCGTGCGAGGAGGGCCGAATCGTTGGCGGCGTCCACCTTGCGAACGCCCAACCGCGCGGCTCCTTCTTGGTCGATGACGGTCACCACCCGGGAAGCGTCACCGACGATCTCCACGAGATCCGGCAACGATGCGGACGGCGCCGCATGCAGGGCAGCATCGACACCGTCCGGCGCCAGCGCGTCGACACGTTCGGCCAGCCCCGGGCCATAGGTCGTCGCCATCACCCCGAGGTCAATAAGGTACTGATGGTTGGCGGGTCGGGCGGTACCGATGACCCGGGCCCCGGCGTCGAGCGCGAAAGCGGCTGCGGCACTTCCCACGGCACCCGAGGCGCCCTCGATCAGGAGCGTCTTGCCACTCAGATTCCCCAGCGCGTCGATAGCACCAGCCGCGGTAACGGATGCAAGCCCGGCGGCGGCCGCTTCCTCGCTGGACCAAGTGGCCGGGACGGCGCTCCAGGCCGTCAGCACCGCGAACTCCGCCGTGGTGTCACTGACGCCTCCGAGCCCGAAAACGACGTCTCCCACGGTCGCGTTCGTGACGGCGCTGCCCACCTCGTCGATGACTCCGGCGGCGTCGCGTCCGGGTATCGCAGGTAACTCGAGGGGAAAGGCGTCTCGGATGGCGCCGGCACGCAGCAGGTAATCGATGGGGTTCACACTTGCCGCTCTTACCTTGATGCGAACCGAGTTCGTCGTGGCGTGAGGTTCGGGCGCCTCCTCGATGACCAGCACGTCGGGGGCTCCGTAACGGTGAAAGCGGGCGGCCCGCATAAGAACTCCAATCTTCGAACGCGAGGGCATACTTGCTTCGAATTCGAGCGTACGCCTGATGCGATGTGTGCCCCGCTTGCGCGGCGCACGGTCAGCCGTCAGCGTCCGGGGCCGTGATGAGCAGTGAGTTTCCGCAATTGCCTTGTCTTATCGGCACGTCGCGCGACCTTCCGGTGTGGTGCTGTGGCCGAGTCGCGCGCACGCTTCGCCGTGGCGTGCCGGTACCAACAATCGGGCCCGATGATGCACCGCAGGCCGGAGACCGCGCCGTCCAGGCCATACCAGTCGATGGCTGCGAAGACGTCGGCGACCGTGAGCCCGATGTGGTTGACCCTCAGGGCAACCGGCGTCGATGGGTTATCAGCGGTGGTGAACCCCGCACCATCTGCAATCGGCGCCGAGACCCGTTGGCGTGTGCCGGCGGGAATAGACCTACCGTGTGTTCTGTTCGTGCTAGCCGTGACCATGAGACTTGGACTACAGATTCCGTACTTCTCCTATGGCCTGCCCGTGGCCGAGCTGTTCTCCGCGGTGAAGTCTCAGGTTCAGGAGGCTGAAGCTGCCGGCTTCGACACCGTGTTCCTGATGGACCACTTCTACCAGCTGCCGGGTTTGGGGGCACCGGACGAACCAATACTGGAGGCCTACACGACTTTGGGCGCGTTGAGCGCTGTCACCGACCGCGTGCAGTTGGGGACCTTGGTCACCGGGAATACCTACCGGAACCCCACTCTGCTTGCCAAAGAGATCACCACACTGGATGTGATCAACCGCGGGCGCACACTCTTGGGTGTCGGAGCGGGGTGGTTCGAGCTGGAGCATCAACAGCTCGGGTACGAATTCGGAACGTTCACCGAGCGCTTCGAGAAGCTGGAAGAAGCTCTGCAGATCATGATTCCGATGATCCACGGAGAGCGACCGACCTTCGAGGGCAAGTGGTACCACACCGAGAACGCCATCAACGAGCCGCGTTACCGCGACCACATTCCGGTGATGCTCGGTGGTAGTGGTGAGAAGAAGACTTTCCGGCTGGCAGCCCAGTACGCGGACCATCTCAACATCATCGCGCCCATGGACGAGCTCCCGGCCAAGCTGCGCGTGCTCAAGCAGAGGTGTGCCGAAATCGGGCGTGATCCAGCGACATTGGAAACCAGTGGCTTCCTGACCGTGGTGATCGACGGCGAACCCTCGGTTGACATGGAGGAAGCTACCGGCGGTCGCGCTGTCCACGGCACGCCCCAACAAGTCGCCGAGGAGATCCAGCGACGCGTGTTCGATGTCGGAGTCGATGGCGTAATCATCAACATGCCGACTCACGGCTACACGCCAGGTCTCGTCACGAAGGTGGGGGAGGCGCTGAGTCAACTGACGGCACCCTAGGCCGCAGGTTCCGCAGACTCCCAACGCAGCCCTGTCGTTGCGTTTTCCTACTGGACCGTCCATCAGGGTAGGGCGAGCTCTAGCTGGCCGTCAGCGGCAGAATCCAAAGAGTTTCATGTGCGACCGGCACCGTTCCTGCCGGGCGGTGGGCGGCACGTTTTTCCATGGGTGGCACGGCGAACCCCTGAAAGTATGTGCGGGCCGCACACAAAGAGCCCACATGATGTGTACTCGGCCACCATCGGTCAGGGCTCAGGGGTATCAACGGGTTGTGGCCACCTCGGTGCCCGTCGATTCCGAAAGAGGCAATCATGAACATGAAAGCCGCACGCATTCACGGCTTCCGGCAACCACTCGAGATCGAGGAGGTGCCAGTTCCCGAGCCAGGACCGGGGCAGGTGCTGCTCAAAGTCGCGGCAGCGGGAATGTGTCGCAGTGACTATCAGCTTGTCGACGGCTACTTCAGTGACCTGCTGCCCTTGAGTCTCCCGCTGACCCCAGGCCATGAGGTGGCCGGCACAATCGCTGCGCTGGGCTCAGAGGTGCCGGGCAGCTGCCGATTGGCCGAAGGTGACCTTGTGGTCCTGTACCCGAACTGGGGTGACGGCGCTTGCCGCCAATGTCGTGAGGGCAACGACCAGCTCTGTGCCAGCGGGCAGTTGGTGGGTTTCGGCCCTGATGGGGGCTTCGCCGAGTACATGGTCGCGCCATACGGCAAGGTGATTCCGATCCGGGAGCCCGGGGCTGAACCGGAGTTCCTCGCCCCGCTGACGGATGCAGGGCTGACGCCGTATCGGGGTATGAAGAAGTTGCGTGACGCCGGGAAGCTTGGCGCCGGCCGAATCGTGGCCGTCACCGGAATCGGTGGCCTGGGGGCTTACGGGGTGCAGTACGCAAAGCTCCTGGGAGACGGTGCGACCGTGGTGGCCCTGGCCCGCAGTGACGAAAAGTTGGCCGTCGCCCGCGAGAACGGGGCAGATCACACGGTGAACGTTCGCGGCAAGTCCGTCGATGACGTGCAGAACGAACTGGAAGATCTCGCCAACCGCCGAACGGTCGATGCGGTCTTGGACTGCGCAGGATCCTCGGAGTCCCTTGGTCTGGCTGCATCGATCCTCGCGACCGAGGGCGCCCTCTCGCAGGTGGGCTTGATGGGCACGACGGTGGAACTGCCGCTCTTTCCTTTCGTCAGCGGCGAGCGATCCTACTTCGGGTCGTTCTGGGGAAACCCTGCCGACCTGCAGGAGGTGCTTGCCCTCGCCGGCGAAGGGAAGATCAAACACAACGTGGTGACAACGAAGTTCGACGACATCAACGACAGTCTCGAAGCGCTGGGCCGCGGCGATATCGTCGGGCGCGCGGTCGTCATGTTCGATTGATCCCGGTGTCCAGAACCTGGCGCACGCGGATCTCGCTGCGAACAGGCCCAGCAGCACGTCTGAACATCGGAAGTCATGACGCGTTTCGCCAGCGCAGAAGGTTTCGACGCTGAACTCGTGAATGCGTGCCCTACCCCGCTGCGGTGGGCTGGGCTATCTGTCTCTCAGAGAGGCGAGATCTTCGAAGAACCGGGGATATGTCTTTTGGACGCACTCCGGGTTCCTTATCGCTATTCCCGGTGACCGCAGGCTGAGCAGGGCAAGGCTCATTGCCATTCGATGGTCGTCGTAGGTGTCGAAGTCTGTGGGTTGCGGTGATCCAGGATGGACGGTGAAACCGTCTCCATCGTCGGTAACGTCGATGCCGGCCCGGCGGAGTTCAGTGACCATGGCGTGGATTCGATCTGTTTCTTTTCCCCGGATGAATCCGATCCCGCGGACGCGGGTGGGGGAGTCGGCGTAGACGGCGACCGCCGCCAACGTCTGTGCGGTATCGGAGATGTGGCGCATGTCGACGTCCACACCACGTAACTGTGCAGGCCCCTCGACCGTGGTGTCGGTTGCGGTGCGTGAAACTTTTGCACCCATGGCTTCGAGGATGTCGACGAAGCCGAGATCGCCCTGAATGGAGTGCTGGCCGAGCCCTTCCACGGTGATGCGGCCGCCGGTGATCGCCGCTGCTGCGAAGAAGTACGAAGCGGCGGTGGCGTCTGGCTCGACAGCGAAGCTGGCTGGTCGATAGTCCTGGCGCGTCACTGCGAGGTCGGTTGTGGTGACACCGAATCCGGCCATCACCTTCTCGGTGAGAGTCACGTAGGGCTTGGAGATCAGGTCGTCGGTGACGGTGATGTGCAGCCCCTCCGGCATCAACGGTCCAGCGATGAGCAGGCCCGAGATGAATTGGCTGGAGATCTTTCCGGTGATGGAGAGGCAGCCTCCGCGCGCCGGCGACGTGACGACGAGGGGAAGGCCTTCGTCTCCGTTAACGGCTTCGATGACGGCACCTAGGGTCCGCAGCGCTTCAATGAGCGGTGTGAACGGGCGTTGGCGAAGTTGCGGACTGCCGTCAAGGAGGCTGGCACCGGGACGCTGCGCGAGGACGGGCAGCAGGAATCTTGCCGTGGTCCCGGATTGACGAGCATCGATGTGCAGGGAGTCGCGGCGCTCATCTGCGGTCACGTCGATGCCCGTGACGCGGAACACGTCGGTTGAGTCGTGGGTCTGTACTGAGGCGCCCAGTTGTTCGATGGCGCCGACCATCGCGAGCGTGTCATCTGCGGTCAAGGCGCCGGTGATATCGCTGACGCCGGGAGTGAGGGCAGCGCACAGAAGCGCGCGATTGGTGATGCTCTTTGACCCCGGAACGCGCACCCGTGCCACTGGGGGAGGCGTCAGCGGCATCAGTCGAAGAGCGGCGGCGCTACAGCCGTCCCTGATGCCACTACGTCCATCCACCACGGCAGAATACCCAGGAGGGGCCGCGAAACTGCAAACTGCGAACTGTTGACACTTTGCAGACGTTTACATAGTGTCTGTCCGTGACCAAGGCCATAGGGCGGTTGTAATGCCGGTGATGCAGCCCCTTACTCAGGCGGCGCCGCTGACTGATGAGGTCACGACTCAACTGCGGATTGCCATTCTGAACGGCACATTTGCGCCGGGCGAGAAGATCCGCCAAGCGGACGTCGCCCGCCAGCTCGGCGTGAGTCGCGGACCGGTGCGCGAGGCGTTGCGATCGCTGATCGCCGAAGGCCTGGTGCAAGACGAGCCGCGTCGCGGAACCTTCGTCACCACCCTGACTCCTGACGATGTGCGTGAGATCTTCGATGTGCGGGTCGCTTTGGAGGTGCGTGCAGCCCAGCTGGTGATTGCCAACGGGAACACGGAGGCCACGGTCGCGGACATGAGCAAGGCGCTCGACGACATGGAGGACGGGCTTCGCAGCGGCGATCAGCAGCAGGTGGAGGCCGCTGATGTGGCGTTTCACGCCGCCCACGTCGCCGGGTCCGCCAACCAGCGCCTCATCCGGCTCTACGCGATGCACTCGGATCCGGTGCGGCAGCTCTTACGCATGGACAACAGGCAGTTGCTTCGCTCCGCTGAGGGCGACCGCCGAAGCGGCGGCGGTTTGATCGAGGAGCATCGAGCCATCCTCGCCGAACTGCAATTGGGTGCCGCGGGAGACGTCGCCAAGGTCGTCACCGACCACATCGAGGACGCCCGGGACCGGCTGATCAGGCTCCTCGGCACAGGTCCATAACTCAACGCCCGCTCCATCGTTCGTGCTAACCGCGCTCAGGCGGAGATTCGCTGTGCGCATCTAGGGACCCGACCGGAAGGAAAAATATTGGCCGCCAAGCATATTCCCGCCCATGCAACGACATCAGCCCTGGCGCGGAGCGCGGATAAGGCGACGCAGCGATGACCGTGGTACCGACTCTGGAATCGCTGGGGCTGCATCCCACGGGGACGCTGGCGACAGACCATGAGGTGATGGCCGAGTCGACCGCGGTCGAACTCGCGAGTCGAAAATGGGGGCTGACGGGGACGGCGAGCCGGCTGGCCACAGAGAAGGACGACACCTTCCTCATCGACGCCGGTACCGACGGCCGCTACATCCTCAAAGTGTCCAACGCCAGTGAAAGCGCCACTGAAATCGACTTCCAGTGCGCATTGATGACTCATGTCGCCGACTCGCCGGTCGGTGAGCTGGTGCCCCGCATCGTCGCGTCGGTCGACGGTACGACATTAGTGCCGGTTGACGGTTCCGAGGGGCCGCGCCTAGCGCGAGTGATGACCTTCATGGAGGGAACGCCGCTGGACGAATGCGAATCTTCGGCACCCGAGCGTGAATTCGTCGGTGAGGTACTGGCTCTATTGCGGCACGCCACGCAAAGTTTCGCGCACCCCGCCGGCAGCCGTCTGTTGCCGTGGAATGTAGTCACCCTGCCGGCTTTGGAACCGCTGCTCGACGTCATCGAGAATCCGGCACAGCGAGAACTATTGTCTCGCGGTCTGGCGCGATTCAACGACGTGGTGGTGCCGGTTCTTCCTGAGCTACGAACTCAGGTGGTGCACAACGACTTCAGCAAGTCCAATCTGCTCGTCGACCATGCCCACCCGCGTTTCGTCACCGCGGTACTGGACTTCGGTGACGCCCTGACGGCTCCGATCGCGGTCGACGTCTCGACTGCCCTTCTGAACCAGCTGCCCAGAGATCTCGCGGAACACCCGCAGGACAACATGTTCGAGGCCGGTTTCGACCTTCTGCGCGGGTACCTCAGATGCGCCGACCTCACCGACCTCGAACTCGAGATCGTCCCTCACCTAGTGATGGGGCGTGCGATTGCCCGCGCGCTGATCACGAATTACCGTGCCGCCCTCATCCCCGGCAACGTCGAATACATCATGCGCAACACCGAACAAGGGTGGGCGCAGTTGGAGTGGTTCCTGGAACGGGAGCCGGCTGAAATCTCAGCGCTCCTTCAGCGAGACAACATCATTCAGGAGGAAGCATGGTAACCGTCGACGCGGATCGTGGTCGGATGCAGATGAACAATGCGTTCGACCCCGAAGCGGCCGGAACTCTGGACGAGGCGACCCGCGCCCTCGTCGAGCGTCGGGCTCGCTTGCTGGGCCCCGCCTACCGGCTTTTCTACAAGGAACCGATCCACTTCGTGCGCGGCAGAGGAAGCCGGCTTTGGGACGCTGACGGCAATGAATTCCTCGACGCGTACAACAACGTCGTGTCCGTTGGCCATGCGCACCCCGCCGTGGTAGACGCCGTGCACCGCCAGATGGCCACGCTGTGCACCCACACCCGATATCTGCAAGAAGGAATCCTCGACTACGCCGAGCAGTTGCTGGCAACCTTCGGCGGCGCACCGGGAGACCGGCACTTGATGATGACCTGCACCGGATCGGAGGCCAACGACCTCGCGACGCGAATCGCCAAGCACCGCACAGGAAACCAGGGGGTCATCGTCACCTCGGAGGCCTACCACGGAAACTCCGAATGCACCGCAGGATTCTCGCCATCGCTGGGAGACAATTCCCCGCTGGGCACCTGGGTGCGCCGCATACCGGCGCCCGACTCCTACCGCATCGGTGACGCAGATCTCCCTGGCTTCTTTGAGCAACGCGTGCGCGAGGCCATCGCCGACCTGCACCGACACGGTCAAGGCGTTGCCGCACTGATCGTGGACTCGCTGTTCTCCTCGGACGGCATCTACGCCCATCCGACCTCACTGCTGCGCGGGGCTGTGGACGCCGTTCACGAGGCCGGGGGATTGTTCATCGCCGACGAAGTGCAGAGCGGATTCGCCCGAAGCGGCGACGCCATGTGGGGTTATCAGCGCCACGGCGTCTCACCGGACATCATCACGACAGGCAAGCCCATGGGTAACGGCTACCCGGTGGCCGGTGTGGTCGTCGATCACGACGTGGTGTCCAAGTTCGGGCGAGAGCTTCGGTACTTCAACACCTTTGGCGGAAACTCTGTCGCTGTCGCGGCAGCACAAGCCACGCTGAACGTGATCGAGCAAGAGCGACTGCTGGACAACGTCCACACCACCGGAGCGGGCCTGCTCGCCGGACTCGGTGAGCTGGCGCAACGCCACCACTGCATCGGCGACGTGCGCGGGGCCGGGTTTTACATCGGAGTGGAGATCGTCTCAGACCACGACCTGAAAACCCCGGATGCGCAGCTCACCGCGCAGATCGTCAACGGACTTCGGGACCGGCGGGTGTTGATATCGGCCACCGGACCCGCCGGCAATGTCCTAAAG
>NZ_BCRS01000039.1 GCF_001552715.1 Mycolicibacterium vaccae NBRC 14118 = CIP 105934 | reverse complement strand
CCGTGCCCACCGCCGGCTGGTCCGCGACACCGACGCGGGACTCGTTCCGCCGCAGGCCCTTCCACGCCCGGCGCTGCGCACGAACACGCTGCCGGCCGGGCCGCGGCACCTACGGACCGTGGTGTGCAGCCGCGAGCAGTTCGGCGCGACGACGGTGACCGTCGGTGCGCTGGCGGCCCTATCGGCCGCACTGGCCGGGCATCTGCGTGCGCTCGGTGACGACGCAGCACGGCTGGGTGCCGAGGTCCCGATGGCGCGGACGGGACCGAGGCAGGCGCGCAACCACTTCGGCAACGTCGGTGTCGAGTTGTACCCCGATCTGGCCGCACCGGAGCGCAGCGCCGCGATCGCCGCCGACCTGCACCGACGCCGGAGGCGGGCCGTGCACCCGGCGATGCTCGCCGAGGCCGCGGCGCTGGCCGCCCTTCCCGCTCCGCTATTACTTTGGGGCGTAGCGCAATTCGACCCGGGTGTGCGGTCGGCGGCTGTCACCGGCAACACCGTGGTGTCCAGCGTCAACCGGGGACCGGCGGATCTGAGATTCGGCGGCGCCCCCGTGGTGCTCACCGCGGGCTTCCCGTCGCTGTCGCCGATGATGGGCCTGACACACGGCGTGCACGGCATCGGCGGTGCGGTCGCGGTCAGCGTGCACGCCGCGGCCTCGGTGATCGGTGACCTGGACGCCCTGGAGGCCTACGTCGAGCGGCTGGCCTGGGAGCTACGTTCGGCCCCGTAGCGGTGCTATACAGGGTGAACGGACGATGCAGGGCAGGGGACCGCAATGGCCAACCAGTACCTCGAAGGCGCGTTCGCGCCATTGGCGGACGAGTACACGCTCACCGACCTCGACGTGCGGGGCCGTCTCCCCGACTATCTGGACGGCCGCTACCTGCGCAACGGGCCCAATCCGGTCTCCGAGATCGACCCTGAGCTCTACCACTGGTTCACCGGCGACGGCATGGTGCACGGTATCCGCATCCGGGACGGACGTGCAGAGTGGTACCGCAACCGGTGGGTCCGCAGTCCCGTCGTGGCCGAGGCACTCGGGGAGGAGCCACCCCGCGGGGACTTCGGCCTGACGCCGATCGGCGCCAACACCAACGTGATCGGGCATGCGGGAAAGACACTGGCGCTGATCGAGTCCGGCGTGGCCCAGTACGAGCTGACCGACGAACTGGACACCGTCGGCGTGTGCGATTTCGACGGCACCCTGACCGGCGGATACACCGCCCACCCCAAGCGCGACCCGCAGACCGGCGAACTGCATGCGGTGTCCTACTGCCTGCTCAACGGAAACACGGTGCAGTACTCGGTGATCGGTGCGGACGGACGGGCCAGACGCACCGTCGACATCGAGGTCACCGGCAGCCCGATGATGCACGACTTCTCGCTGACCGAGCGCCACGTGGTCTTCTACGACCTCCCGGTCACCTTCGACGCCCGCCGGGCCGCCGCCGTCGGCGTGCCGCGCTGGCTGCAACTGCCCGCGCGCCTGGTGTTGTCCGCGCTGATCGGCCGGGTGCGCATCCCCGATCCGGTCGCCGCGCGCCGCCCGGGCAGCCGGTCCGGCGACCCGGCGTTCCCGTACTCGTGGAACCCGCGGTACCCGGCCCGCGTCGGCGTCATGCCGCGGGAGGGCGGAAACGCCGACGTCCGCTGGTTCGAGGTGGAGCCCTGCTACGTCTTCCATCCGATGAACGCGTTCGACGACGGCGACACCGTCGTCCTCGACGTCGTGCGGCACGAGAAGATGTTCGCCACCGATCATCTCGGACCCAATGAGGGCATCCCGACGCTGGATCGGTGGACCGTCGATCTTGCCGACGGCAAAGTGCGGGAATCGAGGGTCGACGACCGGGGCCAGGAGTTCCCCCGTGTCGACGAACGCGTGGTGGGCCGGCCGCACCGTTACGGCTACGCCCCGACGGTCACCGGGGGCGGATCCTGCGCAGACACCCTGCTCAAGCACGACTTCGTCGGCGCCGGTTCCGTGGCTCGGTCTTTCGGGGACGGAAAGACCGTCGGCGAGTTCGTGTTCCACCCGGCTGCGCCCGACGCCGACGAGGACGACGGTGTGCTGATGGGCTATGTGTACGACCGTGCCACCGATCGCAGCGAGCTGGCGATCCTGGATGCCCAGACCCTCGACGACGTCGCCGCGGTCCGGTTACCGCACCGGGTGCCGGCAGGTTTCCACGGCAATTGGGTGCCGACGCACTAGGGCGGGGGTGGGCAGCGGCGTGACAGATGTTCTAAGTTCTGTTACATGAGTGCCTATGACGTCGGCGTCCTGATCCTGCGAGTCGTGCTCGGTCTGACCATGGCCGCACACGGCTACAACAAGTTCTTCGGCAAGGGCGGCCTGAAAGGCACCGCCGGCTGGTTCGACAGCATGGGGATGCGGCCGGGCATGTTCCACGCCCGCATCGCCGCGAGCACCGAGATGGCCGCAGGCATCGGGCTGGCGCTGGGCCTGCTGACCCCGATCCCGGCCGCCGGCTTCGTCGCGCTGATGCTCGTCGCGGCCTGGACCGTGCACCGAGCCAACGGGTTCTTCATCGTCAAGGAGGGTTGGGAGTACAACCTCGTGCTCGCGGCCTCGGCGGTCGGCATCGCGACGATCGGTGCCGGCAAGATCAGCCTCGATCACCTGCTGTTCTCCGGCAGCGGCTTCTACGACCTGCTGCACGGCTGGTGGGGCTTGGCCATTGCGCTGGTGCTGGGCCTGGCCGGCGGCATCGGGCAGCTGGTGATCTTCTACCGCCCCCCGGCCAAGACCAGCGCGTAGCCCCCGGGGTAGCCCCGCGAGCAGACGCAAACTCGCACGATCGCGCCGCGAATCATGCGATTTTGTGTCTGTTCGCGCCAGCGGAAATGGAACACGTTCTAGTCTGACCGGCATGGGTTTTCTCACGCAGGACGCGCCCGTCGTCGACTACGCGGAATGGAGCAAGGGCACCCGGGCCGAGCGGATCGTGCCCATGGCGCGCCACTGGGCCGAGGTCGGCTTCGGCACGCCGGTGGTGATGCACCTGTTCTACGTGGTCAAGATCCTGCTCTACATCCTGGGCGCCTGGCTGATCGTCCTGACCACCAGCGGCATCGACGGGTTCACCGACGTCGCGGCCTGGTATCACGAGCCGATCGTGTACCAGAAGGTCGTCTTCTACACGATGCTGTTCGAGATCGTCGGCCTCGGCTGCGGGTTCGGACCGCTCAACAACCGGTTCTTCCCGCCCATGGGCTCGATCCTGTACTGGTTGCGGCCCAAGACCATTCGGCTGCCACCGTGGCCCAACCGGGTGCCGTTGACCGCGGGGGACGCCCGTACCCCCGTCGACGTGGCGCTCTACGGGGCGCTGCTGGTGGTCCTGGTGATCGCATTGTTTTCTGATGGCACCGGGCCCATCCCCGAGCTCGGCTCCGAGGTCGGCGTGCTGCCGGTCTGGCAGACCGCGACGATCGTCGGCCTGCTGGTGGTGGCCGGGCTGCGTGACAAGGTGCTGTTCCTGGCCGCGCGCGGCGAGGTGTACGGCTCGCTGGCGGTGTGTTTCCTGTTCAGCGGCGCCGACATCGTCATCGCGGCCAAGCTGGTGTGCCTGGTGATCTGGCTGGGCGCGGCCACGTCCAAACTCAACAAGCACTTCCCGTTCGTCATCTCCACGATGATGAGCAACAACCCGGTCATCCGGCCGCGGGCGATCAAGCGGAAGTTCTTCGAACGCTTCCCCGACGACCTTCGTCCCGGCCGCGCATCGCGCGTGCTGGCGCACTTCTCCACGGCCATCGAGATGCTCGTGCCGCTGGTGCTGTTCTTCTCCCACGGCGGCTGGGCGACCGCGATCGCGGCGACGGTGATGCTGATCTTCCACTTCGGCATCCTGTCGGCGATCCCGATGGGGGTGCCGCTGGAGTGGAACGTCTTCATGATGTTCAGCGTGCTGGCGCTGTTCGTCGGCAACGCCGGCATCGGTCTCTCGGACCTGCAGAGCCCGTGGCCGATCCTGCTGTTCGCGGTCGTCGCCGGGACGGTGGTGATCGGAAACCTGTTCCCGCGCAAGGTGTCTTTCCTGCCCGGCATGCGCTACTACGCCGGCAACTGGGACACCTCGCTGTGGTGTGTGAAACCGTCGGCGGCGGAGAAGATCACCAACGGCATCGTCGCGATCGCCAGCATGCCCGCCGCGCAGATGGAGAAGTTCTACGGCAGCAAGGAGACCGCCGAGGTCTACCAGTACATGGGGTATGCGTTCCGCTCGTTCAACACCCACGGCCGCGCGATGTTCACGCTGGCTCACCGCGCCATGGCCGACGGGAACGAGGACGACTACGTGCTGACCGACGGCGAACGGATCTGCAGCACCGCGATCGGCTGGAACTTCGGCGACGGCCACATGCACAACGAGCAGTTGATCGCGGCGCTGCAGAAGCGGTGCCACTTCGAACCCGGCGAGGTGCGGGTGCTGCTGCTCGACGCGCAGCCGATCCACCGGCAGCGTCAGGAGTACCGGCTGGTGGACGCGGCGACCGGTGAGTTCGAGCGCGGCTACGTGATGGTCACCGACATGGTGACGCGCCAACCGTGGGACGACACCGTGCCGGTGCACAAGACCTGGCAGCGGGGCGACTAGCCCATCACGTCGCGGACGGGCACACTCTCCAGGCCGGTGAGCAGCAGCTCGCGCGTCTTGTCGAGGTGCTTGCGCCAGTGCGTCTCGGCGCCGACGGCGTCGCCCGCGCGCAGGAACTGCATCAGCCTGCGGTAGGACCGCAACAGCGTGTCGTAGTCGGCCTTCGACACCGGCCGGCGCTCGTTGAACACGAAAGCCGTGTGCCTGACCGTGATCTCGTGCAGCATGCCCGCGATGATGCTCAGCGTCGCGTTGCCCGACAGTTGCACCACGCGCAGATGGAACAGCCCGGTGGTCTCGGCCAGCCGGCTGGACTGATGGCCGTCGGCGGCGAGTTCCTCCAGCATCCGCTCGAGCTCGTCGAACGCCTCGTCCGAACCGGATTCGGCGAGCAGCCGCGCAGCCATCGGTTCGATACCCGACTTCGCGGTCAGCAGGTCGGCGATCGTCGCGCCGGACAGTTCGAGCAGCAGCCCGGCAGGCCGGGCGACCACCTCGGGGCCGGGCACCCGGACCCGCGCACCGGTGCGCGATCCGCGGCGCACCTCGACCAGGCGCTCGGACTCCAGCACCCGGACCGCTTCGCGAAGCGTCGGGCGGCTGACACCGAAGTGGGCCATCAGCTCGGCCTCATTCGGCAGGAAGTCGCCGTCCTTGAGCTGCCCGTCGACCACCATCCGGCGTAACGTGCCTGCGACGAGCTCGGCGGTCTTGGGGGACCGGACCGCGGCGCGGGAGGCGACGGCGTCCGGCCCGATCATCGGAGCCAGGGGAGTGCTACGGGTCATCACACCTCCTCGACGGTCGACTACGCTGCACACCAGCTGTGCAACTCAGTAAACCATGTGCTGACCCAGTGTCCGGATCAGTCGAGGTCGGCGCAGGTCGCGGCCCGCTCGGAGGCCAGCCAACCAGTAGGTTGACCTAGTAAACCTTGTTCGTTACTTTCGTGCGTAAAGCCGATCCAATGAAGGAGAATCTCCATGGCTGAAGCCGTGATCGTCGAGGCAGTGCGCTCTCCAGTCGGAAAGCGCAACGGTGCGTTGTCGGGAATCCACCCCGCCGAGTTGTCGGCCCAGGTCCTCAACGGTCTGGTGGAGCGGGCCGGGGTCGACCCCGCGCTCGTCGACGACGTGATCTGGGGCTGCGTCATGCAGGCCGGTGAGCAGGCCCTCGACATCGCCCGCACCGCGGTGCTGTCCGCCGGCTGGCCCGAGACCGTCCCCGGTGTCACCGTGGACCGTCAGTGCGGCTCCAGCCAGCAGTCGCTGCACTTCGCCGTCGCCGGGGTGATCGCGGGTCACTACGACGTCGTCGTCGCCGGTGGTGTCGAGTCGATGTCGCGCACCCCGATGGGCTCCTCGCTGGCCAACGGCGGAAACCCCTACGGCGAGTCGTTCAAGGCCCGCTACGACAAGACCCCCAACCAGGGCGTCGGCGCCGAGATGATCGCCGAGCAGTGGGGCCTGAGCCGCACCGAGCTCGACGAGTTCTCCCTGCGCTCGCACGAGAAGGCCGCTGCCGCACAGGATTCCGGTGCCTTCAAGGATCAGATCGTCGGCATCAAGACCAAGGACGCGGACGGCAACGACACCGTCGTGCTCGAAGACGGCGGCATCCGCCGTGGCGGCACCGTCGAGTCGATGGCCAAGATCAAGCCCGCGTTCAAAGAGGACGGCGTGATCCACGCCGGTAACTCCAGCCAGATCTCCGACGGCTCGGCCGCACTGCTGCTGATGTCGGCCGAGAAGGCCAAGGACCTCGGTCTCACGCCGCTGGCCAAGGTGCACACCGCGGTGCTCGCCGGCGCCGACCCGGTCATCATGCTGACCGCGCCGATCCCGGCCACCCAGAAGGCGCTGAAGAAGTCCGGCCTGAGCCTGGACCAGATCGGTGCCTTCGAGGTCAACGAGGCCTTCGCCCCGGTTCCGATGGCCTGGCTCAAGGACATCGGCGCCGACGAGACCAAGCTGAACCCCAACGGCGGCGCGATCGCGCTCGGCCACCCGCTCGGCGGCTCCGGTGCGCGTATCCTGACCACGCTGCTGTACCACATGCGGGACAACAACATTCAGTACGGCCTGCAGACCATGTGCGAGGGCGGCGGCCAGGCCAACGCGACCATCCTGGAGCTCCTGTGACCGAAACCGGCCGCGCTGTGCTTGATGGCTCGACTCCTCCTTCGTCGTCGTCTTCGGTCGGCGCTCTGACCGAGCGCCGCGGGAACGTCCTGATCATCACGATCAACCGGCCCGAGGCCCGCAACGCGATCAACGCGTCGGTCAGCACCGCCGTCGGCGACGCGCTGCAGTCCGCGCAGGAGGATCCGGAGGTCCGGGCGGTCATCCTGACCGGCGCCGGGGACAAATCCTTCTGTGCCGGAGCGGATCTCAAGGCCATCTCGCGGGGCGAGAACCTCTTCCACCCCGAGCATTCGGAGTGGGGATTCGCCGGCTACGTGCGGCACTTCATCGACAAGCCGACCATCGCCGCGGTCAACGGCACCGCGCTCGGCGGAGGCACCGAGCTGGCCCTGGCCAGCGACCTGGTGGTCGCCGAGGAACGCGCGAAATTCGGTCTGCCCGAAGTGAAGCGGGGGCTCATTGCCGGTGCCGGCGGCGTGTTCCGCATCGTCGAGCAGCTGCCGCGCAAGATCGCCCTCGAGCTGATCTACACCGGTGAGCCGATCAGCTCGGCCGACGCGCTGCGCTGGGGCCTGATCAACCAGGTCGTGCCCGACGGCACCGTGGTCGACGCGGCCCTGGCTCTCGCCGAGCGGATCACCTGCAACGCACCGCTGGCCGTGCGCGCCAGCAAGCGGGTGTCCTACGGCGCCGTCGACGGCGTGGTCGGCGACGAGGAACCGTTCTGGAAGCAGACGTTCGGCGAGTTCTCGACGCTGCTGAAGACCGAAGACGCCATGGAAGGTCCGCTGGCCTTCGCGCAGAAGCGCGAGCCGGTCTGGAAAGCTAAGTAAGGAATCAACAATGAAGCGAACGATTTACGACGCAGAGCACGAGGCGTTCCGCGACACCGTCAAGGAGTACATCGAGCGCGAGCTCGTGCCCAACCACGAGAAGTGGGAGACCGAGCGCATCGTCGACCGGTCGGCCTACACCGCGGCGGGCAAGTACGGCCTCATCGGGTTCAACATGCCCGAGGAGTTCGGCGGCGGTGGCTCGGACGACTTCCGGTTCAACGCGGTCATCGACGAGGAGATCGCCAAGGCCGGTGTGCACGGGCCTGCGCTGAGCCTGCACAACGACGTCGTGGGGCCCTATTTCAAGGACCTGACCAACGACGAGCAGAAGAAGCGCTGGCTGCCGGGCATCGCGAGCGGCGAGACGATCATCGCGGTCGCGATGACCGAGCCCGGCGCGGGCAGCGACCTCGCCGGTATCCGCACCTCCGCGGTGCGCGACGGTGACGACTGGATCATCAACGGCTCCAAGACGTTCATCTCGTCGGGCATCAACTGCGACCTGTGCGTCGTCGTCGCACGCACCGACCCCGAAGCCGGACACAAGGGCTTCTCGCTGTTCGTGGTCGAGCGCGACATGGAGGGCTTCACCCGCGGCCGCAAGCTCGACAAGATGGGCCTGCACAGCCAGGACACCTCCGAGCTGCACTTCGAGAACGTCCGGGTGCCGAACGCGAACCTGCTCGGCAAGGAGGGTCGCGGCTTCTACCACCTGATGACCAACCTGCCCTCGGAGCGGCTTTCGATCGCGATCTCGGCGATCGCCGGCGCGCGTGCGGTGTTCGACGAGACGCTGCAGTACTCGAAGGACCGCAAGGCATTCGGGCAGCCCATCGGCAGCTTCCAGCACAACCGGTTCCTGCTCGCCGAGATGGAGACCGAACTCGAGATCACCGAGACCTACATCGACCGGTGCCTGCAGGGTGTCGTCGACGGTGAGCTGACCGCGGTCGAGGCGGCCAAGGCCAAGTGGTGGGCCACCGAGACCGCCAAGAAGGTCGTCGACCAGTGCGTGCAGCTGCACGGCGGCTACGGCTACATGCTCGAATACCGCGTCGCACGGGCCTACGTCGACGGTCGTATCCAGACCATCTTCGGTGGCACCACCGAGATCATGAAAGAGATCATCGGCCGCGACCTAGGCGTCTAGTCGGCTCGCGGACGCGGCGTCTAGACCACGCCGAGCAGACACAAAATCGCCCCCTTTCCTGCGAAAGGGGGCGATTTTGTGTCTGCTCGCGATCGGGACGTCAGCCGATCGGGGCCTCGGCGGCCGGGGACGCCGGAGCCTCCGCCGGTGCCTCCGCCGGAGCCGTCTCCGGGGTGGTCTCGGCGGTGGTTTCAGCGGTGGTGGTCGCCGTCTCGGTGGTGCTCGTGGCGGTCGGTGTGATCGGCGCCGGCGCCTCGGCCGGGTTGAGCACCTTGTCCACGATGTAGATGCGCGCGTTCTGCGCCTGGATGCCACCGCACACGACCTCGGTGGTCTCGTTGACCTGGATGTCGCCGCCGGAGCCGGTCACCTCGATCTCGGTGCCTTCCTGGGTGGGACGCTGGCCCTTGACGTCGTCGGGGCCCAGCAGGCCGAGGAACGCGTGGTAGTACACCAGGCTGGTCAGCGCCGCCGGATCGGTGCGCAGCACCTCGAGCTGCTCGGGCGGCAGCTCGGCGAACGCCTCGTTGGTGGGCGCGAACACCACGTACGGGCCGTTGTCGAGCACGCTGGTGATGTTCACGGCGGGGTTGAGCTGACCGGAGATCGCGGAGCTGAACGTCGAGATCTCGGCGATCGAGGCCAGCGCGGTGCTGACGGGCAGGTCCGCCAATCCCTTCCAGTTCGGCAGCGCCTCCTTGAACGCACCGCAGTCCGGTCCCTGGGGGTCGGGGATCTCGGCCACCGGGGTGGACGGCTCGGCGTTCGCGGTGATGGACAGCGGGACCGACAGGGCGATCGCGGCGGCACTGACAGCGACGCCGATGGCCTTGCTGGTTCGGGTCTTCACGTGGTGCTCCTTACACTTGTCAAGTCGTCTGGCATGTTATGTGCCTGAATTGGTGTGGGCCAAGTCGAGTTGGCGCACCACCGCGGATATCGACCGCAGAACCCGGCTGCCACCTGCGGGTTCGGGTCAGCCCCGGCCTGCACCAACAACGCGCCGACCAGCCCGAACTCAATCGGCCAGGGTGGCGTCTAGGACGGCCCGGACCACAGGCTGGTCGCGGTCGCGGTCGCGCTCACCGTGGGAGCGAAGGTAGATGACCTTCGCACCCGGGTTCACGCACGCGAGCCCAGACCGGCGGCGCCGGTGGTGCAGAGATGTTCCGACAGCGCCCACAGCGCCAGGGCGCGGGACTCGTCCGCGGCGTAGGGCGCGGCCTCCCGCACCCGGCAGTCGGACAGGTAGACAGCGCCCGTGCCGTCGAGTTCGTCGCTGACGGCCGCCCACACCTGGGTGGCCGCACCGTGTTCCGGCGTCGTGAACTGCTTGCGGAAGTCGGTCGGCGGCTTGTCGCCCGCCCGCGACGAGCTCGACTTGTTCAGGGCCGTGAAGTCGTCGTTGGTCATGTGCCGCGCCAGCGAGGTCGCCACGATCCCGGGATGCACCGCGAACGCGCGCACGCTGCTGTCGCGCAACCGGCGGTCCAGCTCGACCGCGTGCAGGATGTTGGCGGTCTTCGACGCGCCGTAGGCGGCGAACTTGTCGTACTCGCGGTGCTCCCAGTTCGGGTCCTCGAAATCGACGTCACCCATCCGGTGGCCTTCCGAGGACAGGTTGACAACCCGCGCCCCGTCGGCGGCGACCAGCGCCGGGAACAGCAGTCTGGTCAGCTCGAAGTGGCCCAGATGGTTTGTGCCGAACTGCATTTCGAAGCCCTCGGCGGTCCGCCCGAACGGGGTGAACATCACGCCGGCGTTGTTCATCAGCACGTGCACCGCAGGGGTCAGCTCGGCGATCTCCGCCGCGGCAGCCGCCACGCTCGCCAGCGAGGTCAGGTCCAGGTGCACCACCGACAGCCGTGCGGCCGGCAGCTCGGCGCGCACCCATGCCTCGGTGTCGGCGAGCGCTTCGGTGTTGCGGGCGGCCAGGATCACGTGGGCGCCGGTCTTGGCCAGCGCGCGGGCGGACTCGCGGCCCAGCCCCGACGAGGCGCCGGTGACCACGCAGGTCTTGCCGGTGAGGTCGACTCCGTCGACGATATCCAGTGCGGTCGGTGCTGACGTCGATGTCACGACGTGAGGATCGCACGCCGCGCCCGGGGTGTACGCACCCGGCCCCGCCCTTCGGCGGCGGCCATGCCCGACGCCCCGATCCTGCCCGTCGCCGGACGTGCCCGCGAACGTCGTCCCGACAGCCGGGGGCGCCCCGCGGCCCCGTCGTGCATGACGGAGTGACCCAGTTAACGCGCGGCCGCGGGTTGTGAACGGGGCGGCCCTGGGTACAGGCCTACCGTGAATCCCGTGCGCACCCTGGTCACCGGCGCGACCGGCTATATCGGATCGCGGCTGGTCACTGCGCTGCTCGACGAGGGCCATCAGGTCGTCGCGGCGAGCCGTCACCGCGACCGGCTGGCCGATTTCGGCTGGTACGAAGACGTCTCGACGGTCACGCTCGACGCGGACGACGAGTTGTCGGTGCGGCAGGCCTTCACCGACGCCGGGCCCGTGGAGGTCGTGTACTACCTGGTGCACGGCATCGGCCAACCCGGCTTCCGGGAAGCCGACAACCGGGCCGCCGCCAACGTGGCCGCCGCGGCCAAGGCGGCGGGGGTGCGCCGCATCGTCTACCTCGGCGGGTTCGTGCCCGACGGCGATTCCCTGTCCGAGCATCTGGCCAGCCGCGCCGAGGTGGCCGCGGCGCTGACCATCGACGGGGGACCGGACGTGGTGTGGCTGGGCGCCGCGATCATCATCGGCGCCGGGTCCACGTCGTTCGAGATGCTGCGCTACGTCGCTGACCGGTTCCTGCTGCTGCCGATGCCGGAATGGTCGGCCAACCCGATCGACCCGATCTCGATCAGCGACGCGCTGCACTACCTGGTCGCCGCGGCGGACTCCGACGCGGTGCCTGCCGGCGCCTACGACATCGCGGGGCCGGAGACCACCACCTACGGCGACCTGCTGCGCACCTATGCCCGGGTCGCGGGTATCTGGCGCACGCCGGTCGCGGTGTACGGCGTCGACACCTCGCTGGTGTCCAAGCTGACCGGGGTGGTGCTGCCGGTGCCGGGCGGACTCGCCGCCGATCTCGTTGAATCCCTGGACTTTCCGATGATGGCGTCGGCGCGCAGTCTGCGCGGCCGGGTGCCCGATCCCGCCGACGGGCTGATCGGCGTCGAGGAGGCGATGCAGCGCGCGGTGGCCAGTCCGCGACCAAGACCCGTCGACGAACTACCCGACCCGCACCACCTCGCCGACACCGACCCCGGCTGGGCCGGCGGTGACACCCTGCGGCTGCGGCAACTGGCCGCCGCGGTGACACCGCCGGTCGTGCGGCCGCTCCTCGGCCTGCTCGGCTTCGTCCCCGGCCCGGTCGCGGCGGCGGTGCGGACCGGTCTGGACACGATGCTCGCGCTGGTGCCGAAGGTGATTCCGGCGTGAGCGCCCCGGTGAGCTGGGCCGGCGAGCTGCGCAAGATCGCGCGCACGAAGGCGCCGCCGTACAACGAGCCACCGTCGGTGATCGGCAGGCGCAAGTTCGTGGTGGGTGGCTTCCTGCTCATCGGTGCCGCGCTGCTGGGCTATTCGTTGAGCCGGCCGCCCGGCGACGAGACCTTCATCTGGCTCACGCTCGCCCTGGCCGGGGTGTGGGCGGCGGGCGCCTTCGCCTCGGGCCCGCTGCACATGGGGCACATCTGTGTCCGCGGGCGCAACCAGCGGCCGGTGATCACCGGGACCGTGGTCGGGCTGCTGCTCGGCGGGATCTTCGTCCTCGGCGCGCTGGTGGTGCGCGAGATCCCCGGAGTCAACGACTACGTCCGCGAGGTGCTGCAGTACTCCAACGCAGGGCCGCTGTATCTGATCGTGTTCATCACGGTGATCAACGGTGTGGCCGAGGAGATGTTCTTCCGCGGTGCGCTCTACACGGCGCTGCTCAAATACCACCCGGTCATCGTGTCGACGGTGCTGTACGTGATCGCGACCGCGGCCACCACCGGCAACCCGATGCTGGGGTTCGCCGCGATCATCCTGGGGACCGTGTGCGCCCTGCTGCGCCGCGCCACCGGGGGCGTCCTGGCACCGATGCTGACCCACTTCTTCTGGGGTCTGGTGATGGTGCTGGCACTGCCGCCGATGTTCGGCGTCTAGCTCAGATCGCGACCTGCTCGTCGGCGCCCTGCGCGTCGGTGCCGCGCCAGACGTCGACCGCCCGCTGCAGCGGCAGGCCGAGCGCCTCGCACAGCCCCACCACCGTGCCGAAGCTGGGGCTGGGCATCCGACCCACCTCGATCTTGCGCAGTGTCTCCGGGGAGATGCCCGCGTCACGGGCGACGTCCTCGGGCGAGCGGCCGGCCCGCGCCGTCCGCAGGAGCGCACCGAGGCGCTGACCGGCTCGGATCTGTTCGGGGCTGAGCGGCACACGGACCATGCCGCACAGCATAGCGGTATAGAAATACCGATGCTGGTACGGTGGCGGTATAAAAATACCGCCGAGACGGAAGCAGTGCCCATGATCGAACTCAAGACCGCCGGAGAAATCGACAAGATGGCGGTCACCGGCGAATTCGTCGGCCGCACGCTCGCGACGCTGAGCCGCGACGCCGAACCCGGCGTCAACCTGATGCAACTGGAGCACCGGGCCAGGGCGCTGGTCGACGAGCGCGGTGCCGTCTCGTGCTACTGGGACTACGCGCCGTCGTTCGGCAGCGGGCCGTTCCGCAACGTCATCTGCCTGTCGGTCAACGATGCTGTGCTGCACGGCCTTCCGCACGACTACGTGTTGCAGGACGGGGACGTGCTCACCATGGACTTCGCGGTGTCGATCGACGGGTGGGTGGCCGACGCCGCGGTGACGGTGATCGTCGGTGACGCCGCCGACCCGGCCGACGTCGCGCTGGTCGAGTCCACCCGCCGGGCGCTGGGTGCGGGGATCGCCGCCGCGGTCCCTGGCGGGCATCTCGGCGACATCTCGGCGGCCATCGGGGAGGTCGCGGCCGCCGAAGGTTACGGCGTCAACACCGATTTCGGCGGCCACGGCCTCGGCCGCACGATGCACGAGGATCCACACGTCCCCAACCGGGGCAAGCCGGGACGCGGGATGGCGCTGCGGCCGGGTCTGACGCTGGCGCTGGAACCGTGGTGGGCGCGTGGCACGCGCCGCCTGGTCGTGGACCCCGACGGCTGGACGCTGCGCTCGGCGGACGGTTCGCGGACCGCGCACTCCGAGCACACCATCGCGATCACCGAGGACGGCCCCCGCGTGCTGACCGCGGCGCCCTAATCGAGCGGGTGGGCCAGTTCGTCGCGGCGCATCCGGGCGGCCGTCACCGCCACGGCGGCCAGCAGTACCGGTAGCAGGCCCGCCGCCAGGAAGATCGCCTCCATCGGCACGACTTTCGACAACGGGCCGGCGATCGCGAACGACACCGGCATGAACGCCAGCGACACGAAGAAGTCCAGGCTCGACACCCGGCCGAGCATCGCGGCGGGCACGCGGCGCTGCAGCAGCGTCCCCCAGATGACCATCCCGGCGCCGTCGGTGACGCCGACGACGAACGTCGCCGCGGCCATCAGCGGAAACGAGGACGTGACGCCGACGATCACCAGCGGAACCGAACCCAGGCCCCACATCGTCATCATCACCGTGAGATATCGGCGCGGCAGCCGCCGTGACGACACTGCCAATGCGCCTGCGGCACTGCCCATCCCGAAGAACGCCAGGATGAAACCGTAGGTCTGTGCGCCGTGGGTGAACCTGTCGGCCACGACGAACGGCAGCAGGACCTCGATCGGCCCGAGCACCACGAGCACGAACATGCTCGCGAACAGCAGCGTCCACAACAGCCACGGGGTGCGGACCACGAACGCCCAGCCCTCCCGCAGGTCCTGCAGCAGCTTCGTCTGCGAAACGCGCTGTGCGGCTGGGCCTTCGGTCAGCTGCGGGCGGGTGGCCACCAGCAGGGTCAGGCCGAGCGCGAACAGCGCGGCCACCACGACCGCACCGGCCGAGGGTATCGTCGCCCCCACCACCAGGCCGGCCACCGCCGGGCCGGCGGCGCGCTGGAACACCGGGCGCACCACTCCTTCCACGCCGTTGGCGGCCAGCAGCTGGTTGGCAGGCAGGATCCTGGGCAGCAGCGCGCTGTACGCCGGGAAGAAGAACGCCGCCGCGACCCCGAGCGTCGCGGCGGCCACCGCCATATGCCAGATGCGCAGTTCGCCAACGAGACCGAGCACCGCGACCGCAGACACGGCGACCGTGTTGACGATCTCGACGGCGATGATGATGCCGCGCTGGGGGAGTCGATCGGCGGCCAGACCGCCGACCAGCACGAAGGCCACCAGGCCGGCGCCCATGCAGGCAGCCACCAGCGACAGCGCCGCCGGATCACCGGACAGTTCGATGACCTGCAGCGCCATCACCACCGCCCACATGCCCTCGGCGAAGATCGACAGCGAGACCGCCGCGATCAGCAGGCGGTATTCACGGGACCGGAACGGCGCGAGCACACGCCAGCCGCCGGGGGCCACCGGCTGCTCGATCTCGTACTGCGTGCTCACCGATCGATGGTCGCCGACGCACCCGGTTCACGTCGAATGGTTTTTGCGGCACCGATTGTGGGGGATATGTACGCGATTCGGTCAGTTCGCGTACACAGGGCCCACAGTCGGCGCGTGCCGGCTCAGGAGTCGGTGAAGTTCGCGGCCCGGCGCTGCTGGAAGGCCTTGGTGCCCTCGCGGAAGTCGGCGGACTCCAACAGAACCAGTTGCCCGGTCTTCTCCAGCTCGAGGGCGCCGTCGAGCTCGAACAGCGTCGCGGCGTTGATCGCGTTCTTGGTCTTACGCAACGCCACCGCCGGCCCGGACACCAGAGTGGCGACCACCTTGTCGACCTCGGCGGCGAAATCGTCGGCCGGGTACACCGCGCTGACCAGGCCCCACCCGTACGCCTCGGCCGCCGAGATCCGTTCGGCCAGCAGGGCCATCCGCATCGCGCGGATGCGGCCCACGGCGGCGGCGATCAGCGCCGAGGCGCCGCCGTCGGGCATCAGGCCGATCTTGGTGAACGCGAGCATGAAAAACGCCTTCTCCGAAGCGAGTACGACGTCGCAGGCCAGCGCCAGCGAGACGCCCACACCGGCAGCCGCGCCGTGCACGCAGGCCACCGCGGGCTGGGGCAGGGCGGCGATCGCGCGGATGCAGCGGTTGGCCGCGTCCAGCACGTCGGCCGGGGTGCCCGACGCGCCCGGGTTGGCGTGGTCCTCTTCGCTGATGCCCGCGCCCGAGCAGAAGCCGCGGCCGGCGCCGCCGATGCGCACGACCCGCACCCGCGGGTCGTTCGCGGCGCGTTCGAGCGTCGAGGCGAACGTCTGCAGCATCGGCGCGGTGAGCGAGTTGAGGCTGTCGGGCCGGTTCAGGGTGACGGTCAGAACGCCGCCGTCGAGGCCGACGGTGAGGTCGTCGATGCCCTCGTAGGCGTCGGTGTGCGGGTCGGTCGTGGTCATGTGCGTCCCCTTGATCTGGGCCTTCCCGACAGCTGAAGCCCCGTGGCCGGTCCGACTTGGTTATACAAGTAAGCTATGTCGGCGGTCAACCGAACGATTCTGACGAAGGGCGCTTAGGCATGGCTGGACCACTACAGGGACTTCGCGTCGTGGAACTGGCCGGCATCGGCCCCGGTCCGCACGCGGCAATGATTCTCGGCGATCTCGGTGCCGACGTCGTACGTATCGAACGCCCCGGCAAGGGGCCGGGTCCGGCGACCAAACCGGGCGGCGACTACCTGCTGCGCAACCGCCGTTCCGTCGCGGCGAACCTGAAGAGCGACGAGGACCGCGAGATGGTCCTGCGCTTGATCGCCAAGGCCGACGTACTGATCGAGGGTTTCCGGCCCGGGGTCACCGAACGTCTGGGCCTGGGCCCCGAGGACTGCGCCAAGGTCAACGACAAGCTGATCTATGCGCGGATGACCGGCTGGGGTCAGGACGGCCCGCGCGCTCAGCAGGCCGGCCACGACATCAACTACATCTCTCTCAACGGCGCGCTGCACGCGATCGGCCGTGCGGGCGAACGGCCGGTGCCGCCGCTCAACCTGGTCGGCGACTTCGGCGGCGGATCGATGTTCCTGCTCGTCGGCGTCCTCTCTGCGCTCTACGAGCGGGAACGCTCCGGCAAGGGTCAGGTCGTCGATGCCGCGATGGTCGACGGCTCCAGCGTGCTGTCGATGATGATGTGGTCGTTCCGCGGGATGGGGATGTGGAGCGACGAGCGCGGGGTGAACATGCTCGACACCGGCGCGCCGTACTACGACACCTATACCTGTGCCGACGGCCGCCACGTCGCGGTCGGCGCGATCGAGCCGCAGTTCTACGCGCAGCTGCTGGCCGGCCTCGGCCTGGACCCGGCGGACCTGCCCGACCAGAACGACATGAGCCGCTGGCCGGAGCTGCGCGAGGTGTTCACCAAGGCCTTCGTCGCCCACGACCGCGACCACTGGGCGAAGGTGTTCGCCGGCACCGACGCCTGTGTCACCCCGGTGCTGTCTTTCGCCGAGGTGGAGTCAGAGGCGCACAACACCGAACGCAACACCTTCTACACCGAGAACGGTTCTCTGTACCCGGCGCCCGCGCCCCGGTTCTCGCGCAGTGTCCCGTCGGCTCCCACGCCGCCGGGTGTTCCCGGTGCGGACACCGAAGCTGTTCTGCAGGAATGGATTTAGAGAACAACCAGACAGGAAGGAATCAGATCTGTGGAGATCAAGGACGCCGCTGCCGTCGTGACCGGAGGTGCCTCCGGGCTCGGTCTGGCAACCACCAAGCGACTGCTCGACCGGGGTGCCTCGGTCGTGGTGATCGACCTCAAAGGTTCCGATGTCGTCGCTGAGCTGGGACCGCGGGCCAAGTTCGTCGAGGCCAACGTCGTCGACCCCGAGCAGGTCAGCGCCGCACTGGACGCCGCCGAGGAGTTCGGCCCGCTGCGCATCAACGTCAACTGCGCCGGTATCGGCAACGCGATCAAGACGCTGAGCAAGGACGGCCCGTTCCCGCTGGACGGTTTCAGGAAGGTCGTCGAGGTCAACCTGATCGGCACCTTCAACGTGCTGCGGCTGGCCGCCGAGCGCATCGCCAAGACCGAGCCGATAAACGGCGAGCGCGGCGTCATCATCAACACCGCGTCGGTGGCCGCGTTCGAGGGCCAGATCGGCCAGGCCGCCTACTCGGCCTCCAAGGGCGGCGTCGTCGGTATGACCCTTCCGATCGCCCGTGACCTGTCCCGCGAGTTCATCCGGGTGTGCACCATCGCGCCCGGTCTGTTCAAGACCCCGCTGCTGGGCTCGCTGCCCGAGGAGGCGCAGGCCTCGCTGGGCAAGCAGGTTCCGCATCCGGCCCGCCTCGGCGACCCCGACGAGTACGGCGCGCTGGCGGTGCACATCGTCGAGAACCCGATGCTCAACGGTGAGACGATCCGCCTGGACGGCGCTATCCGGATGGCCCCCCGCTGATGGCGTTGAAGACGAAGTTCACCGAGGTCTTCGGTGTCGAGCACCCGATCGCCCAGGGCGGTATGCAGTGGGTCGGTCGCGCGGAACTGGTTGCGGCCGTGGCGAACGCGGGCGCGCTGGGATTCATCACCGCGCTGACCCAGCCCACGCCGGCGGATCTGGCCAACGAGATCGCCAGGACGCGGGATCTGACGGACAAGCCGTTCGGGGTGAACCTGACAATCCTGCCGGCGATCAACCCGCCGCCGTACGACGAGTACCGCCAGGTGATCGTCGACGCCGGTATCAAGATCGTCGAGACCGCGGGCTCGAACCCGGCGCCGCATCTGCCGATGTTCCACGACAACGGCATCAAGGTGCTGCACAAGTGCACCTCGGTGCGGCATGCGGTGAAGGCCCAGTCCCTGGGGGTCGACGGCATCAGCATCGACGGTTTCGAGTGCGCGGGGCATCCGGGTGAGGACGACGTGCCCGGTCTGGTGCTGATTCCTGCGGCCGCCGACAAGATCGAGATCCCGATGATCGCCTCCGGTGGTTTCGCCGACGGCCGCGGTCTTGCCGCGGCGCTGGCGCTCGGTGCCGACGGGGTGAACATGGGCTCGCGGTTCATGTGCACCGTGGAGTCCTGCATCCATCAGAACGTCAAGGAGGCGATCGTCGCCGGTGACGAGCGGGGTACGGAGTTGATCTTCCGCAGCCTGCGCAACACCGCGCGGGTGGCGTCCAACGTGGTCTCGCGTGAAGTGGTGCAGGTCCTCAAGGACGGCGGTCAGTTCGAGGACGTCAAGGATCTGGTGGCCGGTGTGCGCGGCCGGAAGGTGTTCGACGAGGGCGATGTCGACGCAGGCATCTGGACCGTCGGAACGGCGATGGGCCTGATCAACGACATCCCGACCGTCGGCGACCTGGTGGCCCGGATCGTCGCCGACGCCGAGGACCTGATCACCGGCCGCCTGGCCGGGATGGTCGAGCCCGCAGCAGAACGGGTGTGAGCGCCGGACGCTCGGTTGCACCTTGGATCCGCCAGAGGTGCCCGGGCGTCGGGCAAACCCACAGACGGAGGAACGCGCGCCCGGGAGGGCGCGCGTTCTTTCACACTGCGGTGGGCAGGGCCTGCTCGTCGTCGAGCTGCTCCGAGGTAAGCCCTTCTACCAGGACATCGCCGTGGTAGAGAGCCTCGAAATCAACTTTGATGACATCAGCGTTGGTGTCGTCGATCCACATGTACTGAACAGTAACCACGAGCTCTAAGGAATCTTTGAGCCTGCTATCGGAAAACTGTGGCAATTCTTACCGCCGGGTAGGTTCCGTGGTTACCGGCGAGTAGTGCTCACTGTGGCTGCGGCGCGGTGAAGTGGATCGGGTTGACCCCGTAGAGCGCCACCCAGGTCGCCGCGGCCACCGCGAGCGCGAGCACCACCAGCAGCACCTTGACCCGCAGCGACCAGGTGACCCGGCCGAGGACGCGGCTGTCGATGGAGTACCTGCCCGGCCCGGTGAAGATCAGGGTGGCCGCGCCGAGTCCGAGTAGGAACGGCACGTTGAAGGGTTCGGACCAGAACGCCGCGCCCGAGACGTTCACCGCCCAGGCGCACAGCATCGCGCCGAGTGCCGCGCAGCCGGCCAGCGGGGTGAGCACGCCGAGCAGCAGCGCGAGGCCGCTCAGGATCTCGGTGGCGGTGACCATCAGCGCCGCGAACGTTGGTACGCGCCAGTCGGCGTCGGCCATGAACTGCGCGGTCATCGAGAAGTCGGCGACCTTGATCAGGCCGGCCTGCAGCACCGCCGCGCCGATCCCGAGACGCAGGATCAGCAGGCCCAGGTCGATCCCGTCGGTTGTTGATCCGATGCGGATCGGGGTCTCGGTCATCGCGCCCGATGCTAACGGGCGGGCGGACTGCTGTGTGGGGCTCTCGTTCATGACGGGACTGACCGACCGAAAGCCGGAAACTCATCGCGGAGCGCCATTGACGCCCTAACTTACCGCTGATAACTTAGCGCCGATATCCAGGGGGATCTTCAGGGGGAATTCAGTTGCTTCATCGCATTGCTCGATTGGCCATCGCCGCGCCGCGCCGAGTCCTCGTCGCAGCGCTGCTGATCACGGTCGCCTGCGGCATCTTCGGCGCGCCGGTGGCGCGACACCTGTCGGCAGGGGGAATGCAGGACCCGACGTCGGAGTCGGCGCGCGCCACCGAACTGCTGGTCGACAAGTTCGACCAGGGTGACATGGAGCTGCTGATCAGCGTCACCGACGACGCCTCGGCCCAGGGCGCGGACAGTCCCGCCGCGCGTGCCCTCGGCAGCGACCTGGTCCGCCGGCTCGACGCATCCCCGCACGTGGCGTCGGTGATCTCACCATGGACCGCCGAACCGTCGGCGGCCGCGGCACTGCTGAGCAGGGACGGCAAGACCGGTCTGATCGTCGCCGGCATCACCGGCGGGGAGAGTGAGGCGCAGAAGCACGCCAAGGCGCTGTCCGACGAGCTGGTCCACGATCGCGACGGGATCACCGTCCGCGCCGGCGGGGTCGCGATGACCTACGTGCAGATCAACGCGCAGACCGAAAAAGACCTGTTGATGATGGAGCTGATCGCGATACCGCTGAGCTTCCTCGTGCTGGTGTGGGTGTTCGGCGGCCTGCTCGCGGCCGCGCTGCCGTTGGCCGTCGGCGCGTTCGCGATCCTCGGATCGATGGCCGTGCTGCGTGCGGTCACCCTGGTCACCGACGTCTCGATCTTCGCTTTGAACCTGTCCATCGCGCTGGGGCTGGCGCTGGCCATCGACTACACCCTGCTGATCATCAGTCGCTACCGCGACGAGCTGGCCGGCGGGCACGACCGGGACACCGCACTGGTGCGCACCATGATGACCGCCGGGCGCACCGTGCTGTTCTCGGCGCTCACGGTGGCGCTGTCGATGGTCACGATGATCCTGTTCCCGATGTACTTCCTGAAGTCGTTCGCGTACGCGGGCATCGCCGTCGTCGGCTTCGCTGCGGTGGCCGCGATCGTGGTGGCGCCCGCGGCGATCGCGCTGGCCGGCGACCGACTCGACTCGATGGACGTCCGCCGACTCATCCGGCGGGTGTTCCGCCGGCCCGAGCCGGCGCCCAAGCCGATCGAGCAGATGTTCTGGTACCGGTCCACGAAGTTCGTGATGCGGCGCTCGATTCCGATCGGCACCGCCGTCGTCGCGCTGCTGCTCCTGCTCGGTGCGCCCTTCCTCGGCGCCAACTGGGGATTCCCCGACGACCGCGTGCTGCCCGAGAGCGCGTCGGCGCGTCAGCTCGGTGACGACATGCGCACCGACTTCGCCGTCGACTCGTCCACCAACGTCGTCGTGGTGCTGCCGGACAGCGAAGGGCTGCGGCCCGACGCCATCCACGGCTACGCCGCCGAGCTGTCCCGCGTCCCGGACGTGTCCTCGGTGTCGGCCCCCGGTGGCACCTTTGTCGGCGGTGTCACGGTGGGTCCACCGTCGGCGCCCGCCGGAATCGCCGACGGCAGCGCGTTTCTCACTGTCACCAGCACCGCGCCGCTGTTCACCGACGCATCGGAGCGCCAGCTCGACGGGCTGCGCGCCGTCGCGCCGCCCGACGGCCAGGACGTGCTGTTGACCGGCCTGGCGCAGATCAACCGGGACAGCTCGGACGCCATCACCTCACGGCTGCCCCTGGTGCTGTCGGTGATCGCGGTGATCACGTTCGTGCTGCTGTTCCTGCTCACCGGCAGTGTGGTGCTGCCGCTGAAAGCGTTGGTGCTCAACATCTTGTCGCTGGCCGCGGCGTTCGGGGCGCTGGTGTGGATCTTCCAGGACGGCCATCTCGGTGCGCTCGGCACCACGCCGACCGGGACGCTGGTCGCGACGATGCCGGTGCTGTTGTTCTGCATCGCCTTCGGTCTGTCGATGGACTACGAGGTGTTCCTGATCTCGCGGATCCGCGAATACTGGCTGGCGTCAGGCGGATCGGACGGCGGTTCCGCTGACGCCCATCAGCGCAGCGACGAAGCCGTAGCCCTGGGGCTGGCCCGCACCGGCCGGGTCATCACCGCCGCGGCGCTGGTGATGTCGATCTCGTTCGCCGCGCTGATCGCGGCCAAGGTCGCGTTCATGCGGATGTTCGGCGTCGGCCTGACGCTGGCGATCCTGGCCGACGCCACCCTGGTGCGCATGCTGCTGGTGCCCGCGTTCATGCACGTGCTGGGCCGCTGGAACTGGTGGGCGCCGAAACCGCTGGCGAAACTGCACGAACGGATCGGGTTCAGTGAGACGCTCGAGGACGGCGACGTCCCCGCCGCACGCAAGCCAGGGGAACGGGTCGCCACCGGGAACGGGAATGACTGACACCAGCGCGCCACGCCGCCGTCGACACCGCGCACCGCGCGGTGCCGGCGACCAGCTGCACGACGAGATCCTCGACGCGGCCACCGAGCTGCTGCTCGAGAGCGGGGACGAGAAGGCGGTGTCGATCCGGGCGGTGGCCGAACGGGTCGGCGTGACACCGCCGTCGATCTACCTGCACTTCGCCGACAAGACCGCGCTGCTCAACGCGGTGTGCAGCCACTACTTCGAGAAGCTCGACGAAGAGATGCAGGCCGTGGCCGGGGCATCGGTCTCGGCGCTGGACGTGCTGCGCGCCCAGGGCATCGCCTATCTGCGGTTCGCGATGAAAACGCCTGTGCTGTACCGGATCGCGATGCTGGGTCCCGGCAGTCCGGGCAGTGACGTCGATGTCGCGCTGAACAGTTCGGCGTTCGCACACCTGCGTGCGACGGTGCAGGCACTGATCTCCGAGGGGATCTACCCGTCGGGGGACCCGACGATCCTGGCCCTGCAACTGTGGACCGCAGTGCACGGCATCGCCGCGATGCTCATCTCCCGCCCCTATCTGCCCTGGGGCGACGTCGAGCAGTTCGCCGACGACCTGATGCGGGCGGTGTGCTGCGGGCATGTGGTGTCCGCAGCGATCCGGCCGGAGGATTCGCCGCAGGACATCATGGGATGGCTGAAGGAGGCGGTGGATGAGCGACAGCGTGGATAACCCGTTCTTCGCGCGGGTGTGGACGGCGATGTCCGCCCGCGAACCCGAGACACTGCGCACGATGCGCAAGGACAACCTGGCCGGGCTCACCGGGCGGGTGCTGGAGGTCGGCGCAGGCACGGGAAGCAACTTCGAGTTCTATCCCGACACGGTGACCGAGGTGGTGGCCGTCGAACCCGAACACCGGTTGGCCGCGGTCGCGAGGCGGGCCGCTGACCGCGCCGCGGTGCCCATCGTCGTCGGCACCGAGACCGTCGAACAGTACGCCGACGCCGAACCGTTCGACGCGGTGGTGTGCTCGCTGGTGCTGTGCTCCGTGGACGATCCGGAATCCGTTGTCGCGCAACTATTCTCCATGTTGCGCCCGGGCGGGGAGCTGCGCTACCTGGAACACATCGCCTCGACCGGGCCCCGGGCCCGGCTGCAGCGCCTCGCCGACGCCACCGTGTGGCCGCGACTGCTGGGCAACTGTCACACCCACCGGCACACCGAGCAGACCATCACCGCCGCCGGGTTCCGCGTCACCGGCGCCCGCCGGGTGTGGGCGTTCCCGGCATGGTTGCCGGTGCCCTCAGCCGAGTTCGCGCTCGGGGTGGCGGTCCGTCCCTAACCCAGCAGCGCCGGGAGGCGCTGCAGCAGCCCGGGCAGCGCGGCGGCCGCCTTCTCCCGCAGGGTCACCGTGGCGCTGGCCGACAGCGGGGTCGGCTCGGGGTTGACCTCGATGACGGGCGTGCCGTTGGCCACCGCCAGCTCGGGCAATCCGGCCGCCGGGTAGACCACCGACGACGTCCCGACCACCACGACCAGGTCGGCGTTGACCACCGCCGCGACCGACATCTCCCACGCGTCGTCGGGCAGCGCCTCCCCGAACCACACCACATTGGGCCGGATCAGTCCGCCGCACTTTGCGCAGGTCGGCGGCGCGACGGACTCCACCGGTTCGGCCATCTCTGGCACCTCGCCGGTGTAGGCGGACCCGCACCGGTCGCAGTGGAACTCGAAAAGGCTGCCGTGCACATGGTGGACGCGGGTGCTGCCCGCGCGTTCGTGCAGGTTGTCGACGTTCTGGGTGACCACGTGCACGTCGGCGTAGTCCTGCCAGGCCGCGACCGCCCGGTGGGCGTTGTTCGGCGCCACGGCGCTCATCATGTGGTGGCGCCACAGGTACCACGCCCACACCCGGTCCGGATGGGCCCGCCAGCCCTCGGCGCTGGAGATCTCGTACGGGTCGACCTTGGCCCACAAGCCGGTCTCGACGTCACGGAACGTCGGGACACCGCTCTCGGCGGAGATCCCCGCACCGCTGAATACCGTCACCTGCACACCCCCAAATTAGCGGCTGTGGGTGATACTGGGCACGTGGCCGAGTTGGGGGATTGGGTACGCGTCGATCCGCACGCCGCCAGGCCGCTGTTCGACCAGCTCAGAACGCAGATCATCGGGGGCATCCGGGAGGGCAGGCTCACACCCGGCACCCGGCTTCCGACAGTCCGCGAACTGGCGGGTCAGATCAACCTGGCAGTGAACACCGTGGCGCGGGCGTACCGGGAGTTGGAAGCGGCGGGGATTCTGGAGACGAGGGGACGCTTCGGCACCTTCGTCGCGCGTTCGGACCCGGCTGACGCGGCGATGGCGACCGCGGCGCACACCTACGTGTCCGCGGCACGCGCGCTCGGGGTCGACAAGGGGGAGGCGCTCAGATACATCGAGACGGCCTTCGGCTGAACCGGGCGATCCGCCCGGCGCGGCCGGTCAGCCGAACTCGAGCAGCGTGAACATCGGCCGGAACGGATCGAGCAGCGGCACCCGCTGCGCGGTCCACAACAGCGCGTTGAGCACCCGTCCGCGCGCGTGTTCGGCCGGCACGTCGTGGACCGCACGTACCCCGGGCACGGTGTTGACCAGGTCGGCCGCCTGGGCGACCGACATCGTGAACGGCATCGGCGGCACCTTGTAGCGGCGAGACGCGCGCATGCCGCGGCGGACCAGCGGGGCGAAGCCCGCCGGCGGCAGGTCGAACAACATCCGTCCGCCCGGGAACCGGGCCGCGCACTCGGTGATCAGAGCCATCGACTCCTCGGGTTGCAGATACATCAGCAGCCCCTCGGCGGTGATGAACACGCCCTCGCTGGAGTCGACCTGATCCATCCAGCTGAAATCGAGCGCGGACTGCGCGAGCATGCGTACCCGGTCGGATGCCGGAAGGAGTTTGCGGCGCAGCTCGATCATCGGCGGCAGGTCGACGGTCAGCCACCGGAAGTCGTGGCCGATGCCGGGTTGCGCCTCGAGCCGGTAGAAGCTGGTCTGCAGACCTTCTGCCAGCGCCACCACCGTGGCCTTCGGGTGGTCGTGCAGGTAGCGGGCGGTCTGTTTGTCGAATGCCAAGGAGCGCAACGACATATCCTGGCGCCGCACATAGCCGAACTTGCCGAAGTCGAAGTCGATGGAGTCCACCAGGTGGATCGCCATCGGATCCTTGAGCAGTGCGTCGGGGCGCCTGGCCTCGGTCGCGCGGACCAGTAGCGTCAGCAGCGCGGTCTCGGAGACGCCGGTGACATCGGCGGCGTCGTGTTTGCCGTTGGGCTTCTCGCCGGGTTCCATGACTCTCCTGTTCCGCCCCGCGTCAGCTGCGCAGGACCTTGTCGATGGTGCGCAGGTTGCGCGTAGTCGTCGAGGACCGGTACCGCTTGGCGCCCATCGTCTTGCCCATCGCGCTGGTGACGGAGGCGGCCCGCGGAACCTGCCAGTACACGACGCCGTCGCCCGGCTGGATCGATTCGTCGGGGGCGGGCTGCCGTGCCAGCTCGGACAGCTCACCGAACACGTCGTCGTCGGTGACGAACGTGACGTAGGAGTGGTGCCCGGGCACCTCCCGCTCGAACGGGAACCCGGCCGAGACCGCGGCGACGGTGTCCAGGTCGTACACGAGCACCCACGCGTCGTAGCCGAACTCGTCGCGCAACGCCCGCTCGGCCCGCTGCCGCACCGCGGCGGCGCCGGCGCGGGTGCTCAGCAGCACGTTGCCGCTGGCCAGGACCGTCGTCACGTCGGTGAACCCGGCCGCCTGCAGCGTCTGCGCGACGGCGGCCATCTTCAGGTTCACCCCGCCGACGTTGACCCCGCGCAGGAACGCCGCATACCGCGTCACGGCCTGCGTCCCGGTGAGAATCGGTCCACGTGCACGATGATTCCAGACGTGTCGAGGTCGTACGCTCGTCTACATGAGCCGCGACGTTTTCGACGACAAGCTCCTGGCGCTGATCGGCGGAAACACGCTGGGCGTGCTTGCCACCGTCAAACGCGACGGCAGGCCCCAGCTGTCGAACGTGTCCTACCACTTCGACCCGCGCACGCTGACGATCTCGGTGTCGATCACCGAACCGCGGGCCAAGACCCGCAACCTGCGCCGGGATCCCCGCGCGGCGATCCACGTCAGCTCCGACGACGGGTGGACGTATGCGGTCGCCGAGGGCGACGCGGTGCTCACCCCGCCGGCCGCCGACCCCGGTGACGACACCGTCGAGGGCCTGATCGAGCTGTACCGCAACATCGCCGGTGAGCATCCGGACTGGGACGACTACCGGCGGGCCATGGTCGACGACCGCCGGGTGCTGATGAAGCTGCCGATCTCGCATGTCTACGGCATGCCGCCGGGCAAGCGCTGAGCGCCGGGCGCGAGGGCCCTCGCAATAGGACTAGGCTGCCGTCATGGCATCCCATGAGCCCGTCGAAGCCGGCGAGGACGATCAGAAGCGCAGGTTCAAAGAAGCGCTCGAGCGCAAGAATGCCAAGGCCGTCGGTGGCTCCGCCCACCGCGACGCCGGAGCCAAGCAGTCGCGCGGGGCCCACGGCCCGCTGGAGAACCGTCGCGAGTTCCGCCGCAAGAGCGGCTGACCCTCGCCTCGGGCCCTGACCGCGGCGCACGCGTGTCAGGGCTTGTCGGTGGCGAGCGCACGCGCCCCGGCCAACGCCGCCAGCATCACCGCCGTCAGGTACAGACCCTGATCCTTGAGCCCCCACCCGACCGAGGCCAGCGTCGCGGCACCGGCGACACACAGTAGCGTCCCCACCGCCGCACTACGCAGACCCGGCCCGGAGACGAAACCCCCGTCCCAGAACGGGAGCGGATCGTTCTCCAGCGGCCGCAACACCCGGAACGCGGTGCCGACCAAGACCGCCATCAGCAGCATCTGCACCACCGACAACGCGACGAAGCCAGGGGCTGCCGGATCGAACCGCGGGTGACCGAGGTAGTCGAACACCAGGTGCATGCCCAGCAGCAGCGGAATGTGCCACAGGTAGAGCGTCATCGCGCCGCTGTTGCCGAGGACGGTCAGGTACCACACCCGCGGCCTCCGGGCCCATCGGGTGATCAGTGGTGCCGCGGCGATCGCCCACGCGCACACCATGATTGCGTGTCCGGCCATCAGCAGCGACGGCGGCGCCATGTTCTTGAGCTCCTGGGTCTCGATGCCGACCAGGCTCAGCTCGTACGGGCCGAACGCCACCAGCGCCACGTTGACGGCGAACATGGCGGAGCCGGTCGCCAGGGCCGCAGGCACCGACAGCAGGCCCCGCCGGTACGCCACGCCGAACATGCCGGGGATCAGCCACGCCGCCAGGTTCAGGTAGCCGAGCAGCGCGGGGACATCAGTGGCGAGCCTGAGCACGTCGACCGCCGCGACAGCGGCATAGGTGGCCAGCACGGCGACGACGAACCTGCCCGCCGTCGTCACCCGGGCCAGCACCGGGACCACGGCGAGCACCAGGACGTACGCGCCGAGAAACCACAGCAGCTGGGTGGAGATCCCGGCCACGGGTTCGTAGACGTGGATCGGCAGAAGCGAGCGCAGGATCACCAGTGCCACGGCCCAGAACGCCAGGTAGTAGAACACCGGCCGGTACAGCCGGGTGCACCGGCGCAGCAACCAGTTGCCCCAACCGGCACCGGGCCGCCACGACCCGACCGACGCTGCGACGCCGGCGAAGAAGAACAGCGGCATGACCTGGAACACCCACGTCAGCGCCTGGAACACGGGCACCTCGGCGAGCAGGTTGCCCCAGATGAAGACCTCGTCGCGGATCGTGCTGGTGGCCATCACCGTGTGCCCGGCCACGACGGCGATCAGTGCGGCGATGCGGATGACGTCGATGGCCCGGTCCCGGTCGGGCGGAGTGTGTGCCGCGACGTCGGCAGGCGTGGGGAACGCCGAGGTGTTCATGAACCCACGGTAGGGTCCGGCGGATCGACGCCGCTTAGGTAGAACTACCCGACCGGTCGCGGCGCTCCTGGATCACGATCGCCACGAAGCAGATCAGCGCGAGGACTCCGATCACGATCGCGAACACCTCGCCCGCGGCCTGCAGACCCCAGGAGCGCGCGGCGGCCCCCATCGCGACGATCGGCAGCGACAGCGCGATGTAGGCGACCAGGAAGTAGGACGAACTGACTTCCGCCCGCCGGTCCGGCGGCGTCCGCTCCGCCACCGCCGCCAGCCCGCGGCCGAAACTGAGCCCCTGCCCCATGCCCGCCACGATCGCGGCGACGACCAGTCCCCACAGCGACGAGAACTTCACTGCCGCAAGCAACATCACCATCGCCACGATCAGCACGGCGCTGCCGATCGCGATCGCGCGCGACGGGGCGACCCGCACCGCTGCCGGCTGCACCACGCCCGCGGTCAACACCGTCAGACCCGCCACCACACCGGCCACGGCGTGGCTCTGCACACCCATCAACGTTGTCACGAACGTCGGGGCGACGGAGGTGAACATGGCGTTCACCGCGAAGCCGGCGAATGCCGCGGTCGCGGCCACCGCGAACACCGAGCGCGTCTGCGGCGGCAGAGAGAGCCGCTGGATGCTCAGACGGCCGCCCCGTTCGGCGGTCTCGCCCGTCATCGCGATGGCCGGCACCGCGATCGTCATCAGCACGATGTGTACGACGAATGCGGTGTGCAACGGCGCGGGTGCGAACTGGATCAGCGCGCCCGCGACCATCGGACCGAGGCCCAGGGCGCCCAGGTTGGCCAGCGTCGCGACGGCGGCGGCCCGGGTGCGCCACCGCGGTGGTGCCGATTCCAGGATCGCGGCGGTCGCCGTGCCCGTGGCGATGCCGACGGACAGACCCGACAGCACCCGCCCGACCAGCAGCGCCGTGACCGAATCGGCGGCCAGGAACACGACCGAGCTGCCGATTGCCAGCAGTGCGGCGGCCAGCAGCATCGGTCTGCGGCCGACGACATCCGACCAGCGGCCGAACAGCAGCAGCGCCCCGAGCACCCCGCCCGCGTAGACGGCGAAGATGACGGTGGTGGTCAGCACCGAGAAGTGCAGTTGCTGCCCGTAGAGGTCGTACATCGGTGTCGGCAGCGTGGCGCCCAGCATGATCGCCGCCAACACGTAGGTCAGCAGCGCGAAGTCGCGGCGGCGGGTGGGCGTGGCAGATGCGGACATCTCGCGGCTGGGCACTGCTCGGTAAACGCCTACCGCCGAAATCGCATTCCAGTCGGCGTCTTCTCGACTGGTACCGACTGGAATGCGATTTCGGCGGAAAGGGGTTTAGTGCGAGACGGCTTTCTCGGCGCCGATGCCGGTCAGCGAGCGGACCTCCATCTCGGCGGCGACCTTCGGATCCTCGTTGTCCGGCGAGGTCAGGGTGCCGACGATGCCCAGGATGAACGCCAGCGGGATCGACACGATGCCCGGGTTGGCCAGCGGGAACCAGGCGAAGTCCGCCCCCGGGATCATCGCGGTCTTCGACCCCGACACCGCCGGGGAGAACACGATCAGCACGATCGTCGAGATCAGGCCGCCGTACATGCTCCACAGCGCGCCGCGGGTGTTGAACCGCCGCCAGTACAGCGAGTAGATGATCGTCGGCAGGTTCGCCGCCGCGGCCACCGCGAACGCGAGCGCCACCAGGAACGCGATGTTCTGGCCGTTGGCGAGGATGCCCAGCCCGATCCCCAGGAGGCCCAGCACCACGGCGGTGATCCGCGAGACCCGCACCTGCTCGGCCTCGGTGACCGGCTTCTTGCCCGGACCACCACGCAGCACGTTGGCGTAGATGTCGTGGGCGAACGATGCCGACGCGGTGATCGTCAGTCCGGCCACGACCGCCAGGATCGTCGCGAACGCGACCGCGGAGATGACGCCGAGCAGGATCACCCCGCCGAGTTCGAAGGCCAGCAGCGGGGCCGCCGAGTTCACTCCGCCCGCCGCGCCGAGGATGCGGTCCGGTCCGACCAGTGCCGCGGCACCGTAGCCCAGCACCAGGGTGAACAGGTAGAACGCGCCGATCAGCGCGATCGCCCACACGACGGACCGTCGTGCCTCTTTGGCGGTCGGCACCGTGTAAAAGCGCATCAGCACGTGCGGCAGGCCTGCGGTGCCCAGCACCAGCGCCAGCGCCAGCGAGATGAAGTTGATCTGCGAGGTCAGCGAACCGCCGTACTGCGCGCCGGGGGCCAGCACGTCACGGTCGGCGACGCCGGCGGTGGTCGCGCCGCTGATGGCCGACTGGGCCGAGCCGAGGATCTCGGAGAAGTTCAGCCCGAACTTCGCGAGCACCATCACCGTCATGATGCCGGCGCCGGCGATCAGCAGCACGGCCTTGATGATCTGCACCCAGGTGGTGCCCTTCATGCCGCCGACGAGGACGTAGACGATCATCAGCACGCCGACCACGGCGATCACGACCGACTGTCCTGCGCGGCTGTTGATGTCGAGCAGCAGTGCGACCAGGCCACCGGCGCCGGCCATCTGGGCCAGCAGGTAGAACAGCGACACCGTCAGCGTGTTGGTAGCTGCGGCCAACCGGACCGGACGCTGCTTGAGCCGGAAGCTCAGCACGTCCGCCATGGTGAATCTGCCTGTGTTGCGCAGCAATTCGGCCACCAGCAGCAGCGCGACCAGCCACGCCACCAGGAAGCCGATCGAGTACAGGAAGCCGTCGTAGCCGTAGACGGCGATCGCGCCGGCGATACCGAGGAAGCTCGCGGCCGACAGGTAGTCACCGGCGATCGCGATGCCGTTCTGCGGGCCGGAGAAGCCGCGGCCGCCGGTGAAGAACTCGTCGGCGGTGGCGTTGCGCTTGCTGGCCCGGATCACCACGACCATGGTCACGATCACGAACAGGCTGAAGATGCCGATGTTGGCCAGTGGGTTTCCCACCGTCTCGGACTGCGCCACGAGGGTGGTCATTTGATCTCACTCTCCAGTTGGGTGCGGATCGCCTCGGCCCGCGGATCGAGTTCGCGGTTGGCGAAGCGCACATAGAGGCCGGTGATCAGGAACGTCGACAGGAACTGGCCCAGGCCGATGATCAGACCGACATTGATGTCACCCCACACCCGAGTGGCCATGAAATCGTGGGCGAACGCGCCCAGCAGGACGTAGGTGGCATACCAGATCAGGAATACCGCCGTCATCGGGAACACGAAGCGGCGCAACCTACTCCGCAGTTCCTGAAACTCGGGGCTGGCCTGTACTTCCAGATAGCGTTCGCCGCTGATGGCTTCCGGGCGAATCGGAAGGTCTGTTTCGGACACCTTGATCTCACTCCTGACTGCTGTGAACCGGCTCTGGGAGGAACGTAGTTGAGATGTGGGTCACATACCCAGAGCTGCGGGCGCCGACACGACAAGCCCGGGACAGGCTGCGGTGAACGGTCGATCAGCGACGACGAACGGCGGCGACGGTCACCGGTTCGGCATCCGCTCGACCCCCATGCCCAGATGCTCCGGGACGTGCATCCGCGCGAACGTCTGCGCGACATCGTCGGGCACGGTTGCGCGGGTGAGACGGCTCACCAGCAGCATCGTCGCGAACGCCACCGGCACCGTGACGGCCGCCGGGTAGCCGACCAGCACTGCCGGCCAGCCGCCCAGCACGTCCTCGTCCACCCCGCCGGCCACCGCAACGGTGACCGCGCCGCCGGACAACAGGCCGCCGACGGCCAGCCCCGACATCGCCCCGACCGCGGTCAGCCCGCGCCACCAGATGCCGAGCACCAGCAGCGGACACAGCGTCGACGCCGCGACGGCGAAGGCCAGCCCGACACTGCGGGACAGTTCCAGTTCGCCGGAAGCGGCCAGCGCCAACGGGATCGGGATCAGGCCGCCGACCACCGCCGCGGCCCGGAAATCGCGGACCCGGCCCGCCAGCACGTCGGTGGCCAGCGCGCCGGCGAAACTGACCAGCAGACCCGACGACGTCGCCAGGAACGCCGCGATCGCACCGGCGGCCACCAGCGCGCCCAGCAACTGGCCGGCTGCCCCGGCGATCGCCGACTCCGGCGCCAGAAGCACCGCGGCGTCGGCAGTTCCGGTGATCAGCAGCTGCGGCACATACAGCCGGGAGAACACGCCGAGCAGCGTCGGGAACAGATAGAACAGCGACAGCAGCGCGATCACCGTCAGCGCCGTGCGCCGCGCCGCGCGACCGTCGGGATTGGTGTAGAAGCGGACCAGCACGTGCGGCAGCCCCATGGTGCCCAGGAACGTCGCCACCATGATCGAGAGCACCTGGTAGAGCGGGTGGTGACCGCCGAGCCCGCCGCCCGAGGCGATCCAGTCGGTGCCCGCGCTGGGGGTGCCTGCCACGACAGGGGTGGCCGCGCCCGCCGACAGGGACAGCGTGCTGCCCGCGCCGAGCGTGTGCTCGCCCGCGGGCCCGATCGTCACGTCCTGGACCGGTCGGCCGTCCAACGTGCCGGTCACGCTGATCCCGCCCGGTTCGGCGACCTGGACCACGACGTCGGTCTCGATCTCGACGGTGGTGTCCTGCTGCACCGTCGGCGGCAGCGGGCCGCCGAGCTCGCCGCCCCGGTCGGTCAGGAACAGCCCGGCCAGGGCCAGCGCGGGAATGGCGACCGCCGTCAGCTTGAGCCAGTACTGGAACGCCTGCACGAACGTGATCGAGCGCATCCCGCCGGCGACGACGTTGGTGATGACGATCGCGCCGACCGCGAGCGGCCCGAGCCAGACCGGAATGCCGAGAAGGGTTTTCAGCGCCAGGCCGGCGCCCTGGTACTGCGGAACCAGGTAGAACACGCAGATCACGACGACCACCAGCATCGCCATCTTGCGCAGTCGTGGCGAGCCCAGCCGGAACTCGGCGAAGTCGGGCACCGTGTAGGCCCCCGACCGGCGCAGCGGAGCAGCGACGAACAGCAACAGCCCGAGGTAGCCGGCGGTGAACCCGACCGGATACCACAGTGCGTCGGCACCGTACTTGGCGATCAGCCCGGCGACTCCGAGAAACGATGCGGCCGAGAGGTATTCACCCGAGATCGCGGCGGCGTTCCACCTCGACCCGACGGTGCGGGACGCGACCAGGAAGTCGGAGGTGGTGCGCGAGAAGCGGACACCGTAGGCGCCGATCGCCACGGTGGCCACCGCCGCGCTCAGCAGCGCGGCCGCCGTCAGTGCGGAACCGGTCACGGCTCGGAGTCGACGACGCCGACGAAATCCCGCTCGGCCTGTTCGGCCAGGCGCACATAGAACCAGCCGATCCCGTACATCAGCGGGTACACCAGTGCGGCCAGTACGAGCCAGTTCAACCGGACTCCGAACACCGTGATGCTGCCGAGCTCGGGAAACAGCGCATTCAGCAACGGGATGGCGCCGATCAGACCCACCACGACAGCAGCCAGCCGCAGCGCCAGGCCCAGCTGGGCGCGCATGAGGCCCCGCACGAGTGCGTCGCCGACCTGCGTCTGCTCCTGCACCTCGACCCTGGTCCGCACCATGCGGGCACCCCGCCGGTGCGCCAACACCACCCGGCGCCGTTGCGGCCGTTCACTACTGGTCATCGGCACCCCCGGTCGGTCGTAGGCTGCGCATCGGGGTGCGCACCAGGCGGTCACGTAGCTCGCGGGCCTGGCGTCGGCTCACGGGCAGTTCGACCGCGGGGGAGGCACCGTTGGCGCGCAACCGCACCAGGACCGCACCTTCGGCATTGCGCAACCCGGTGACCAGACGCAGCGCGACCAGGTAGGACCGGTGCACACGCTGGAATCCGTGGTCGCGCCAGCGGGTTTCGAGTGTGCTGAGCGGGATCCGAACCAGATGCGAACCCGACGTCGAGTGCAGCCGGGCGTAGTCGCCCTCGGCTTCGACCCAGCCGATGCTGTCCCGGGGCACCAGATGGGTGACTCCGCCGAGCTCGGCCGGCACGACGCCGGAATCCGGTTCCTCGCCGCCGGTTTCGTCCCTGGGGGCGGTCGCCGGAGCCGCGGACCTGGCGGCAGCCGCGCGGCGGACCGCCTCGTCGAGACGGCCCTCCCGGATGGGTTTGAGCAGATAGTCCACCGCGCCGACGTCGAAGGCGGCGACTGCCTTGTCGTCGTGCGCGGTGACGAACACGATCGCCGGCGGCTGCGCGTAATTGGCCAGTACACCGGCCAGTTCGATGCCCGACAGGCCGGGCATGTTGATGTCGAGGAACACCGCGTCGATGGTGCGCACGTTGAGCTCCCGCAGCGCCGAGGTGGCATCGCCGGCGCGGTGGACCTGCGCGACGCACGGATGCCTGCCGAGCAGATAGGCGAGTTCGTCGAGGGCCGGAGCCTCGTCGTCGACGGCGAGCACGGTGAGCGTCCTGGTCACGTGCTACTCATTTCGACCCACTCCGAACCCACCTCCGCTGGCCCGAACGCCCGACCGGAACTTGGGCACCCGCATGCTCACCTCCGTGCCGGCGCCGATCGCCGTCTCGACCACCAGACCGTAATCGTTGCCGAATGCGGCGCGCAGACGATGGTCGACATTGGTCAGACCGACGTGGGCGCCCGTCCCCTCAGAGGCCCGGGCGCCGTCGGCCAGCGCGTCGCCCGGACCGGCACGCAACGCGTCGGGGTCCATGCCGACCCCGTCGTCCTCGACGGTGATGACGCAGTCGTTGCCCTCGTCGCGGGCGACGAGTTCGATGGACCCGCTGCCCCGGCCGGCGAACCCGTGCCGCACCGCGTTCTCCACCAGCGGCTGCAGCGCCAGGAAGGGCACCACGACGTTGAGGACCTCCGGGGCGACCTGCAGGGTGACCTTCAGCGCGGTCCCGAACCGGGCCCGCTCCAACGTTAGGTAACGGTCGATGTTGCGCAGTTCCTCGGCCAGCGTGGTGAACTGGCCGGCGGCGCGGAACGAGTAGCGGGTGAAGTCGGCGAATTCCAGGATCAGCTCGCGGGCCCGGTCCGGGTCGGTGCGCACGAACGACGCGATCGTGTTCAGCGCGTTGTAGATGAAGTGCGGGCTGATCTGCGCGCGCAACGCCAGCACCTCGGCGCGGTCGAGCCGGGCGCGGGACGCGTCGAGTTCGGCGAGCTCGACCTGACTGGCGGCGTAGCGGGCCACCTCGCCGACGGCGCCGAGCATGCCGGGGCCAGGGGAGCGCGTGGTGACCACGACGAGCACGCCGAGCGTGTCACCGGACTCGGCGATCAGCGGCTGGGCCACCACGGCGGCGGTCCGCGCGTGCGTCATCACCCGCCGCCCGCCGGCCACGGACTGACGCGCCGCACCGACGCACGCCTCCCGGACGTCGTGCTCCCACAGCGCGTCGTCCCAGGCGTCCTCGGCGAGCAGGCCGCCGTCGCCGTCGAACAGGGCGAGCCCGTCGGTGCCGGTGAGGCCGCGCAGAAACGGCGCCGCGGTCTCGGCGGAGTCGGTGTCGAGGCCGCGGCGCAACGCCCGGGCCGCCAGCGAGGCGGTGTGCAGCGCGGTGTGTACCGCCCGTTCGGTGGGCGTCGCGACCACCCGGCGGGTCCGCACGGCGAGCACCACCGCGGCGACCGCGAGCAGGATCAGCGCGGCGGTCAGTGCGATGGCAAGCTCGCCGGACATCAACGTCCTCGCCGAATATCCTGCACGGCAGCCCAATTCACGGTCGGGCGGTCGAGCCCCCGCCTGTCGAGGTAGCGCTGTGCCGCGCGGCTGTTGTTCCGCAGGAAGGACAGCAGATACCAGCGCGACCGGGGCGTGTAGGTCTGACTGACGAAGGCCCAGTGCCGGCCGCGGTGCTCCAGTCGGCCGATGATCTGTGCGCTGTCGAGGCGCCACAGCTTCTCGTTGTGAAAGTGGCACAGCAGATTTGCCGGTCCCTCGACAGCGCCGAGGTCGGCGGGCAGCGCCGCGGGCAGTTCGCCGGTCGCCGGGTCATAGGCGTCGGTGGGCACGCGCACGCTGACCGGGTAGCCGTGCCCGTCGAACGCGGTCAGCACCGCCTCGTCGAATCTACGGAGCCGCTTGGCCGCTTCAGCCCACACGGCGCACCTCGCTGCCGTCGAGTTCCTTAGGCGCGCTGGTGAAGTCGCGGGTCGGCCAGTACAGGACGCGGCGCGGCGTCACGTAGATCAGCAGGCGCAGGTGATAGGACCACCAGAGCCGGCGCCCGAGCCGGGTGTTCCACATCGCGGCCGCCGGCTGGCGCGCAGACACCGTCCGTGCCAGCTCCGCCAGCTCCGGCTCCGACGCGATGTCGGTGACGATGCGGTCCTCGGCGGTCGCGTCGCCCTGGATCAGCACGGCGCCTGGCGGAGACACCCCGCTGCCTGTCGGCTCGGAGAACAGCATGCTCACCTTCGGGTTGCGCCTGATGTTGTAGGCCTTCTGCGGCAGCCCGATGCTCGTGGTCACCAGCAGCCTGCCGTCAGCGAGCAACCGCGGACTGACCGGCCACGTCTGCGGCGTTCCGTCGCGCGCGATCGTGGTGAACTCGCAGGTGAAGTATTTGTCGATGATCTCGACGGCGGGCGACGTCACAGCGTGAGCTTACGTCCCGACGGTGGCCCGGCGGGTGCCGATTTTGCATCAAAGGTTTTGGTGCAGCCCGGATTGACGACCGTGGTGCGGATCTCGCGGATTTTTCGGCTGCCATCGTGCGCGAAGTACGCAATTACGTTGTGCGGAACGGTTTTTTGTCGGTGGGGGCTGTCAGAATGGGGTCATGTCCTCGACGACTTCCTCTGACACCGACGAGGTGGTGGGTCAGTCGGAGCGTCTTGAGTGTTACTTCGCCGAACTGTCGGAGTTGGCGGGACAACGCAACGCCATCGACGGGCGGATCGCTGAGATCGCCGCGGAGATCGATGCTGCCCGGTTGTGGGGGTTTACCGGGGTGAAGTCGATGGAAGGGCTGATCGCCTGGAAACTGGGCACCTCGATCCGTAATGCCGAGACGATCGTGGCAGTCGCGCGCCGGTTGGACGAGTTCCCGCGCTGCGCCGGGGATCTGCGCGAGGGCCGGTTGTCGTTGGATCAGGTCGGGGCGATCGCCGAGAAAGCCGGTGCGGGTTCAGATGCCCATTACGCGGAGCTGGCTTCGCATTCCACGGTCGCCCAGTTGCGCACCGCGATCAAGCAGGAACCTCGCCCTGAACCCGAACCTTTGCCCGAACCTGATCCCGACGCTGAACTGGATGATGATGCTGAACCGGTGGCTGAGTCGGTGCCGCAGCCCTCGATTTCCAAGCGGGTGGAGGGGGAGTTCACCTGCTGGCAGATCCGGCTGCCGGCCCTCGAAGCGGCGATCTTCGACGCGGCGCTGCAGTCCCACCAGGACGGGTTGATCGCCCAATGGCAACGCGACCACCCCGACCACCCCGACCACCCCGACCGCCCCGAGGA
>NZ_BCRS01000038.1 GCF_001552715.1 Mycolicibacterium vaccae NBRC 14118 = CIP 105934 | reverse complement strand
CGGCAGTGCCGCAGCCCGCACCGGCGCTGCCGCCACCGCGGGCACCGCGCCATTGCGGCCGAACAGGTGCGCCGCCAGCGCCGAGGCCAGCACGCCGTCGGCGAGGGCATGGCAGATCTGCAGCACCGCAACCGAACCCGACCCGGCTCCGGGGATTTCGTCGACCTTCGGGAACACATGCAGGCGCCAGGTGATGTCGCGGGCATCGAGCGGCTCGTCGGTCAGCCCCGCGACCGCGGTCAGGCATCCCTGCCAGGTCGGCGGGTCGACATCGTGCACCACGATCTGGTCGGCGGTCACCTCCCGCTGCGCCCAGACCGGATACGTCCAGAAGTCGGTGTCGTCGACCCGCACCCTGAAGTCGGCACACGCTCGCGCCCGGTCACGCACCATGTCGAGTGCACCCTCGAGGCTGTCCGGCTGACCGCCGAACGCGTACAGCAGGAACTGGTCGCTGGGAACCGAGGCCGACATCCAGTAGGTCTGGGCGTCGACCGCTGCGAGCCGGCGCACCGTCATGGGCCCAGGCTAGGCTGGCCGGCATGCCGACGCTGCCGGGGCCCTCCGCCACCGGGGCGGTGCTGGTCACCGGCGCGTCGTCGGGGATCGGCGAGCACATCGCCCGCGAGTTCGTCCGGCGTGGACATCAGGTGATTCTGGTGGCTCGCCGCGCCGACCGTCTCGGCGAGCTCGCCGCGGAGCTCGGCGGTGGCGCCCATGTGCTGGCCGCCGACCTGGCCCGGCCCGCCGACCGGGCGGCACTGCCGGACCGGGTGGCCGAACTCGGGCTGACGGTGGACGTGCTGGTCAACAACGCCGGGATGGCCAACGTGGGCGGGGTCGCCGGCATGGACGTGGACGCCGAGCTGCGGCTTATCGAGGTCGATGTCGCCGCGGTGGTCGATCTGTGCACCCGGTTCGTGCCCGGCATGGTCGCCCGCGGCCGGGGCGCGGTGCTCAATGTCGCATCGGTCGGCGCGTTCGGGCCGGTGCCGTGGCAGGCGTCCTACGGCGCGGCGAAAGCGTTCGTGCTGTCGTACACCGAGGCGATGGCCGAGGAGTTGAAGGGCACCGGCGTCGCGGCCGCGGTCGTGTGTCCGGGCCCGGTACGCACCGGATTCGGCGAAGCCGCAGGCATTCCTGACGCCGAAGCGGAGAAGCTGCTGCCGAAGTTCTTGTGGGAGCAGCCCGATGCCGTCGCCCGGACCGCTGTCGACGGTCTGGCCGGCGGTAGACGGGTGATCGTGCCCGGCCGGGCGAACCGCGTCGCGGCGGCGCTGAACCGGCTCGCACCACGCTGGATCCTGTTGCCGATGCTGGGCCGCGGCCACCCGGGCCGCGACCGCCGCTGAGCGGCTACACCGGGTCGAACTTGGAGATCAGCCAGCGGTCGCCGTCCTTCTCCAACGTGACCCGCACGCTCGACGCGGTGTCGGTGGGCACAGCAGCGCCGACCGACACCGTCTGGTTCACGAACAGCAGCACCACGGCCTCGTTCGGAGTGGCCGACACCGACGCCGCCGCGGGCACCGACGCGACCGCGGAGATCTGCTGCTCCTTCGCGCCCGGGATCACCACATCGTCGGTCAGCGACGTGTAAGCCTCCCGGAAATCGCCGGTCAGCAGATCGCGCGCCGCACTCAGCTGCTCCTCGACCTTGTCGGGGGTGTAGGACAGCAGCGCGATCGTGCTGTCGCGAGCCGCCTGCACCGAGGTCATCGCGGCGATCTCGTTGTTGCGCACCGAGTTGTCGCGCCACTTCAGGTAGCCAGCACCCATCGCGAGCACCAGCGCCAGCGCGGGCAGCACGGCGAACGCGACCACACGCGGCCACGCCACACCCTTCTTGGCCGACTTGTCGGCCGACACTGCCGGCTGGGACTCTTCAGCCCCTTCGGCCTCTTCGGATTTCGCAACCTCTTCGGCTTCGGTTGCCTCGGTGGCCTCTTCGGCTTCGGTGGCCTCGGTTGCCTCGGTTGCCTCGGTTGCCTCGGTTGCCTCGGTGGCCTCGGTTGCCTCGACGATCTCGCTCTTCTCGTCGCCGGGCACGTCGCCCTTCACATCTTCACTCACGGCACGAACTCCACTTTCGACACCTTGGCCTCGCCGTCGACCTCCTGCACGGATATCCGCATCCGCCAGGCCCGCGGCTGTTGTTCGGGCGCACCGGCATTCGTCGTTTGAACGGTCACCGCGACGAGCACCTGGGCTTCGTCGTCGCCGACGCTCTCCAGACCGGCCTCGGCGACGGTACCGACCGATTTCGACTGGGCTTGCTTGACCACCTCGACGAAAGGCTCGGCGCGCTGCTGGAATTCGTCGTAGAACGTGCCGGTCGCCGAATCCAGAATGCGCTGTACGTCGGCGTCGGCGTTCTCCCAGTCGATGGTCGTCAGGTTCACCGCGCCCTGCCTGCCGACCTGCAGGAACACACTGCGCTGCGCCTCGGCGCGGTCGGACTCGTAGGCCCGGTACCCGAGCCACCCGCAGAGCGCGGCGAGCGCCACCACCGCGACGATGCCGGCGATCAGCGCAAGCTTGACGTGCGAGATCGGGGTGCGGGCCGCAGGTTCGGTGTCGGTCTCGTCGGCGGCTGCCGGGTCACCGACGGTCTCGTCGGTGACATCGGTCGTGGAGTCCGCGGCCTCCACGGCTGTCGACTCGGGTTCGACGGCGCCGGACGCGGGCTCGTCCGCCGGTGCGGCCGGCTTCGTCAGTTCCCCGTCGGGGGCAGCAGCATCGTCTGCCATGTTCGCTCCTCTGTGGCACTTTCTGCCAGATTGGACTGTGTGTACACACGTCCGTCCGGACCAACGTACGTGCCGTCGGCGGGATCGTATTCGGCGACCGCCACGGGTGGTTCCGCCGGGCCTGGTGGGGCGACGGCCTCGGCAGGTTGCTGACCCGGCCGCAGCTGCGGCACGGCCTGCCCCGACAACGTCGCGTTCGGGTCGCCCTTCCAGTTGTATCCCTCGTTCAGCGGGACGTAGACCTCGTTGCTCTCGCACATCGCGGCGCTCGGCGCCCGCTTACCGGGCACCGTGATGCAGGGCAGGTTGCGGGCGCCGCGCACGTTGAAGGCACCGTCCTGCGGCACCCGGCAGTAGAGGTCGCCGGCGGGCCGTTCGGGATAGTCCTCGAACGTCGGCGCCCGCTGCTGCTGGGCCGGCAGGAAGCCGGTGGTGCACGGCGGCGGCACGTTCAGGTTCAGGTTGAAGACCAGGTAGTCGCCCATGTAGTCCTGCTTGGTCCCGTGCTTGGAGACGCCGACGGCCTGGGTCACCGCGGTGCCCTGGGGCAGCAGCACCAGCAGCTGCTCCAGGCTGGGCTGGTAGGCGACGGCCACCTCGCCGACGCTGACCAGGTTGGCCAGCACGACCGGCAGCGTCGGCTGCAACCGGTCGAACAGCGCCCTGGTCTCCTCAGCGGCGCCGGGACCTTTGCTGAGCAGACCTGAGACCGCGGCGTCCTCGCGTTGCAGCTGCCCGGTGACGTCGGCCAGGTTGGCCGCCCACGCCCGGATCGAGCCCGACGTGTCGATCTGGGAGTCCAGCACGGGCTCGGACTGGTCGATCACCGTGGTCAGCGAGTCGAGCTCCTGCCGCGCGTCGATGGCCAGCTGAGTCGATCCGCTCACCAGTCGACGCAGCTCGGGTCCCAGACCGCCGACCGCTTCGTAGGCCTCGTCGACGACGGTCCGGAGGTTGTCCTGCGGAATCGCCTGCAAGCCTTCGTTGGTCAACTCGAGGACGGCGTTGACGTCGGCGGGCACCTTGGTGCGGTCGCGCGGGATGACGTCGCCGTCGCGCAGTTCCGGGCCCTCGGCGCTCTGCGGCGTCAGCTGCACGAACTGCTCACCGACCGCCGACTGGCTGCGCACCTCGGCGATGACGTCGGCCGGGATCTTGACGTCGGAGTTCAACGACAACTCGGCCGCTACCCCGCGGTCGGTCAACCCGACGCGGTCGACGACGCCGACCTGTGAACCCCGGTAGGTGACGTTGCTGCGCTCGTAGAGGCCGCCGGTCTCGGGCAGCTCGACGGTCACCTTGTACTGGCCGATGCCGACCATCTCCGGCAGCCGCATGTAGCCGAAGACCATGGTCCCGACGGCGGCCACGGCCAGCACCGAGAAGATCGCCACCTGGATCAGAATCTTGCGTGTCAGTCGCATGTCAGCGCCCCTGATCCCAGCGGTACGGCGCCACCAGCGGGTTGCCCGCGGTGTACGGGCTCGGCATCTGCCCGATCGTGCGGCCCCACTGCAGCTCCAGTTCGGTCAGGTCACCTTCCCAGCGGGTGCCGGTGAAGAAGCCGGAGTCGAGGCGGCTCAGCGTCAGGTCGACGACCAGCGTCAGGTTCGCGTAGTCGCCGCGCATCCAGTTCGTCAGCGTCTCCTTGGGGAACGGGAACGTCGGCAGGAAGCTCAGCGAGCGGGTGAGCGCGGGTCCGGCGTCGGCCAGCGACTGCAGCACCGGGCCGAGGTCCTTGAGTTCCTGGACGAGCGCCTCGCGGGTCTGGTTGACCGAGTCGGCGGCCAGCGCGCTGAACCGGCCGAGCTGCACCAGTGCCTCGGACAAGGTGTCGCGCTGGTCGCGCAGTACCGCCAGCGCATCCGGGATCGTCTTGAGCGCCCGGTCCACCACGGGCTTCTGCTCGGCGATCTGACCGACCAGGGTGTTCAGGCTCTCGGAGGTCGCGATGATGTCGTCGGTCTGGTCCTCCAGGTGCCCGACCGCGATGTCGAGCTGCTCGATCAGGCTGCGCAGGTCGTTCTCGCGTCCGGTGAACGCGGTCGACAGCGCATCGGTGATGTCCTGGATGTTGCCGATGCCGCCGCCGTTGAGCAGCAGAGCGACCGCTGCCAGCGCCTGCTCGGTGGTCGGGTATGCGCCCGCGGACGCCAACGGGATCACCGCCCCCTGGGCCAACCTGCCCTGCGGCGCATCCTCGGTGGGCGCGGCGAGCTCGATGTGCTGGGAGCCGAGCAGGCTGGTCTGACCGACCTTGGCGACCGCGTTGGCCGGAAGCACCACGTCGCGATCGAGGGACATCGTCACCAGCGCGTTCCAGCCCTGGCGCTCGATCTTGGTGACGGTGCCGACGTTGACGTCGCCGACCCGCACGCGTGAGTTCTGCTCGACGTTGTCGACGTCCGGCATCTGCGCCTGGATGGTGAACGAGCCGGGCCCACCGCCCTGAGTTCCCGGCAGCGCAACGGAGTTCAGGCCGCGCCAGTCGCTGCAGCCGGACGTCACCAGTGCCGCGCAGAGCACCGCGACGCCGGCCCCGAGTCGGGTCCTGGAGGTGGTCACGACCCTCCTCCCGGCACCATCATGCCCAGCAGACCGTCGTCCGGGTTCGTCGTCGTCGGGGCCTCGGCGGCCAGCGCCGGGGTCTCCGGCTCGGCGCCGAGCGGCACGGGCAGCCCCGGCGGCGGCGGAGCGGCCGGCGGGATGTAGTCCGGGCGCAGCCAATCCTCGCTGTAGGTCAGCTCGTTGGGCCGGGTGGTGGCGCCGACGAGCTGGTTGAGTCCCAGCGGCGGGAAGTTGTACTGGCGGTTCTTGATGATCGGCGCCAGGTACTGCACGCACAGCTTGGCCGACTCCTCGGCACCCAGCCGGGACGCGGCCTGCACTGCGCCGCAGAGGAACTGGATGGGATTGGCGAAGTTGTTGATCTGCGGGACGCTGCTGATCGCGCCCTGGGCGGGCTGCCAGATGTTGGTGTAGTTCTGGAACGTCGTCGGCGCCACGTGCAGGAACTGCTTGATGTCCTCGAGGCTCTCGTTGAGCGCGGTGGTGACGCCCGCCAGCTTGTCCGAGGTGGTGCCGAGCGCTTCGCGGTTCTCGGCGACGAAGCTCTGCACCTCGCCGACGGCGTCGTTGAGATCCCGCACCGCGGCGCCGACTTCGTCCGGGCCGTCGGCCAGCACGCCGGTGACCGAGGCCAGGTTCTGGTTCAGCTGCCGCATCAGGTCGGTGCTGTCCTGCAGGGCCGACACCAGGATCGCCAGGTTCTTGATCGTCGAGAAGATGTCGGTGCTGTGGTCGCCGAGCGCCGAGATCGCCTGGGACAGCTTGATGACGGTCTGCCGGATGTTGACGCCCTGGCCGCGCAGGTTGTCGGCGGTGGTGTTGATGACCGAGCCGAGCGGGCTCACCCCGCCGGGTTCGGTGGGCTGCAACGTCTCGCTGAGGCGCTGCAACTGCTGGCGCACCTGGTCCCATTCGACGGGAACCACGGTGCGCTCCAACGGGATCACGGTGTCGTCGCCCATCACCGGACCTCCGGTGTAGGCGGGGGTCAGCTGGATCGCGCGGGCGGTCACCAGGGCCGGCGACAGGATCGCGGCCTTCGCGTCGGCCGGCACTTCATAGCGCTCGTCGTACCAGAACGAGATCTTCACGCGCTCGGGTTCCGGGTCGATCGAGGTGATCTTGCCGACCGGCACGCCGAGGACACGCACGTCGTCACCGACGTAGATGCCGTTGCTGTTCTCGAAGTACGCGACGACGTTGACTCTGTTCACCTTGTCGGTGGTGCGCACCAGCGTCGCGACGCCGGCGACCAGCAGCAGGACCAGCACGAGGCCGACCCAGGTCCGGAGATTTCTCATGGCCTGCCCTCCGCGGGAACGAGCGGAGGCGCTTCACCGGGGGCCGGATCGAACACCGCGCCCGGGTTCGGGCTCGGTGTCGACTCGATACCGTGCGGCGCGGGTGCGGGCGGACCCGGCGGCGGACCGCCCGGTGCCGGCGCGGGCGGAGGTTCGCGGTACGGGTAGCAGCCGGTCGGCCCGGGCAGCGGGATCCCCGCCGGGCCGCAGCCCTGGTCTCCCGGGTTGCCGGTGATGGCGTCCGGAATCGTCATCCGCGGCTCCC
>NZ_BCRS01000037.1 GCF_001552715.1 Mycolicibacterium vaccae NBRC 14118 = CIP 105934 | reverse complement strand
GCCGCCCTGGCCGGTCCGCGGGAACGGCACCGGCATCGCCGGGGTGCCGGCCTGGCCGACCTGCGGATCGCTGCGTTGGGACGGCAGCAGCACATTCGGGTCGAGGCCCAGGTCGGAGAACGCGACGTCGATGAACGGCTGCAGGAACTGGCCGGGCAGCAGGTTGGCCACATAGGTCTTGAAGAACGGGCCCGCCGACACCGACTCCCCCAGCGACATCGCGTACTGGTTGAGCAGACTCAGCGATTTCTGCAGCCGCTCCTTGCGGTTGTCCAGGATGGTCAGCACGCCGTTGAGCTTGTCCAGCGCGGGTTTGACGGTGGCGCGGTTCTCGCCGATCGCACCCTGCAGCTGGTGGCTGAGCGCCGAGATGTTGCCCGAGATCTGGTCCAGCGCCGCGCTCTGGTTGCGCAGTTCGGCCAGCAGCGCGTTGGTGTCGGAGACCAGGCTGACCACCTGATCGCTGCGCTCGGCGAGCACCGTGGTCGCCTTGTTGGCGTTCGCCAGCAGGCCGCGCAACTGCGCGTCGCGCTCGTTGAGCGTGTCGGAGAACCGCGCCACACCCTCGACGGCGATCTTGAGCTGCGGCGGGGTGTCGGCGAACGTCGTCGAGAGCACCCGCAGGGACTCCGACAGTTGATCGGTGTCCAGTCCGCTGATCGTCGCCGACAGGTCGCCGAGCGCGTCGGGAAGCTGGTAGGGCGAGGTGGTGCGGTCCAGCGGGATGACACCGTCCTGCTGGCCGTCACCGCGGGCGACGACCTCCAGGACCTTGGTGCCCAGCAGGCCCTTCGTCTTGATCGCGGCCTCGGTGCGGTCACCGAGGCGGATGTCCTTGTCGACGGTGAAGGTCACCAGCACCTGCGGTCCGTCCAGTTCGATGGACTTGACCTGGCCCACCTTGAACCCCGAAACCTGAACGGAGGCATCGGTGGTCAGACCGCCCGCCTCGGCGAAGTGCGCGGTGTACTCACGGCCCGGGTCGACGAACGGCAGCTTGTCGTAGTTCACCGCGCCGAGGATGACGGCGGCGGTGACGCCGAGCCCGACGGCGCCGACGACCACCTGGTTGCGTTCTCCGAAGGGCCTCATCGCGGCGCACACCTCCCGCTGGATTGCCCGGCGACCTTGACGTACACCGGTTGTCCGCCCTTGCCGTTGAGTTTGAGCACGATGTCACAGAGATAGAAACTGAAGAAGTCGCCGTAGATCCCCTGCCGCGCCAGGGCCTGGTAGGCGTCGGGCAGCGTGTTGATCACGTTGTCGAAGTACTCGTGGTCAGCCACGACAATGCCTGCGGCACGGTCGGTTTCGTCGATCGTCTTCTTCAGCGGCGGGCGAGCCTCGGTGAGCATGTCGGCGATGCTGCCCGCCGCGGCGTTGGTGTAGGCCAGCCCGTCGCTGATCTCCCGGCCACGCGAGGCCAGCCCGTCGACCAGTTCGGACAGCGCGTCGACGGCCTTGGCGAACTGATCGCTCTGGTCGCCCAGCGAGCCGAGCACGGTGTTGAGGTTCACGACGACCTCGCCGATCAGCTGGTCGCGATCGGCGAGCGTGCTGGTCAGCGCCGCGGTCTGGGCCAGGAACGAGTTGATGGTGCCGCCCTGCCCCTGCAGCGCGGAGATCAATTGTCCTGAGAGCGCGTTGATCTGGTCCGGATCCAGCGCCCGGAACAGCGGCCGGAAGCCGCCGATGAGCGCGTCGAGATCCAGTGCCGGCGAGGTGCGGGCGAGCGGGATCGTCTGGCCCGGCGCCAGCGTGGCCGTGCCTCCGGCGCCCTCTTCCAGCGCCAGGTAGCGGCCGCCGATCAGGTCGTCGTAGCGGATGACGGCGCGGCTGCCCTCGGTCAGCACCACCGAGTCGTCGGCGGTGAACTCCACCAGAGCCGTGGTGTCCGGCTGGATCTCGACGTTCTTGACCTTGCCGACCTCGACGCCGGCGATGCGGACGAAGTCGTTGGTCTCCAGGCCGGTCACGTTCACGAACTCGGCCAGATACCGGTGGCTCTTCTCACCGAAACGCATCTGCCCGAACACCGCGAACAGGCCGAACACCCCGAGCAGGCAGACAGCCAGGAACACCCCGAGACGCGTCGCGTCCCGTCGGATACTGACTGACATCGGTTACCTCTCAGTGTGTTCGGGGCGGGCGGGAACTAACGGGGCGGTCCGGGCTGCGCCGGGACCGGCGGCGGCACGAACGGATACGGCACGGCCGTCGGCTGCATCTGGGCCGGGTTGGGCACCACGAACGGTTCCGAACCGGGTCGCGGTCCGGGGTCGCGCGGAGCCCCCGGCGGCGGTGCGGGCGGCAGGCCCGGCCACAGCGGCGTGCCGTCCGGGGCGTACAGCTGGGCACCGTAGGCCGGGGCTCCCGGGTACGGGACGGGCCCGATGGCCGGGCCGCCGAACATGTTCCGCACACTCGGCGGTTCCGGCACGGCGCGGGTGGTGGGCAGGTAGTTCGCGTACATCGGGAACGCGATGCCCGGGTTCGGGCGCCAGTCCAGCCCGCTGCCGAAGCCGGTGTTGGTGACCAGGTTGCGCACCGGCCAGTTGTCGGCGACGACGGGCAGCGAACCGCAGCTCGGCTTTCCGCCGGGGCCACCCTTGGCGCCCACGATCGGCAGGTGCTGCGGGTACTTGTACGGGTCGTCACCGAAGGACAGGCCGGCGTCGAGCACCAGGGTGCGGCCGTTGCCGCCGGGCGCCTGGTATCCGCCTTCGTCGAGCAGGTGCTTGGCGCCGAGCAGCAGGCACGTGTACGACGGGCTGTACTTGTGCAGCACGTTCGTCGTCGGCGCCAGCGTGTTGACGGCCTTGATCAGATTGGCCTGGTTCGGCGCCAGCAGGTTGATGCCGCTGTTGGACAGCCCGAGCGTGGACAGCAGCAGCGCGTCCAGTTCCTCGGCCTGGTTGACCACGGTGGTGCTGATGGTCGATGCGGCGTCGAGCGTGGCCAGGATGTCCTGGGCCGCGGCGCTGTAGGTCTGGTTGAACTGGTCCAGCGCCTGCAGGTCGGCCTGGATGGTCTCGTGACGGGGGTTGAGCGCCAGCAGCACCTCGTTGGCGTCGGTGGTGGCCTGCCCGATGCGCTCGCCCTGGCCGCGGACACCGTCGGCCAGCGCCGACAGGGTGCTGTTGAGTTTGGCCGCGTCGACCTGGTCGAGCACCGCGACGAGGTTCTGGAACACGGTGTTGACCTCGGTGGTCACGTTGCGCGACATCAGCACCTGGCCGGCTTCGAGCCGCCGGCTGCTGGGGTCGTCGGGGAAGACCAGGTCGACGAACTTGGCGCCGAACACGGTGGTCGCCCGGATCTGGGCCTCGACGTTGGCCGGGATGTACTGCAGCTGATCGGGATCGATCTCGAGCTGCAGCGCGACCGTGGGATCCTGCCGGCCGGTGACCGCGATGTCGGCGACCCGCCCGACCTGCACGCCACGCAGCTTGACCTTCGCGTTGGTCTCCATCACCAGCCCGGCCCGGTCGGAGGTCAGCGTCACCGGCACAGTGGATTTCAGGCTTCCGGTGAACATCGCGTAGGTCAGCCCGATGGCCGCCGCGAACAGCACGACCAGAATCAGCGTCCACCAGCCCGGTTTGAGGCCTTCGTCGTCCACGCCTCAGCCCGCCAGGTTGAAGTTGCCGGATTGCCCGTACACCGCGAGCGAGATCATCACGAGCACGAACGCGGACAGGATCAGGGAGGTGCGCACCGCACGCCCGACGGCCTCGCCGACGCCTGCGGGCCCGCCGCGGGCACTGAACCCGTAATAGGTGTGCACCAGCATGATCACCACGGCCAGCGCCACACACTGCAGGAACGACCAGATCAGGTCGGTCGGGTTCAGGAAGGTGCGGAAGTAGTGGTCATACACACCCGTGGACTGGCCGTAGATCACCGTCGTGCCGAATCGCGCCGCCCAGAACGAGGCCAGTACGCCGACGCAGTACAGCGGGATCACCACCAGCAAACCGGCTACCACGCGCGTGGAGGCCAGATAGGCGATGCTGCGGATGCCCATCACCTCCAGCGCGTCGATCTCTTCGTTGATCCGCATCGCGCCCAGCTGCGCGGTCGCGCCGGCGCCGATGGTCGCCGCCAGTGCCACCGCCGTGGTCGCCGGTGCGATCAGCCGCACGTTGAAGAACGCCGAGGCGAATCCGGTCAGGGCCTCCACACCGATCTCGGAGAAGTCGGTGAAGCCCTGAACCGCAACCAGCGCGCCGGTGGTGACGGTGAGGAAGCCGACGATCGCGACCGTGCCGCCGATCATGATCAATGCGCCTGCGCCCAAACCCATCTGGGCGACCTGCCGGATGAGCTCGATGCGATAACGGGTGACGGCGTACAGCATCGAGCGCAGCGTGCGTCCGCAGAACTTGGTCTGCACACCGATCTGGTTCCACGGGCCGGCCAGGGCTCGATACCGGGCTTTGAGCCAGGGGAACTGGGAGTGCGGGCGCGAAATCGTCACATCGTCACCTTGACGGCGACGGCCGTGGCCACGATGTTGATCGCGAACAGCGCCATGAAGGTGAACACCACGGTCTCGTTGACCGCGTTGCCGACGCCGGCCGGTCCGCCGCCGACCGAAATGCCCTTGTAGCAAGCGATCAGACCGGCGGACAAGCCGAACAGCGCCGCCTTGACCAGCGCGATGATCACGTCGGTCGCACCGATGATCAACGTCAGCCCGGCTGCGAACGCACCCGGCGAGACGTTCTGGATGTACACACAGAAGAAGTAGGCGCCGGCCAGGCCGACCAGAATCACCGTCGCCGACAAGGCGAGCGACACCAGCATCGCCGCCAGCACCCGCGGAACGACAAGCGCCTGAATGGGATCCACGCCCATCACGCGCAGCGCGTCGAGTTCCTCCCGGATGGTGCGCGCCCCGAGGTCGGCGCACATCGCTGTGGCGCCGGCACCCGCGACCACCAGTACCGTGACGATGGGGCCGATTTGGCGCACTGTGCCGAGTGCCGCTCCGGTGCCGGAGAAGTCCGCGGCGCCGAACTCGCGCAGCAGGATGTTGAACGTGAAGGTCAGCAGCACCGTGTACGGGATGGTGAGCATCAGCGTCGGGATGATCGATACCCGTGCGACGAACCAGGATTGAGTGATGAACTCACGCCAGGCGAACGGTGGCCTGAACATCGCCACGAAGGTGTCGAGCACCATCGAGAAGAAACCACCGAACGCGCGGACAGGTTTGACCACGCCGGAAGCCACCATCGAACCGGCCTCCTTGTGTACACCTACCACTATTGGTCCTCCGCGAACCGGCCTGGCCGACCTGGATCGGGTGAAGGTTACACAGGTGAGGACGGGCTGAACCGTATATCAACAGATTCTGGCCGGGCAACACGGGAGATGTTCGGTGAGCTAGAGACCCGCGACGGCCTCCTCCAGATCGGCGACGACGATCCTGCTCATGCCCAGCATCGCCCTGGTGGCCGCGGCAGCGCGGGCCGGATCGGGGTCGCTGGTGAGCTGGGTGAGCCGTTCCGGCACGATCTGCCAGCTCAATCCGAACTTGTCCTTGAGCCAGCCGCACTGTGACTCCTGGCCGCCCTCGACCAGGCGGTCCCAGTAATAGTCGACCTCGGCCTGATCGCGGCACGCGATCGTGAACGACACCGCCTCGGTGAACGGGAACTGCGGACCGCCGTTGATACCGATGAAGCGCTGACCGTCGAGAGTGAACGTTGCCGCGACCACCTGGCCGGGAGTTCCCGGCCCCGCCTCGGTGTAGCGCTCGATGGTCTCGACCGCGGAGTTCGGGAAGATCGCGCTGTAGAACGCGATGGCCTCCTCGACGTTGTCGTCGAACCACAGCGACGGGGTGATGGTGGGCATGAGGGCTCCTCTCGGGGCGGGTGTCTCGACACCGTTGAGACCACGACGCGGGCGCGGACTCATCGCCGGGCGCGTCCCCGTCAGCGCCGTTCGGGTGCGCCCACGGCCCGCAGGGCGAAGTCACGCACCGCCGTTTCGGCCTGCTTGCGCGCCTGCGGGTCGTCCGTGTGCTGGTTGGCCAGCACCCGGCTGACGATCGCGTTGATCGCTACGGCATCGGAGTCGGGTTCGGTCAGCGGGAAGGTGCCGTCGCGCAGACCGCGGCGCAGGATCTCGGTCAGTGAGCGCTCGCGGGCCACGTGGAAGCGGTCCCTCATCGTGCGGTAGCCGGTGGCGACGCGCACCTCCTCCGAGTCGATGACCGTCAGCTCCAGCCGCTGCTGCGGGTCCAGCACCAGATCGAACATGACCGCGATCCACGCCGAGAGCTGGTCGGCCGGTGTGCCGACCGCCGCGGCGGCGACGGCGTCCACCTGGGCGACGACGGTTTCGCACTGCTCCTTGAGTAGCGCGAGGAACAGGTCGTGCTTGGACGAGAAGTGGCGGTAGAAAGCCCTGCTGGATACGCCCGCGCTGCGCAGGATCGCCTGCACCGGAACCGGCCCGGCGTGCGGCTGCGCCAGGCAGCGGTATGCGGCGGCGACAATTCGCCGCCGGTCGTCCTCGTGTTGTCCCCCCGGTTGCACAACCGTAAATATTAAGGTCCCGGACACCGCAGCGGGCCCGAGATGGCGACAACGCGTCCGCGCAGTAGCGTGAGCCGGGGAAACAGTCGAGAGGACGCCCGTGAGCACCACCCGCAACGATCCGGCGACCGTGACCTTCCGTGGCGCCGAGGACCTGGCCCTGGTCGCCGACGAGTGGAACAACCCGGCCCGGACACCCGGCTTCGATTCGGCGCGGCCCTCGGTGCTCATGTTGCACGGTGGAGGTCAGAACAGGTTCTCGTGGAAGAAGACCGGGCAGATCCTGGCCGGGGAGGGTCTGCATGTCGTGGCTCTCGACAGCCGCGGCCACGGAGACAGTGACCGCTCCCCCGACGCGAACTACACCGTCGAGTCGTTGTGCGCCGACACCCGCGCGGTGCTCGACCAGATCGGCCGGCCCACCGTGCTGATCGGTGCGAGCATGGGCGGCCTGACCGGCATCATGGCGGCCAGACAGGCCGGTCCCGAGCGGGTGGTGCGGCTGATCCTCGTCGACGTCGTGCCGCGCTACGAGAAGGACGGCAGCGCACGCATCCGCGATTTCATGTTCAGCCACATCCACGGCTTCGAATCGCTGGAACAGGCTGCCGACGCGGTGGCCGCGTATCTGCCGCACCGGCCCAGACCGCGCAGCCCGGAGGGCCTCAAGAAGAACCTGCGCCACCGCAACGGCCGCTGGTACTGGCACTGGGATCCGGCGTTCCTGACCAAGCCGAACGAGGACCCGTTCGTGCGGGTGGAATCGCTGGAGCAGTCCGCGATCGAACTGACCATCCCGATCCTGCTGGTGCGCGGGAAACTGTCCGATGTGGTCAGCGAGGATGCGGTGCAGGACTTCCTGGCCAAGGTACCCGCGGCCGAGTTCGTCGAACTCTCCGGCGCCGGACACACCGCGGCCGGGGACGACAATGATGCGTTCTCCGATGTCGTGATCGACTTTGTTTTGCGATGAAGAGCAACGCGATGAGCGCTCGCGGGTTCAATTTCCTGGAGCAGCCTGAGCTGCCCGCACCGCAGGTCAGCGAGCAGCAGGCGTGCGACATCCTGGCCGACCACTACGGCCTCGCCGCGCGCGTCGAGTCGCTGGGAAGCCAGCAGGACAAGAACTTTCGCGTCCACGCCGAGGACGGTGCTGTACTCGGAGTCCTCAAGATCGCCAACCCGGCGTTCACGGCGGAGGAACTGGCGGCCCAGGACGAGGCGGCGCAGCTGATCGCCGACACGGAACCCGGCCTGCGCGTGGCGGTTCCGCTACCGAACCTGGCAGGGCAGAAGTGTTCGGCGGTCACCGGACTCGTCGACGGCACCGCCTACGTGCGGCTGCTGCGGTACCTTCCGGGCGGCACACTGGTACAGAAGGGTTATCTGAGCCCCGAGGAGGTCGCCGGCCTGGGGGATGTCGCAGCGCGCGCCAGCCGCGCGCTGGCCCGGTTCACCCATCCCGGGCTGGACCGGATCCTGCAGTGGGACCTGCGCTTCGGACTGCACACGGTCGAGGCGCTGAGCGCACACGTCGACGACGAGGCGCTGCGGGACCGGCTACTGCAGGCGGCTCGGCGGGCGTGGTCGCGGATCGCCCCGCTCGACGACGTGTTGCCCAGGCAGGCAGTACATCTCGACCTCACCGATGCGAACGTGGTGGTCTCGGGCCGCCACCCGGACGGCGTCATCGACTTCGGCGACCTGTCCCACACGTGGGCGGTCTCCGAGCTGGCCATCACCGCCTCCTGCGTGCTGGGACATGTCGGCGCGCAGCTGACGTCGGTGATGCCCGCGCTCAAGGCCTTCCACGCTGTGCGTCCGTTGTCGGCGGCCGAGGCCGAGGCGCTGTGGCCGATGCTGGTGTTGCGGACCGCGGTGCTCATCGTCAGCGGGGCACAGCAGGTCGCCCTGGATCCCGCCAACGACTACCTGACCGAGCAGTCCGACGGGGAACGCCGGATGTTCGAGCTCGCCACCTCGGTCCCGCTCGACGTGATGACCGCGCTGATCAAGGCCGAACTGGGGTTGACGCAGAAGTCGTCTGCGCCGCGGGTGAAGGCCCAGATGATCGGTGTGGACCGGTCAGCCGCGCTCACCCTCGACCTGTCCACCACCTCAGAGATCTATGACGACGCGTACGACGACGCGGGACGGCTCCGGCCGGACATCGACGAAGAAGCCGCCGGAGCCGCACTGCATCGGGGTGCCACCGTCGTCGTGACCCGCTTCGGCGAGGCGGCACTGTGCCGGGCGCCCCGACTCAGTCAGGACAGCCCCGAGGTGGTGTCCACCGGCGTCCAGGTGTGGACGGCGTCCGACACCGAGATCGCGGCCCCGTGGGACGGCGACGTCGATCACGACACGACCGGAGCGGTCACGGTGCGCGGCAAGGACTTCGAGGTCACAGTGGCCGGCGTGACGCCAACGGGAACAGGCCCGGTCATCGCCGGCGAGACCGTCGGCACCGCCCGCGCGGGCCGGCGGTTCGAGGTGGCGGTGCGTCCGGTCGGAGCGCCGGCAGCTCCTTCGTATGTCCGGTCCGACCTCGCCCCCGGATGGCTGGCCCTGTGCCGTGACCCCAGACCACTGCTCGGACTGTCTCCGCTGGACGAGCCCGCCGCCGGCGCCGACCTGGTGTCGCGGCGGCATTCCAGTTTCGCTGCGGTGCAGGAGTTCTACTACCGCACGCCCCCGCAGATCGAGCGCGGCCGACGCCACTTTCTGATGTCGACGGCGGCGCGCAGCTACCTCGACATGGTCAACAACGTGACGGTGCTCGGGCACGCGCATCCGCGAATCGCCGACACCGCCGCCCGTCAGCTGCGCAGGCTGAACACCAACTCACGGTTCAACTACGAGTCCGTCGTCGAGTTCAGCGAGCGGCTGGCCGCTCTGCTGCCCGAGCCGTTGGACACGGTGTTCCTGGTCAACTCGGGATCGGAGGCCAGCGACCTGGCGATCCGGCTGGCGACCGCGGCGACCGGACGGCGCGATGTGGTCGCGGTCCGCGAGGCCTATCACGGATGGACCTACGGTACCGACGCGGTGTCGACGTCGACCGCCGACAACCCCAATGCGCTTGCCACGCGGCCCGATTGGGTGCACACCGTGGAGTCACCGAACAGTTTCCGCGGCAAGTTCCGCGGCGCCGAGGCCCACCGGTACGCCGGGGAGGCGGTAGCCCAGATCCAAGCTCTGGTCGCCTCAGGTCGTCCGCCGGCGGCGTTCATCTGCGAGAGCGTGTACGGAAACGCCGGCGGCATGGCGCTGCCCGACGGTTACCTGCAGCAGGTGTACGCCGCGGTGCGGGCCGGCGGCGGGCTGGCGATCTCGGACGAGGTACAGGTCGGCTACGGCCGGCTCGGCACATGGTTCTGGGGTTTCCAGCAGCAGGACGCGGTGCCCGACATCGTCTCGGTGGCCAAGGCAACCGGCAACGGGTATCCGCTCGGGGCGGTGATCACCACTCGGGCGGTGGCCGACGCGTTCGCCGGGCAGGGCTATTTCTTCTCCTCCACCGGCGGCAGCCCACTCTCGTGCGCGATCGGGATGACGGTGCTGGACGTGCTGCGCGACGAAGGCCTGCAGGACAACGCGCTCCGGGTCGGCGGACACCTCAAGTCCAGGCTGGAGTCACTGCGCGATCGTCATCCGATCGTCGGCACCGTGCACGGGTTCGGGTTGTACCTCGGTGTCGAGATGATCCGTGACGAAAGGACTTTGGAGCCGGCCACCGAGGAGACCGCGGCGATCTGCGACCGGATGCTCGACCTGGGTGTGGTCATCCAGCCCACCGGCGACCACCAGAACATTCTCAAGACCAAGCCGCCGCTGTGCATCGACGTCGAGGCCGCCGACTTCTATGTCGACACCCTCGACCGGGTGCTCACCGAGGGCTGGTAGCCCGGAGTTGTCGGAGCTTCGAACTAGTGTTCGAGGTATGGAGTTGGTGGCCGAGGCGGTGGGGACGATCGCCGAACAGGTCGCCGTGCTGTCCAAGGCCGCCGACGAGGTGTCCCACCGCGAGCTGATCGGGCTGCTCAGCCAGCTGACCACAGTGCTGCGGTCGATTCCGGCCGTGGAGCACAGAGTGCTGAGCCGGCTGATGGAGGAGACCGAACCCTGCCGACTCGGCGAATCCTCGTGGAAGAAAGTCCTGACCACCGCGCTGCGGGTCAGTGACCGGGAGGCCACCCGCCGTCTGGCGCGGGCGGAAACTTTGGGTCCGCGCCGGTCGATTACCGGGGAACCGTTGGCGCCGGTATGGGAGGCCACCGCGGCGGCGCAGGCGCAGGGCCTGCTCGACGCCGAGCATGTCGAGGTGATCGCGGAGTTCCACCGTGCGCTGCCGTCCTGGGTGGATGTGGGTACCCGCGCCGCCGCCGATGCCCAACTCGCCGCGCTGGCGTGCGGGGTAGGCCCGCGGGCGGTGGCCCGTGCCGCCCACCGGCTTCTCGGCCACGTCGACCCCGACGGCCCCACACCCGAGGACGCCGAACGCGAACGGGCCCGCACACGCGGCATCACCGTCGGCGAACAACGGCCCGACGGGATGAGCCGCATCAGTGGCTATCTGACTCCGCAGGCCCGCGCGGTATGGGACGCCGTGTTCGCCACCCTGGCCGCCCCCGGCACCCACACCGACACCGACACCGACACCGACACCGACACCGACACCGACGGACCCGACACCCGCACCCCGGCCCAGCGCCGCCACGACGCACTGGAGACCGTCGGTAGTAATGCGCTGAGTTCGGGCGAGTTGGGTTCGCATAACGGGTTGCCGACCACGGTGATCGTGTCGACCACTTTGCAGGAGTTGGAGAAGGGGGCCGGGGTCGCGGTCACCGGCGGCGGATCACTGCTGCCCATGCGGGACCTGATCCGGATGGCCGCCAACGCCCACCACTACCTCTACGTCTACGACCAACACACCGGCCAATCCCTGTACCTGGGCCGGTCAAAACGCTTGGCCACCGCCGCCCAACGCATCGTGCTGCACGCCCGAGACCGCGGCTGTACGCGGCCCGGGTGCAGCGCTCCCGGGTATTGGTGCCAGGTCCACCACGCCACCACCGACTGGAAGGACGGCGGCCACACCGACATCGACGAGCTGACCTTCGCCTGCCCCTCAGATCACCGCATGCTCGACAAGACGGGCTGGAGCACCGCCCGCAACACCAATAATCAGACCGAATGGATTCCGCCCCCGGAGCTGGATACGGGCCAACACCGCGTCAACGGCTACCACCACCCCGACCGCTACCTCCTCCCCGAAGACGACCAAGGCCCGTAACCCGGATCGGCCATGGCGGCTTGATTTACCTGCCGCCGCTGGGTTTCATCGACGGATGGAGCACTTTCCCGATGACCTGGTGACCGAGTTCTGCGCGAAGTGGGCCACGCCCGATCCCGAGGAGTTGTCCGCCTACTTCGCCGAAGACGGCGTCTACCACAACATTCCGATGGAGCCCGCGGTCGGCCGCGAGGCCATCAAGGCGTTCATTGCCGACTTCACCGGGATGGTGGACGGGATCGACTTCCAGGTGCACCGCCAGGTCAGTTCCGGTGCGCTGGTTTTCAACGAACGCACCGACGTGATGCGGTTCAAGGACGGCCGGGAACTGTCGCTGCCGGTCGCCGGGGTCTTCGAGATCGTCGACGGGCGGATCGCGTCCTGGCGCGACTACTTCGACATGGCGACCGTGACCGCGGCCTGGACCTGAGCTGATGGCGCCGCGGCGGCAGCAATACTGAAGCGATGACCGGGACACTGATCGTGCTGTGCCTGCTGGCGGTGCTTGCCACCGGGCTGGGGGTGGCGCTGGCAGTGCAGACCCGGCGCCTGCACGCCGCGCGGGACGAGGCCGACGAGCTACGCCACCGCCTCGACGCCCGGCAGATGCTGGTCACCGGAGGCACCAAGGCCGTCAAGACGGTGTGGCAGACCGCCAACATCCTGCGCCGCGACGGCTTCGGCGCGGCGGTGCGCTCCTCGATCGAGGAACTCGCCGATTGGGCCGAGGTGGAACGTCCCGATCTGGCGCGGCTGGCCCCCAACGGCCGACTGGCGATCATGTTCTCCGACATCGAGGAGTCGACCGCGCTCAACGAGCGCATCGGCGACCGGGCGTTCTTGCGGTTGCTCGGCAAGCACGACAAGTCGGTGCGCCGTCACGTCGACGCGCACGACGGTTACGTCGTCAAGAGTCAGGGCGACGGCTTCATGGTGGCGTTCGCCCGGCCCGAACAGGCGGTCCGCTGCGGGCTCGCCATCCAGCATGCGCTTCATAAGCGGCCCAACGACATTCGCGTGCGAATCGGGATCCACGCCGGAAAGTCGGTGCTGCGCGGAGACGATCTGTTCGGCCGCAACGTCGCGATGGCCGCGCGGGTGGCCGCCCAGGCCGACGGCGGCGAAGTCCTGATCAGCGGTGCGGTGCACGACGCGGTGGCCGACTGCGACGACCTCGACATCGACGGCGAGCGGGAGGCACAACTCAAGGGATTCTCCGGGTCCCACACCCTCTACGCGGTGCGGTCTGCCTCGGCGAGTCGCTGATGCAGTCGGGTGCGGATGTCGTCCGGGGTGTAGGCGTTGCGGCGCCGCTGATCCCGCGCCACCAGCACTCCACCCGCGACGACACCGGCGACGCCGGCCAGCCCGACCCACTTCCAGATCCCACGCATGCCCATCAGTGTGCATAAGCTGCCGGGGTGAGTCCAAGCACGGTGCCGCTGGAACGCGCGCTCGACGAAACCCGTACGGGTGACATCTGGTTGTTCCGCGGACACTCCGGCCCCGACCGGGCGATCCAGTCGATGACCAACAGCCCGGTGAACCATGTCGGGATGACCGTGGCCGTCGACGATCTTCCTCCGTTGATCTGGCACGCCGAGCTCGGCGACAAACTGCTGGACCTGTGGACGGGCACCCATCACCGCGGCGTTCAGCTCAACGACCTGCGTCAGGCCGTCGAGCGTTGGACGCACACCTACGGTCAGCGGTGCTGGCTGCGCCAGCTCACCCCATACGCGACCCGCGAGCAGGAAGACCGCATGCTCCGGGTGATCGCCCGGATGGACGGCACCCCGTTCCCGTCGACCGCCCGGCTGACCGGCCGTTGGATGCGCGGCCGGTTGCCGGTCGTCAGCGACCTGACCCGTGGTATCCCGTTCCTGCACAGCAAAGTTCGCGAATCGGCGCGACGCCGCAAAGCCGCGCGGACCGCCGTGGGGATGGAGACCGCGTACTGCGCCGAGACGGTCGCGATCACCTACGAGGAGATGGGTCTGTTGCAGACCGAGAAGCACTCCAACTGGTTCGATCCCGGATCGTTCTGGAGCGGGGACGCGCTGCCGTTGGCGCGGGGATGCCGCCTCGGCGACGAGATCGAAGTCCTGGTCTGAGCTGCCCCGCACAGCCCGAGGGCGAAACGCCGACCGATATCATCGGTCTGCCGAGCAGACAGTGATTTGCTGAGGCGCAGCAGATTTTGCGGCACGCAACGAGGGAGCCTGGCATGCCGACGACCACCGACCATTCCGCGCCCGAACTCGACGCACCCAAGCGGGGTCTGTTCAGCGCCCGGACGTCGGCGATCGCGATCGTCCTCGCGTCGGTTGCCACCCTCGCCGTCGTCTTCGTCATCCTGACCGCCGACAGTGACGCGCCGCTGCAGGTGTACTCCGTGCCGGCGCAACCGGATTCACCATCCCAGCAGCTCCCCGTGCACGACGGGTCAGGCGTTGCACCCACGGAACCGGGTCCCACGGCCGTACCGGCGAGCCCCGCCCCCGCTCCGATCCCCGCCGCGGCTCCGACCCCGAGTCCGGCCGTGCCCGGTGCCGCCGCGCAGACCCCTGCGCTGGAATTCGACTCACTCGGATTCGTCGACAACGCCGCCCGCTGCGACAACGACCAGCGCGCCGCGGCGATCGCGCGCACCGAGCGCGCGGCGGTGGTCGTGTGCGAGGACTCCGACGGGTCCCTGGAGTACCAGGGTGTCCGCCTGCAGGACGGCGCCGCTCTGCAGCTCGACGACGTGCGGCCGATGGCGGTCGGCTTCGAGGCACGCAACGGGGCCACCACCTACCGGCTCTCCCCCACCGAGCTCGTGGTGATCTCCGGCGAGACGCTGCAGAGCCGCGACCCGATCCTCGAGTACCGCGCAGACGAGGGCTAGACCAGGTACTCGAACGCGGCGCCGCCGGGTCGCCAGCTCGCCGAGTTGCCGTCGGCGAAATCCGACAGCATCGCGATGACGGGGCCGCGCAGTTCCGCGACGGAGGGCCGCAGTACGACCGCGGTCTCCGCGAAACAGATGCGGAGCCCTTCACCGGACGCTTCGAATGTGTCGACGACAGGCTGCCCGATCAACGACCACAGCGCGTCCGCGTAGCCGCCCTGGCGGGCCGTGATCCGCCCGTCGCGGGTGTCGACCACCGGGAACACCTCACAGGTCAGAACCGGGGAGTCCGGTGCAGCGGGCGAATCGAAGCTCAGCTGCACATAGCGGGGAAAGAACTGGACCGACTGCAGGCGATAGCCGACGAGCCGGGACAGCAAATCGTTGCAGACGTGGAGCTGCAGCGGCGCGACCCTCGGGCGGAGATAGCGAACCTCGGGGTAGTTCTCGCCGTTCGACTCGTCGTCGTCGGAACCGCCCAGAACCCCTGTCACCCGCTGCACCTCGAAACTGTCGTCTTTTGGCCCCCAGCTCAGGCCGTACCTTACGTCACCGTTTCGTCATAGGTTTGCCGGGGTCAGCGCAACTGCGGTCGGCGATGACGGCTGCTGACCGCGGCCGGACGCCGGATGGACGCGTCAGCGTGACCTCAGCGCGACCCGGCGGCAGCATGATCGACCCATGACCGTGCTGGCAGTGGCGGCGTCGCTGGTTGCGGCGCTGTATGTGGGCTACCGGCTCGGGCTGCGCGCCGGGCGGCACACCCCGACGTGGCGGCAGCGCACCAGCCCCGTGGCGCTCGTCAGACAGGCGACCGGGCTGGTCACGTTGCTGGCCGTCGTCCGCCTGGAACGCTCGATGCGCCGCCGGCTGCCCGGTCGACGGACGGCGCGGCCGCGCTGGCGGTGAGAGCCTCGGGTTCGAAACCGCACCTGCGGGTAGTTTGCATCAATGCCGCTGCGCTACGTCGACCCGCACCGCAGACGCGGTCCCGGCTACCACCGGGCCGTCCAGTTCGGGCGATCCCGGATCGGACAATTCGTGGCGCGCCATATCGCCCGCCGCACCGACCCGGTGTTGTTCCGGCTCACCGGCGGACGGGTCAACATCAGCCCGATCGTCAACGCGCCACTGCGTACCGTCGGCGCCAAATCGGGCAAGCCGCGCGAAGTGCAGCTCACCTACTTCCACGACGGAGCCGACGTCATCCTGATCGCGTCGAACTTCGGCGGCAGCAGCCATCCGCAGTGGTACTACAACCTCAGCGCCCATCCGGAGTGCGAGTTCGGTCAGGAGCCGTTCACCGCGCACCGGGTCACCGACGCTGACGAACACCGCCGCCTCTACGAACTGGCCGAGCAGGTGTATGCCGGATATGCCGACTACCGCGAGAAGACCGCCGGTTCCGGACGGCAGATCCCGATCTTCCGGTTGACGCCGCGCGGATGACCGACGCCGTCCTCAGGGACCGCTACTCCGCGGTCATCTCTTGCTCTTGGCGGCCCTCTTGGCCCGGTTGAGGTTGACCGCCTCCCGGATCAGCGTCGTGAAGGCGTCCCGGTCCATCTCGTCGTCCTCGCGCAGGTCGATGGCGCGGCGGACACCTGCGTCCAGACTCGCGTTGAAGAGACCGTCAGGATCGGCGACGGACGCACCATCGGCGAACGTGATCTTCACCTTGTCCTTGTACATCTCCAGGGTGCAGATCAGACCGTCCAGCGAGAACACCGGTACGCCATCGGGATTCGACGGCTTCCGCCACTTGATCTCTTCGACCACATCGGGCTCGGCCGCGGTGATCAACGATCGGATGTCCTCCACCCGATCCGTGCGCCGGTCCTGGGCCATCTCCCGAATGTACGTCCGGCGCCCAGCGCATCCACCCCGTTTTCCGGCGGAACTCCGCAGAGCGCACGAGAACTCGCCGGCGCTCAGTGCACGACGCCGACGATGAGAATCAGGGTGGCGGCGATCATCGCGGGCGCCAGCGTCACCAACAGCATGTTGACGAGGCCTTCCTTGATCGCCGATGCCTCGTGGTCGCCGGCCGCGGCCGGCGCGAATCGGCGACCGGCACCCCAGATCGCGGCGAGCTGAGTTGCCAACCAGTTTGCATAGCTGCCGTACACCAGCAGGGCCACGGCGACGACCTGCCAACCGTGGCTCAGGTTCACGTGGGGCCACAGCAGACCGACGACGATGAGAAGCGGACCGTTCGTCATGCCCTGCAGGTGACTGGCGAGTCCCATGCGGGGGTTCTTCAGCGACGGGACGGCGACACCTGTGATGAGCCCGAGCAGGAAAAGAATCAGACCCAGAACGAACAGGACCGTCTGCATGGTCGGATCGTAGGGACCTGCGACGCTGCTGCAGCCTGGTTTCTACAGGTGGGACCGGAACGCGCGCCACGTCGGCACCTTCGGTGTCACACCCCGAATTTGGCGCGTGCCTCGTCGGTGACCGGCGTGAACAGGTTGACGAGGTTACCGTCCGGATCGCGGAACAGCAGCGCGCGATTACCCCAGGGCATCGTGGTCGGCGTCGTGACCACATCGCCGACGCTGCCTCGGAGCCGCTCGTACTCCGCGTCCACGTCGTCGACGAGGAATTCGATGATCGCCGTGCGGTTGGCCGCCGGCTCGGCGGCTCCGACCCCGAAGAGCGGTACCGTTTTGTCGCTGCCGATGGCCAGCGTGCCGACGGGGGTGGGAATCTCGGCGAAGAGTTCGTTCCCCCAGTTGGCGGTGGCCCCCGTGACCATCTCGTAGAACGTGACGAGTTGTTTCACCTCGGCTGTGATGATGCGGGTCGAAACGAATTTCATCGGCGCGTACTCCTCAGGCTGTCTGCTGGACGAAACCTCACGATAGGTACGGACCCCGACAAGGTCGTGGTGAAGCGGAGTTCCGCCACGTCGTCGTAGAGCACGTCACGACTCGGCGGTGCGTACGGTGAGTACGCACGACTGTGGGCCCTCTGCACGAAAAACTCGCTGATCGCGTGCACATCCCCCACAGTCGCGAAAGGTACGCATTCACCTAGCGACGAGGGCGTCGCATCGAACAGGGCTTTTACACGTTGAAGCGGAACTCCGTGCTGGGAGTTTGGTAGCGCTTATTGCGTTGGTTGTGTTAAGTATTCGCAGGTCAAGAGGTTGGTTAGGTTTGATGACTTTGGATGGCTGCCGGAGCTACTGCGGACGGACTGCGGACGATCACCAATCAGATCGCGAGCGGGAAAGTTAACCCCCCAATTTGATCCCTGGTGCGTGGTGAACTCGCCAAATCGTCATCACGCTTGGCTTCCCTTTGTGCGGTCAAGGCTGGTGAGCGTGAACTCAGCTACGGAGCACGCCTCTTTCACGACCAGCCGAGCTAGCTCGGTGGTCACTCCGGTTGGCAGCGTCCTTCCATGCCCCGTGCCTTGGAGGTTACGTAGCGCATTGACTTGCTCAGCAATCGTCCAAGCGCTTTGAAGCACCGACTTAATGTGTTTCGCTCCGGGAGTATCACCCGCGACTTGCTGAGGAAGTATGTTCAGTCGCTCCCTCGCGAAATACCAGAGCTGGCCAAAATCGGCATTCTGTTGAACGGGCCAGTCGAGTTCTGCGAGAACAAATTTAGCGACCGCTTCGAGTAAATCCTTGGCAGACCCAAGGGCTAGGGCCGGGTCATCGTTGGCTTGTTGCAGGCGGCTCAGTTGCTCATTGAGCGCTGGGCGGCCACCTGTGTCCAAGTTAATCGAGACTTCGGCCAGGTCTCCCGAAGCGGACAGGGACCATCCCTGCTTCCGGAATGCAGCCTGCGCCCGCGTGAGTATGTCTCTCGGAATTGAGTCATCGTCGAAATGACCACCGACGCGTAGGTCGCGAAGCAGGGAGTCGATGAGCAATCGGGCGCGAGCAGGGCGACGCACAGCAGCGCGTATCGCCTGCCGGACCCGGATCTCCTTATTGGGCGTGTGGGTCTGTTCGTCGTATGGCGCATCGTCGCCAAACCCCGCTCCTACGAACGCGGCGGTGAGCTTGGTGTGAGTTGAGCCGTTGCCAGCGAGATAGAACCGGGCGAAGGTGGCGGCAATATCCTCGTTAACCGGTGGTCGAGACATAATTGTCGATGTTAGCCGCCCCCGACAACGGCTTTTCCGATCTAGATTCCCAGAGAGAGAACAGCCGCTGGCAACACGAGGCGGCACGTCCTCCGCCGAAGGGGTACCCCCCACCCCTCAAATGGCATCCAACGGAGCTGTCAGCGAGTGTGAGAAGACCAGAGGTCAAGAAGGCGCTAACACTCAAGGCAGCCTTCTCGACGATGCTCGACCAGATGCAGTAGTAGGTAGGCACCACGAGAGGCTGAGCGGGCCTATTCGCCTTCCTCGGACTGCGCAGCAAGGACGCGGTAGACAGTGGCACGGCTGACTCCCAGCGTGGCCGCTATCGTGCTCGCGCTCTCCCCGCTGGCATGCATCCGCTGGGCCAGAGCGGCTTTGGTGGCATCCAGCGCCTTGGGGCGACCGATGGATTGGCCGCGTGCTCGCCGTGCATCCCGCGCTGCTGTGCGACGTTCGCGGCCCAGCTCCAACTCAAGCTCGGCGAGGCTGGCGAGCACCCCGGCCACCATGCGGCCTGTGGCGTTCGATGTGTCGATGCCTTCGCGCAGCGACCGCAGCACGATCCCCCGCTCCCCAAGCTCGCGAATCGTCGTCATCACCTCAGCGGCGTTGCGACCCAAACGGTCGATACCGATCACAACGATGGCGTCGCCCTCGCGTGCGTAGTCAAGAAGTGCGGCAAGTCCGGGCCGCTGTGCCCGCGCTGAGGTACCCGACAGCTTGTCCGTGTACACCCGGTCCTGGTTCACGCCAGCAGCCGTAAGCGCGTCAAGCTGTTGGTCGAGAGACTGGTGCTCCGTGCTGACTCGTGCGTATCCAAGTTGAGCGCCCATAGTCGTCGAGGCGGTCGCGGTAGTCACGTACTGAGCATGTCGCATAAGTCGCAGAAACGCAAGATTTGCGACACCACTATTGAGGCAACTTCTGAGACAGCGCGACGTGGGCTTATATGTGACACAACCGCGCTGGTGAATCCGTGCCCGAAACTTTAGATATGAGACTGGGGAGGTATGTGTTAGTCATTCCCTAACGCGCCCGGATCGAATGAGTCGAAGCGATGCGGCCGACCGTCCGATCAGGCTCTAGGCGCTAAGACGGCTTTCCGCCTTCCGGGGAGCTAGTGGCCTTCGGAAGGAAACCTTTCTGTGCTTTCTCCGTGACATCTAACGCTTGCTGCATGGACGCATTCGAAAGTCCCAACCGCGAAAGAGCGCCGTAAAGAACAACCCCTAAAATAAACGGCCCCGGTGCGGCTGCGGCAGCGGGGACAATGCCCATCGCAGTCATGATTATGACACCAACGATTCCCGCAAAGCAGGCAACCGCTACTAGGCTCCACAGTGCCCGAGCTAACGTGGAGAGCTCGGCAACGGTCTCAACTTCGGCAGTAGGCAGATCCCACCATCGCCCCCGGTCGTAAAGGCGCTTCGTTTCCAAAAGCGCCGCGCTAATGTCGGATTGTTCCTCAGCAGTCATATGAGTAACGTCTGCTTGTAGCAGTCGCAAAGCTGCGGCGCGTTCTGCTGCCGCCCGTACAATCACTGGTTGACTGCATTTTAATACAGATGGGATACCCTCAACTGCGACTGCGACTTTTTCAATCTGCTCGATTACCTTCCGCCGTCGTCTGACTTCTTCTAAAGTAAAGCTAGCGGGTTTACAGTTCCCGAGCGAGACTAAGCACCTTTCAACATCGAGGAGCCCGTTCGAATCTCGCCGATTGCTGATATAGACATCAATCCGCGATTTCAGAGCTAACCAGGCGGCTGAGGCTACCGTTCCGAGAATCGCGCTGGCGACTCCAATTATTGATGCAAGTGATGCTGTCGAGGAATTACCGTCGTTATATGCGCCTTCAATTAAAGTTGCAAGAACGTATAAGAATGTAGCTCCACCGAAGAACGTGACGAAAATTAGGTATAAGACATTGGAAAACTGGTGCAAATACCGTAAAGAGTAGCCGGCTATACACTCTGCGAATGGTTGGCCATTCTTAACGCGATCGTCCAGCTCAGGGCAGGCACGGGTCTGTTGTAGGCGGACGAATGCGAGAGTGGACATAGTCGCTAGCGGAAGCAATATGTTTACCGCAAGGCCGCTCACGAGCCAATCTGAAACGATACCGCTCGGTGTAGCGTACCGACGTGCGACCCACGCCAGGAGAACCACGATTAGCGCTCCGGCAAGATTGGTCAACAGATGGATTGGAAGTCGGTTTGTCGTTCCCGGCATGCCCCCCGTGGAATAGATTCTCTCGCCGTTTGCTTTTAATTTTGATTCGAGTAATCCCAAGAGTGGTGGGATTACTGATAGAGTAGTTGTCACTCCAAAAAATACAAGAGGATGCAATGACATAATCATTTGGTAGAAATCGACATCCAGAAAAGTAAATACGACAACTGCCAAAGTGCCGATAAATATCAATATCTTATGGATGATTTTTGGCTGCGCAACCGGCAAATTGTCCGCGACTAGATAGATAATTATCTGCATTAAGACGACGACAACGATGAGTGACTGTTGCATCTCAGAGAGCCCTCCAAGCTGACCTCGGCCGGAATGCAGAACGTCCGGAAATTGTGCCGAAAATCAATGCCCAGTCATCTTTCGCGGAAGGGCTCATGGCTCAGTCCTCGATCTTCGAACGCGGCCCGATTTGAGAGGGCCGGCTGGTAGGCAGATCGTACGCAATGTTTGTCGTATTCGGTAGTGATGTTCTCGCTTACGCGGGCGAACCGGTAAGCGAGTCCGAGCCCCGGGCAACTCTAAAGCTTCTCACGTGTCTAGCCTGCCTGAGGTGCGCTGCTACCTTTACGAAAGTTGGAACGTTAGATATTGCAACGTTAAATATGAGATCAGCTGCCGTCAGGCCGCGTAATCGCATGGGCACGTAAAACTCGGCAGATTGGCGTTGTCTCGGGACCACGTCGTGATCTCGGCGTGCCAGTCGGTCTTCATCATCGATGGGCAATCGACTGCGGCGAAGAAGCTTGTCGCGAGCACGGTCTCCTTGACGACTGCCATACCTCGATTGCGAAGGATGTAGGCCAGAGCGCCGAAGAAATCATGATCTCCGACGAGCTTCACTAAAGATTCGGGGCTCCTCTTCAACGCCGACCGCAACGTCCGAAGTACTGGCGTTCGCTTCGGCCCAGGTTTCGAGCGCCCGAGGGCAAGTCTCACAACGTTCTCAGCATTTGGCCTCATCTCTTCAAAACGGCCGAATGGAAAGCCCGCCATTGTCAGTTCCCATCCGTTTTCCACGCTTAGCATTCGCAACATACTCACCTTTGCCGCAACCAAGAATGCTTCGGAAATGAGCTGGTCGGCAAGTGACGGTGATGAAGCGGTGGTTCCGCGAATGTGCGCTCCGATGACGCGGTGCATTACAGGCCGATCCGCGAGCACAAGATCCATAATCAAATCGTGGTTCGATGATGGGACGATGCAGTCAGCATATGGTTGTGGCTGTGTTATTTCGTCGTCGTAATCTCTGTCTACAATTATCCGCACATTTGCGATGAGCCGTTTATCTACAGAGACTGCCGCTTCGAGCAACTCCCGCTTGCCGCCTTGTCCGCAAAGGATAACGACGGAATCGTGAACATGTCGTTCGATCACATGCCGGTCGTCAGTTCCTTCAACTACTAAAATTAGACCGTTTGTACCGCTGCGGAGCATCGCGATTGTGTTAAACAGCGTGTCGGCATTTAAATACTCGCGCACTTAGAAATCTGCCTCCGACGGGCCAAGCCTCACGGCGTTGTCCCACTCGCCATTGATAATCTGCGGTGAGTGTGTCGCTATAAGGAACCGTAGGTTGCGCAATTCCCCGATACGTCGAATGTCAGGGATAAATTTCATCTGCCACCCCACATGAAGCGAAATCTCCGGCTCATCGACTAGCACGAGTGCACCCTCAGGAACATCGAACAGTAGGTCAAAAGTCAGGATTATCTCATGCTGCTCACCCGATGAGAGCGCGTCAAGTGGGATTACCCGCCCTGTCTCATCTTCTTTTACCTCTAGCCCGTTAGCGGCATTCACTTCAACCTGTTTCCGCAACAGCCTTTGATTGAGAATGTTCTCAAGCAATTCAATTCGACTTAGCAGTGACTGAAACGGCTCAAGCTTTTCTTCTGCGTCGCTGAGGTACAAATCGAGCAACTTTATTGCCCATGAGTCAAGCTTCTCTTCTGGGAGGGACAAGTCGTCAGCTAGAGGGACTGGCACGACCCTTGCGAGACGCCCGCGAAATTCGTTTTGCCGCTCATAGCGCTCGCGTATCACGGCGTCGCTTACCTGTGATTTATTTAGGTTCGAGCGTAAGACTCGACTCGGGAAGGTGCGATCTCGCTCCTGAGTTACCTGTGAATGCGATCTCTGCGCTTGATCAATGAGGCTCAGCATCTCGATAGCCTGCGCCGAAATGCGCGAGCTCGTTGGCTTTTTGCGGCGCATACGAGCGGGTCGCATTCGCGCGTTTGCGAATGATACTGCGCGGAGTCGCTGAGTCTCGATCAAAATTGAAGGTGTGCGCTCAGAAAAGGATCGCAATACGTCCGGAGCGGGCTTACGAACAGGTATTCGGCCGGCGTATCGCGATTCCAGCTCCGCCTGTGCTACGAGTTCATTGTTGTGGAGATTATGCCAATAATCATCGTCAAACGGCTCCCATGGCGTATTTTCAGATAGCCACTCCGAACTATCCTGACTGGTGAAGGGCCAATCGCAAATCTTACGATTGCCCTTCGAGAGCTCGAATAGCAGCGGATCGTCCTCGTCATCGTTTGACTTCCGAAGAGTCGCAGCCAAACGGTACGAGTTTGTAAACTCTAGTTTGGCTGATGCAAATGGGAGCCGAGACAGTTTCTGACCGTCGAGACGCAATAATGCGTCAATTATTTCCAAAGTTCTCGTTTTTCCGACACCATTCGGTCCGTAAATTATGACGTAGTCATTATCGGCTTTGAAGGGAATCTCGTGATCGTATAGGCCAAGTACGCCGTTCACCGTCGCGTGCACCAGCTTAAGCGGTGTTTTTTCTGCCACGTGCCAACTATCGCAGCATGCGGGGCGAGCCACAACGAGAAGCGCAAACAGCACATGTATCGGCTAAGCCAGAGGCGTGTACGTCGGCAGACCGACGTGAGGGGCCGCTCCCCCGAAACGCACAATTCCGCTACCGATGAGCCAAGCCTCACGAGGTTCTTCGTGCCGATTGCACTCCCGCCTTCTCGCGGATGCAGGATTGTCGGGCTAAGCCGGGCGAACGCCAGCTTTCGAAGGTGGCACGTTTGTCGATTACCTACTCGCGGCGAGTCTTCGTGCAGCGAGAAGGGGTGGAGTGACTTAAGTGTCGGCGCGGGCCGTTGTGCAACAGATCAAACAAGGATGCTTAGTGACAAGCGGAAGGGTCCGTAGGGGTGAGGTCCAACCAGCCTGATTACGGCCATGTCAATGAGTTGAGCCAGCGGAGACGGTTTCAGTACGCAGACGCTACGCACAGTATTCTGCGGCCACTGGGGGTAGCTTGAGGAGGAACGCAAAATAGACGCTCACCTGCATGTATAGCCCACTGGCCACTGTATGCCACCAACGGCACCAACTCTCGGTGAGCTGCGGAGACTCCGAAAGTCAATATCCGGCTTCTCTGCCAGTTGAGCCTCGGCATTGAAGTCACGGGTAGCGGTACGGACGAGGATGCCACCAGCGGTCAGGCTGACGACGCTCATTGTGAAAAACGTTACGACTGCCCCGGCGGGAGGACTGGCCCCATTCTTCTTCGGTCATTGTTTTCCCTAGCTCCTTGTCCATGTAGAGCTTGCATGTCGTTTCACTGATACAGCGGTCACACGGTGAAAAAAGAAGCTGCACGGCGGTCCTCAGCGTGCTGACGCCGTCAGCACCTAGCCCATGTCAGCTCGCGTCTGCCCATGTCACACCGTGCTGACTCGTAACGCGTCTTCGCAATTCAGCTGCAATATTTGCGTCTTCGATGCCCCGCAGCTCCGAGATGGGCAGCGGCGCATTAGCCGCGCAGGTCCACTTCCCATGGCAAGGACTCCGCATAACGCTCTAGCTCGACCATGGGGAACAACACTCTCGCCCCGTGCTTCTTCGCCAACAGTCTTCCAGCTCTTCGCAGGTTGTCGATCTCCGGCACGCTGATTGACAAAATGCGAGCGGCTTCGGCCCGCGTCACTAACAGTGATGCCGGGCGGATGCGTGACGCTGTGCCCGAGTCGTCGAGTTGCTTAAACCAGCACTGGGAAAAGTCCGTCATGGACGTAGAACGTAGTGCCGAAAATGCCCCGCCGCGAGTACATGCCATGTATGTCTACCTGGCGTTACTCGTGCTGAGGGCGGTCAGAACCCTAGCCCACACCCGACTCGGGTCTCGCCCATTCGGCGGAATCAGTGACGAGGTCGAGAGTGATGGCCCCTGGTGCGGGATCGTTGTCGTGTCCGAAGGGCGGACGGTGCGCTGGTCCCTGTATCCAAATGCTTCGGCATGGCGGCAGGACTCGGTCGGGTGCCCTGCATCTCCACAAGGCGTCCGACGGTGTCCAAGGTGTCCGGCACTGGATCTGCGCTGGTGTGACCGACGGAAGCTTGCCTTTCGAGATCGTTGATGGTGCGGGAGGAAGCGCGGGGCTCAATCATGTTGCCCGCTTGGGTATCCGAGTCGATGTCACGTTGGACGGGACGGACGCCTTCGGACGGCTTTTCTGGCGGCAGATAGCGGGCGAACGCATCAGCGAAATCTTTGCGGTGGTATCCGCGTTCACTCTTGTCCTCGGAATGGCCTGTCGTGACAGAGTATTCACGAAGACGCCACCCCAGCTTCGATGGACTCAGCTCATACTGCCCCCAAGGTGACTCGCTAATCGCGCAGAGCTTGCCGCACAGATCGAGCGACTTCATGAACTCGCCTTCGAATACAGTGCGGATGTCTGCAAGAAGTTGCAGTTCTGGCGACCGCGCAGTGTCATCTTCCGTCGCAGAAGTCACAATTGCTACAGCGGCCTCCCGAGCGAGGTGCGGCCACTCACCACCTGCGAGTTCGGCAACAGACACAAGCGGCTCCCACACATCAGCGGCCCGGTCATCAAAAGGTAGCTCGGGGTAGGTTCCCCCCGCTCGCTCTCGCACCGTTTCGGCCCACGCGGCCAAGCGGGCGCGGAGGTCGTGCAACATCGGTCCATCGCGACGCGGACGGTACGGATGGACCGCTTCCTCTTCCCGGCGGCGCTTCATGACGACTACTACCGCGCGGTCCTCAATGGTTTCGGGCATCCTGCCGATTCCCGCTAAAGCGGCCATTGCGAATGTTGAGAACTCCTGTGTCGTCAAGTCTGGACCAACGACTCGACCGAACGGCAACCCGCGTTGAAAGCCCGCGTTGAGCAGCCCGCGTAGATCCTCGTTCTTGTCGGCGACCCTCTTGGAGCCGAAGATCGTGTCAGCCTCGTCGAACAACAGAGTCGGCGGGGGCTCCGTGTCAAGTGACCGAAACACGTATGCGACCGTGGCATTAACGGCGCGCAGTGGCTTGTAGACGAGTCCGTCGATGACCTCCAATAGCCGCGATTTGCCCGACCTCTTTTCTGCCGAGCGGATGACCAACCTTGGCGCATAGTCGAACTCCGCCACTAGATGCGTTTGGGCACACCACAACACGACCGCGACAAGTTCTTGTTCGCCCGGCAAAACACAGAAGTGGCGGATCGCCTCGCGCACGTCATTAAGAAGATCTGAGCCAGTCGAGTCACTGCCGTTGCCATCGACCGTGGGTGTTTGCGAGTCGTCGTCGTACATCACTCGACCCCTTCGCCGCGACGAGTGTTGCTTTCTTGAGCAGCGACCCAGGCCATGACCTGGGCGCGCCGATATCGGACCCGGCCACCCAGCCGGAAAGACGCTGGTCCGTCGTCGTTGCAGCGGTAGTACCGAAGCGTGCCCACGGGGATCCCCAGCTCGTTCGATACCTCTTTGGTGGTCATCAGGTCTATCTCAACCATGGCGGTCGCAGCCCCTCATCGTATGGCGCTTAGATTTTTAAGCGTGTCGAATGTCGACGAGGTGGAACAGTAAACCTATGAAGCTTGAATATTCAAGTCCTGATGGCTTACGGTGTGTCGGTGACTACTCCTGAGCTCTGGGCCCTCGCCGCCGTTGAAGGTCAACAACTAGCCCGCGACCTCCGCGAGCAACTCCCGGCAGAAGCCGCTGGAATCGCGATCAACGAGCTCGCGCTGGCTCGTCAGCGTCACGAATCGTGGGAACGGCGCTTTGGCGAACTCGTGCGTGGGTGGCGGCAAGACCGAGGTTGGTCACAGGAGGATGTGGCCGAACGGCTTCGCCGCCAAGGATTTGAGATGCACCAAACGACCGTTGCCAAGATCGAGCGGGGAGCACGGCCACTTCGCGTTGCCGAGGCGACCGCCCTAGCCGAGGTATTCGAGATGCCGCTAATGACAGTATTCGGGCTCGATTCGCCGATGGCTCACACCACGAATCACGACTCGCGGCAACGGGAACTTGAACAGGCGCGCAAGCGCGTCGACCATAGCCGAGACAACCTCTACAGCGTCGCCCAGCAGCACGCCTACCTGCTCGCCGAGGTCGAAAAACTTATCCTGCAAATGAGCGGCGACAACGAATGACCCAGAAGCGAAACCCGAGTCACAGAGTCGAGGATCGCTGGCAGAAGGCCGATGGCTCCCCAAGCGCGAACCAAGGGAACGGAAAGCGTTGGCGCGCCCGGTACGTTGATTTCGAGAGCCGGGAACATGCCAAAGGGTTCCGCACAAAAACCCAAGCAACGCAATGGCTGAACGGCATAGTCGCCGCGCAAGAGACCGGCAACTACATCGACCCCCGACTCGGCAAGGTGACATTCAACAGCTACTACCAGGAATGGTCGAAGTTGCAGACGTGGGAGTCTGGCACGTTCAAAGCCATGAATCTTGCTGTCAAATCAGCAAGTTTCGGTGATGTCGCGTTCGCAGATTTGAAGCCGTCCCACGTCGAGGCGTGGATCAAGTGGATGAGGGACAAGCCCCTAGAGGCGTCCACCATCAAGACGCGCTTCAACAACGTCCGCGCAGTCATTCGGGCGGCTATCGGAGACCGCTTCCTTGCGCACGACATCACCGCCAAAGTCACCGTGCCGAGGCGTCCGAAAGCTGCTGAGGCCATGGCTATTCCGACACCCGCAGAGGTCGGAAAACTCCTTGAGAATGCGGACGATCACTTCACCGCCTTCGTCGCACTCTGCGGGTTCGCAGGCATGAGATTAGGCGAAGCAGCCGCTCTCCGTGTGGGGGACATAAAATTCCTTGCCAAGGAGATTCGCATAGAGCGCCAGGTCCAGCGGGCTAATGGGGGTGCTGTCGAGATCCGGCCACCCAAGTACGGCTCGGTGAGAACTGTTTACGTGCCGGATGAACTGCTGCACAAGCTGAGCGAGCACATCCGCTTGCAGTTGCCGAACAAGGGCCCAGACCGCTGGATATTCCCCGGCAAAGGCGAACACCCTCTCCATCAGAACTCGGTCGGTTATCTATGGCGTAAGGCTAGGAAAGCAGCAGGTGTCGATTACGACCTCCACCATCTACGACACTTCTATGCCTCTGGACTCATCAACGAAAACTGTGATGTGGTGACGGTTCAGCGGGCACTTGGGCACTCGTCGCCGAGCGTCACGCTAAATACCTACGCGCACCTATGGCCCAACGCCAACGACCGGACGCGGAACGCTGCTGGAAGGTTGTTCCAAGAGGCGCTTACCTCTGCTGCGGACGAACTGCGGACGGACAGCCAGTAAATACCTGCTGACCTGGCCCTCTACACGTTGAAGCGGAACTCCACCACATTTCGCTGTCGATGAACATCACGACGGTGTGCGCGCAACGGACAGCGCCGAACTCGTAGGCTTTGCGATATGACCGACGCCGCTGTTCGACGTCGCTACACCGAGGTGGCCGACGTTTACATCCACATGTTCGGCGCGACAGCTCACGTCGATCCCGAAGATCTCACGTTTCTCGAACGCAGTCTCGGACATTGCGAGGGCACGGTCCTCGATGCCGGTTGCGGACCCGGGCACCTCACCGCCTACCTGAAGAATCTAGGTGTCAGCGCGGAAGGCATCGACCTGGTACCGGCGTTCATCAGCAGCGCCCGCTCGAACTGGCCGGACCTCGACTTCGCCGTCGGCTCTGTGCGCAGCCTCGATGCGCCCGACAGCTCGCTAGCCGGAATCCTTGCGTGGTACTCGCTGATCCATTGCGAGCCATCCGAACTCGCGACGATCCTCAAGGAGTTTCGGCGGACGCTACGCGATGGCGGAATGCTCGTCATTGGCTTCTTCGATGGCGACGACATCGAAACGTTTGACCACAAGGTGACGACCGCCTACCGCTGGCCTGCCGATGAGTTGTCCCGCAGGCTATCCATGGCTGGATTCATCGAAGTCGAGCGTCTGCAACGAGCTGGCACTGGCTCGACGCGGCCCCATGCGGCCCTCGCCGCGATGGCCACGTAACGCTCGCGGCAAGGTATCGCTGATGCTGAAGCGGAATCCGCCTATACGTTGAACCTGAACTCGACCACGTCGCCGTCGGCCATCACGTAGTCCTTGCCTTCTATCCGGACCTTGCCCGCGGCCTTGGCCGCCGCCATCGAGCCGGCCTCCATCAGATCGTCGAACGACACGACCTCGGCCTTGATGAAGCCCTTCTCGAAGTCGGAGTGGATGACCCCGGCCGCCTTGGGCGCGGTGTCGCCCTGATGGATCGTCCACGCGCGCGCCTCCTTGGGCCCGGCGGTCAGGTAGGTCTGCAGTTTCAGCGTGTGGAAACCGGCACGCGCCAACGCATCCAGGCCGCGTTCGGTCTGGCCGATCGATTCGAGCAGCTCGGCCGCCGACTCGTCGTCGAGTTCCTGTAGCTCGGCCTCGATCTTGGCGTCGAGGAACACCGCGTCGGCCGGCGCCACCAACTCACGCAGCTCCGCCACCCGCTTCTCGTCGGTGAGCACCGATTCGTCGGCGTTGAACACGTACAGGAACGGCTTGGAGGTCAACAAGTTCAGCTCGCGCAGCAACGACACGTCGACGCCGGCGGAGAATAGCGTCTTGCCGGTGTCGAGCACCTCGGCGGCCGCCGCGGCCGCGTCGTAGACCGGGCGGCGGTCCTTGTGGGTGCGGGCTTCCTTCTCCAACCGGGGCAACGCCCGCTCCAGGGTCTGCATGTCGGCCAGGATCAGCTCGGTCTCGATCACCTCGATGTCGGACTTGGGGTCCACCCGGCCGTCGACGTGCACAACGTCGTCGTCGGCGAACACCCGCACCACCTGGCAGATCGCGTCACTTTCGCGGATGTTGGCCAGGAACTTGTTGCCCAGCCCCGCCCCCTCGGACGCGCCCTTCACGATGCCGGCGATGTCGACGAAGGTCACCGGCGCCGGCACGATCTTCTCCGACCCGAACATCCGGGCCAGTTCGGTCAACCGCGGATCGGGAAGCGCCACCACTCCCTCGTTGGGTTCGATCGTCGCGAACGGGTAGTTGGCGGCCAGCACGTCGTTGCGTGTCAGCGCGTTGAACAAGGTCGACTTACCCACGTTCGGCAGTCCGACGATTCCCAGATTGAGGCCCACGGGGACCACAGTCTAGGCCGTGTGACCGCCACACCACCCATCGCTGGCGGCGTCTGATTGCCGAAGCCGGTACGGTCGACCTGTGTCAGATCAGCGCGCGCGGCCGACGGTGGCTTCCGATCACCGCTCCGCGCACCCCGATATCGCAGGGATTCCGTGGTGGGGCGCCATTCTGACAGCGGTGATCGCGTCCCTGATCGGGTTCGCGTTCGACGCCGGATCAGGCAACGGCGCGCTGACCGCCGCGTTCGCCACGCTGTACGTCCTCGGTTGCCTGATCGCGGTGCTGGCCGTCCAGCAGTCGGGCCTGTTCACCGCGGTGGTGCAGCCGCCGTTGGTGTTGTTCGTCATAGTGCCCACCTCGTACTTCCTGATGAGCAGCAGCGACATCCACGGCCTCAAGGACATCCTGATCAACTGCGGCTACCCGCTGATCCAGCGATTCCCGCTGATGTTCTTCACCTCCGCGGCGGTCCTGCTGGTCGGGCTGGCGCGCTGGTACTTCGCGAAGTCGGCCGCCCCGGCCGGCGCCGCCGAGACCC
>NZ_BCRS01000036.1 GCF_001552715.1 Mycolicibacterium vaccae NBRC 14118 = CIP 105934 | reverse complement strand
ACGCCGCGGTGCGGCCGTCGTGGACGTGCTGCACCCGGTAGTCGACCGGGTCACCGGCCTCACCGCCGCGCAGGAACTGCAGGTGCATCGCGGTCGGCGCCTTGGCGCGGTCCACGGTCCGGGCCGCCGCGGCCAGGCTCTGCGCCGCCAGTTGGCCGCCGTAGGCCCGCTTGCCCGCCGGTCCGGAGGCGCGGCCCTGCCAGTCGCCCGGCCCGGTCTCGGTGACGTCGAGCAGGTCGCCCAGCGTGCTCACGCGACCGTGCCCGACCCGTACAGGTCGTCGATCTGGCCGCGTTCGATGGCCAGCCAGTCGGCCAGGACCGTGGCGGTGTCGTCGCCCAGCGCCGGGGCGGGGACCGCCGGCGGGTACGCGCCGTCGATAGACACCGGCAGACCCGCGGCGAGATGGCGGCCCACCCGCGGCTGGTCGAGCTCGGTGAAGAGTGGGTTCTCGGTCACCCGCGGGTCGACGGCGGTCTCCCCGAAGCTTTGGTAGCGCTCCCACAGCACCGACGTCGCCGACAGCGCGGCGGCGATCTCGGCACCGGTGTGCGTGCTGAACCACTCGGCGAACAACGCGCTCAACGCTTCCCGGTGCCGGTACCGCTGACCTTCGTCGGAGAAGTCCGCACCCAGCGAATCTGCAAGCGCGGCAACGGCTTCAGAGGTGCCTGTCAAGTTCGTCAGGTCGCGGAAGTGGCGGCCGGTCAGCGCGACGACCATGTAGGAGATGCCGTCGCTGCTGGTGAAGTTCTGCCCGTAGGTGCCGTAGACGGCGTTGCCGATACGTTGCCGCGAGGTGCCGTTGACCATCGCCTCGGTCAGCAGGCTGAGGTTGCCCGCGGTGGCCAGTGCGACGTTCTCCAACGGGATGCTGATCTGCTGGCCGGCTCCGGTGGCGTCGCGGTGGCGCAGTGCGGTGACCACCGACAGAGCCGCATAGAGGCCGCATGAGACGTCCCATGCGGGCAGCACGTGGTTGACCGGTGTGGTCAGTTCGGCGGGGCCGGTCACCATCGGAAAACCGATGGCGGCGTTGACCGTGTAGTCGACGCCGGTACCGCCGTCGTGGCGACCGGACACCTCGACGTGGATCAGGTCGGACCGCACCCGGCTCAGCGTTTCGTACGAATGCCACTGCCGACCGGCGACATTGGTGATGAACACCCCGCTCTCGGCGATCAGCCGGGTGACCAGTTCCTGTCCGCCGTCAGACCGCATGTCGACCGCCAGCGAGCGCTTGCCCTTGTTGAGCCCGGCCCAGTAGATGCTGTCGCCGGACTCGGTGAGCGGCCAGCGTCGGTAATCCGCGGCGCCGCCCACCGGATCGACGCGCACCACCTCGGCGCCCAGTTGAGCCAATGTCATGCCCGCCAACGGGACTGCGACGAAGCTGGAGATCTCCACGACGCGCACGCCGGCCAGCGGCCGGGCCGGATCAGGCGCTGGTTCGGTCATCCGCTCAAGCTAGCAAGCGCCGCGTCACACCAGTTCGATCGCCTCCGCGATGGACGGCAGCACCCGGCTGGGGCGGAACGGGTAACGCTCGACGTCCTCGATCGTGGTCGAGCCGGTGAGCACCAGGATGGTCTCCAGCCCCGCCTCGATGCCGGCCACCACGTCGGTGTCCATCCGGTCGCCCACCATCACGGTGGATTCCGAGTGGGCTTCGATCCGGTTGAGCGCGCTGCGGAACATCATCGGGTTGGGCTTGCCCACGAAGTACGGCTCGCGTCCGGTGGCCCTGGTGATCATCGCCGCCACCGATCCGGTGGCCGGCAGCGGGCCTTCAGCCGACGGACCGGTGACATCGGGGTTGGTGGCGATGAACCGGGCACCGCCCAGGATCAGGCGCACGGCCTTGGTGATCGCCTCGAACGAGTACGTGCGGGTCTCGCCGAGCACGACGAAGTCCGGCGCGATGTCGGTCAGGGTGTAGCCGGCCTCGTGTAGGGCTGTGGTCAGGCCTGCCTCGCCGATCACGTACGCGGAACCGCCGGGCAACTGGTCGGCCAGGAACGCCGCGGTGGCCATCGCGGAGGTCCAGATCGCGCCCTCCGGGACGGCCAGCCCGGAGCGGACCAGCCGGGCGGCCAGATCCCGCGGGGTGAAGATCGAATTGTTGGTGAGCACCAGGAACGGCCGTTCCCGGTCGATCAGACGCTGCAGGAACTCCGCGGCGCCGGGTAGCGCGTATTCCTCGCGGACGAGCACGCCGTCCATGTCGGTCAGCCAGCACTGTGGTGTGGAGCGCACGCCCTCCAGTGTGTCAGCCGCGGCAAGCCGCCCCGCTTCTCAGCGGGTCCGCACCGGCAGCCGCGCCCATCCGCGGACGCTGGACGTGCGCGCCCGGACGGCGCCGTCGTAGTCGACGTCCCAGTCCTGCCACCGCTTGAGGACCTCCTCGAACGCCACCCGGGCCTCAAGCCGCGCCAACGCCGAGCCGAGGCAGAAGTGCAGCCCCTGCCCGAAGCTCAGGTGCCCGCCCTTGCGGTGAATGTCGAAGCGGTCCGGGTCGACGAACCGCGTGTCGTCGCGGTTGGCCGACCCGTTGAGCAGCAGTATGTAGGACCCCTCGGTCACCGTGTGCCCGTACAGTTCGACGTCGCGCGCCACGTAGCGGGCCTGCACCGGCGACGGCGGTTCGAACCGCAGTGTCTCCTCGACCGCCGGCGGGATCAGCGTCGGATCGGCCACCAGTTGCCTGCGCTGGTCGGGATGCGCGCCGAGCAGCTCCCCCATGAACCCGATCAGGCGGGCGGTGGTCTCCCCGCCCGCCCCGGCGATCATCGCGGTGTAGGCGAGCACCTCGGTGCGTTCGAGCCGGCGCCGGGAGCCGTCCGGCTCCTCGACCTCGGCGTTGAGCAACTCGGTCATCAGGTCGTCGGACGGATGCGTCGACCGCCACTCGATGTACTCGGCGAACAGCGCGAGCGACTCGGCGAACACCGTGGCGCTGACATCGGCGACGTCGTCACCGAGTTTGATGTTGTCGTCCGTGCGCTGACGGATCTGCTCCTGGCCCTCCTCCGGTATGCCGAGCAGGTAGCCGATCGTACGCATCGGCATGATCGCCCCGAGGTCGGTGACGAAGTCGAATGCGTCGCCATCGAGGAGCGGATCCAGTGCGCGAGAGCAGAATCCGCGCACGAGGTCCTCCACCGCCAGCATTCGGCGGGGCGTGAAGACCCGCGACAGCAGTCGGCGGTGCAGGTCGTGCAACGGCGGATCCTCGAACAGCAGGATGCCCGGCGGCACCTCGATGCCGTTGAACAGGATGTCGGCGGTGGTTCCCCTGCCGGACCGGTAGGTCTCCCAGTCCGGAAGCGCCTTGACCACATCGTCGTATCGGCTCAGCGCGTAGAAGTTGTACTTGTCGTTGCGATACAGCGGGGCTTCCTCGCGCATCCGCCGCCACACCGGATACGGATCGTCGTCGATGGTGTGGTCGAACGGGTCGTAGTACACCTTGACTGTGTGATCTGTCGCCATGGTGTGCACCCCTACCTCGGCTGATTCTCGATGTGCGGGAACAACTGCTCGGTCGGGCCCTCGGTCACGTACCCGCCGAGCTTGGTCGCCAGGTGCGGCGCGAACACCGCCGCGTACATGACGTGGCCCACGACCACCACCGCGGCGACCGACAACAGTGCCGAGCCGACCTTGCTCGAAGAACGTCTGTCCGACCACACCTCGATGACGTTGCGGCCCTGGTCGTCGGTGCGGCCGAGCAGGTAGGTCAACACCATCATCTGTAAGCCCATCGCGACGGCGTCGTAGACCGGGTACTGATATCTGGTGCCCTGGAACAGCGCGAGCCCGTCGATCACGTAGCCGTAGTAGAAGACCCCGAAGCGGGGACCGAAGAACCCGTTGAACACCAGCGCCCAGAAGAAGCCCACCAGAAAGCCGACCACCAGCAGCGTCTGCGGCCTGCGCCACTCGAAGCGGGCCACCACCCTGCGCCCCAGTGCCGCACCGATGACCGCGGGCAGCACGAAGTAGGCGATGTAGCCGATGGGGACGGCCGAGGGAAGTCCCCCGCCCCAGGTCATGTTCAGCGGCCACCAGGACGGCATCCGCGGCAGCTCCGGCGGGAACTGGGCGTAGACGGCCCAGTCGTACGGGGCTTCGATCCACGAGAACGAGATCGCCGAGATCGACACCAGCAGAAGCGGATGCAAGCGACCGCGCCGGATACTCAGGTAGACACCGAAGGCCAGAAACGCGATACCGCCGATGTAAGCGAAGGCCTGGCCGACCACCAGCGCGGTGGGCATTCCGGAGTCCATCAGCGGTCCCGCCTTGCGCTCACTGCCGCGCCTCCGGGTCGAGGTAGATCACCAGTCCGAAGATCAGCACGGCCAGCCCGAGCAGCGTGCCGACCATGATGAGAGCACCCACGCCTGTCCCCTTTCGCATCAGCATTAATAGCGGACACTATTACAAAGTGTGCGGTCAAGACCCGACTATGGTGAAGTCCAGTGCCCCAGCGAAGTTCGTCCCGAGGATCAACCCCGCCCGCCCGCCGCCCCCGCGGCGAGGCGCGTCGACTGCTGCTCGACGCAGCCCGGGACCTGTTCGCACGCAAGGACTATCGCGCCACCACCACCCGCGAGATCGCCGAAGCCGCCGGGGTCAGCGAGTATCTGCTGTTCCGCCATTTCGGCTCGAAGGCGGGTCTGTTCCGGGAAGCCCTCGTGCTTCCGTTCACCACCTTCCTCGACGAGTTCCGCACGACGTGGCAGGCCGTGGCGCCGGAGGAGACCGACGAGGAGGAATTGTCCCGGCAGTTCGTCGGTCCGCTCTACGACGTCCTGATCGAACATCAGGGACTGCTGCTCACCCTGGTCGCCGCCGACGGTCTGAGCGACGAAGACCTCGAGGCCGCAGGCATCGCCGACATCCGGCGTGCGCTCACGGTGCTCGGTGAGATCAGCGCTGAGGGAATGCAGTTGCGCGGCAAGAGATCACGGCAGCCGAATCTGCCGGCGCACTCGACCGTGGCGATGATCGTCGGCATGGTCGCACTGCGTTCGACCTTCTTCGGCAGCACGCCACCGCCGCGCGAAGCGATCGTCGACGAGCTCGTCCAGGCGATCCTGCACGGCTTCCTGCACCGCCCCGACTGAATACCTATCCCCCTGGGCCATTGGGCCACTTGAGCAGCGAGCCCGCGTCGACCCGGATCTGCTGGCCGGTGATGTAGCGGCTGTCGTCGCTGGCCAGGAACACCCCGAGGTGGGCCATGTCCTCGGGCTCGATGTACGGGATCGGCATCGCCTGGAACAGGCTGAACAGCGGTTCGGCGTCCTCGCGGGTCGGGGTCTTGCCCTCCATTTTCAGGTCCGGCCGGAACACCCCGTACATGCCCTCGTTCTGCAGCAGATGGGTGTTGCAATTGGTCGGATGGATCGCGTTGACCCGGATCATCCTCGGCGCCAGGTGCAGGCTCATCTCCTCGACGTACTCGATCACCACGCGCTTGCTCCAGCCGTATCCCGCGCCACCGGGGCCCATGTCAGGACTCGTGGTGGTCCCGCGGATCATGCCCGCGGTCGACCCCGTGACGATGATCGAGGCCCCGTCAGGAAGATGCGGAATCGCCACGGCGACCGTGTTCATCACCCCGAGCAGGTCCACGTCGCTGGCGTCGACGAACCCCATGGGATCGGGGTTACCCATCGCCATCGGCAGGATTCCCGCATTCGCGACGACGATGTCGATCTTGCCGAGATCGGCGACGCCCGCCTCGACCGCCTCCCGCAGTTCGTGGCGCTCGCGCACATCGGCCACGCGTGCCACCACGCGCCGTCCCGTCTCTTTGACCGAGCGTTCGGTCTCGGCGAGATCCTCCGGCGTCGCCAACGGGTACGGGTTGGACGGGATGTCGCGACAGATGTCGACGGCGATGATGTCGGCGCCTTCCCTGGCCATCGCGATCGCGTGCGCGCGACCCTGGCCGCGTGCCGCGCCCGTGATGAAAGCGACCTTGCCTTCGAGCTTTCCGGTCATGTGTGACTCCCTCTCACCCGGCGGGGGTGAACGTGATGTTCAGCTCGGCCAGGCCGCGCATGATGAAGGTGGGTTCGTAGGTGAACCGGCGCGCGCCGGCCGGGCCGTGGTGCTCCTCGGAGATCGCGATGCCGGTCATCCGGTCGAGGATCCGCTCCAGCGAGATACGCCCCTCGGCGCGGGCCAGCGGCGCACCCGGGCACGAATGTGCTCCGCGGATGAAGGCGATCTGCTCGCGGACATTGCTCCGGTCGGCCCGGAACTCGTCGGGATTCTCGAACTTCCGCCCGTCCCGGTTACACGCACCGGGCAGCACCATGACGGTCGAGCCCGCCGGCACCTCGACGTCGCCGATCTTCGTCGTCGTCCGGGCCATCCGGAAGTGGGACTTGACCGGGCTCTCCAACCGCAGCGTCTCCTCCAGGAAGGCCGGGATCTTGCTGCGGTCCCGGCGCAGCATCTCCTCGGAACCCGGGTTGTCGGCGATGAAGCGGACCGCGGAGCTCACCAGCTTCGTCGTCGTCTCGGTGCCTGCCGCGAACAGGAACGTCGACAGGTTCATCACGTCGTCGATGTCGGGGGTCGAGCCGTCCTCGTGCTTGGCCAACGCCAGCTCGGTCAGCACGTCCTCCCGCGGCGCCCGCCTGCGGTCCTCGATGTAGGCGTGGAACTTATCGTTGAGCCACTGCAGCGGATTGTGCGTGGTGGGCGCCTCCTTCCCGAGCTCACCGACGGTCTCCAGCGCGAACGCGGCCTTGAACTCCTCGTGGTCCTCGGCAGGCACCCCGAGCAGATCGGCGATCACCAACAGCGAGAACGGCTTGGCGTAGTCGCCGAGGAACTCGGCACTTCCGCGCTCGATGAAGGTGTCGAGCTGTCGATCGGCCAGCCGCCACATGAAGTCCTCGTTCTCCTTGAGGCGCTTCGGGGTGATCAGTCGGCTGAGCAGGCCGCGGGTCCGGGTGTGCAGCGGCGGGTCCTGGGAGGTGATGTGCTCCGACATCGGGACCGCCCCGCGGTGTTGTTCGATCAGGTCGGACACGTCGTCGCTCTCCCCCGGCCCGAACGGCATACCCGAGAACGGGCCCGCCACCGAGTTGCACGAGGAGAACGCGGGGTTCTTGTACACCGACAGCGCTTCCTCGTAGCCGGTGACCGCCAGCACTCCGAACGGAGTCGCCTGTGACACAGGGCATTTGGCGCGCAGGTGATCGAAGTACGGATACGGATCGGGGACCAGGGACTCGTCGGTGAAATAGTCGACGGTCTCGAAATCCACGGATCGGCCGGTCTCTGTCACGGTGTCAGCTCCTCTGGGCATCGAACAGGACCGGCAGCGACGTCGGCGACCGGAACACCTGTCCGCGGATGTGCGGATCGTCCCCATCGGGGTCGAGCCGCAGGTTCGGCAGGCGGTCGAGCAGAAGGTTGACCGCGGTACGCATCTCCAGCCGGGCCAGGTGCATGCCCAAGCAGACGTGCACACCGTGGCCCCACCCCAGATTCGCCTTCGGCTGGCGGAAGATGTCGAATCGGTCCGGGTTCGGGTACCGCTCCTCCTGGCGGTTCGCCGCACCCAGCATCGGCATGACGGTCGCCCCCGCCGGGATCGGCACCCCGCCGAGCACGGTGTCGCAGGTGGCCACCCGGGTGATGGTCAGTAGCGGCGACTCCCAGCGCACCGCCTCTTCGATGGCCTGGGGCAGCAGCGACCGGTCTGCCTTGACCGCCTCCAACTGCGGGGGATCCGACAGCAACGCGAACAGCATGCTGCCCAGCGAGCGGTAGGTCGTCTCGACGCCGGCGGGCAGCAGCAGCCGCAGGAACGAGTAGATCTCCTCGTCTTCGAGTTTGTTGCCGTCGATTTCGGCGGCGGCGAGCGCGCTGATCAGATCCTCTTTCGGCTCGGCTCGGCGAGCCTGAAGAATCGGCGCGAAGTAGTCACGCAACGCGGCGGAGGCGGCCAGTCCGCGTTCGGGGTTCATCAACCAGCTCAGCAGCGAGATCGACCACCGCTGGAACTGCGGGTAGTCCTGCTCTGGCAGCCCGAGCAGACCCGCGATGATCTGGCTCGGATAGTCGAAGGTGAACTCCTTGACCAGATCCGCCCTGCCGTTCGGGGCGAAGTTGTCGATCAGGCTGTTGGCGACGCGTCCGACGAGTTCATCCTCCCAGCGGGCCAGCGCCTTCTGCGTGAACGCCTTCTGCACCAGCGCCCGCAACCGGCCGTGCACCGGTTCGTCCATCCCCAGCATCACGCGCTCACCGAGCACCGGACCGAACGCCGCGATGACGCCCGACGACGAGAAGGTCTCGTTGTCGCGCAGCATCTGCTGAATCTCCTCGTGCCGGTACACGATGAACATCGGCAGCGACTCCTCGTGCGGCAGCGCTCCGGAGGTCTCCAGACGTTGGACAGGCTGCTCCCGGCGCAACCGTGCCAGCTCCGTGTACGGATCGCGGACGTCGCCCGAGATGGCGTCGTCGAAGGAACCGAAGTCTTCGAGGTCGTCGAAAAGTTGTTCCACTTCGCTCCTTCAGAGGTTCTGAGCTGGATAGGCCACCGATTTCACCTCGGTGTACTGGCTGAATCCGACAATGCCGTTCTGGCGACCGACGCCGCTGTCCTTGTAGCCCCCGAACGGGGTGTCGGCGCCGTAGCCGGCGGTGCCGTTGAGCCCGATGAAGCCCGCCCGCAGCCGCCGTGCGACGGCCAGCGAGCGGTCCAGCGAGCCGGACATGACGTTGCCGGCAAGGCCGTAGGCACTGTCGTTGGCGATGCGCACCGCATCGTCCTCGTCCTCGTAGGGGATGACGGCCAGGACAGGTCCGAAGATCTCCTCCTGCGCGATGGTCATCTGGTTGTCGACGTCGGTGAAAAGCGTTGGGCTGACCCAGAACCCCTTGTCGAACTCTTTCGGGGGCTCGGTGCTGCCGACGAGCAGCGTCGCCCCCTCCTCGACGCCCTTGCGGATGTAGCCCAGGATGCGGGACTGCTGCTTGGCAGAGATCACCGGACCACACAGCGTGCCCGGGTCCTGCGGATCGCCGGCGGCGATGCTCTGGTAGATGCCCTGCAGAATCGCGACGCCCTCGTCGTATCGGGACCGGGGCAACAGCATCCGGGTGGGCGCCGCGCAGCCCTGTCCGGCGTGCAGCAGCGGTCCGATACCGATCAGGCATGCGGTGGTGAAGTCGGCGTCCTCCAGCACGATGGTCGCCGACTTGCCGCCGAGTTCGAGGAACAGCCGCTTCATCGTCGCGGCGCCCTTCTCCATGATTCGCTTTCCGACCCCGGTGGAGCCGGTGAAGGAGATCATGTCCACCTTCGGCGAGATGGTCAGTTCCTCACCGACCAGATGGTCGGACGCGGTCACCACGTTGACCACCCCGGCAGGGATGTCGGTGTTCTGGGCGATGAGACGGCCGAGTCGGGTCGCGTTGAACGGGGTGTCCGGCGCGGGCTTGAGCACGACGGTGTTGCCCGCCGCCAGCGCCTGCCCCAGCTTGTTGGTGCTGACCTCGAACGGGAAGTTCCACGGCACGATCGCGCCGACCACGCCGACCGGTTCATGCCACACCTTCCGGGTGGTGTTCACCCCGGTCACCGATACCACCGTGTCGCCGAGGTCTGTCTCCCAGGGGAAGTCGTCGATCATCCGCGCCGGATACCGGAGCCCGTCGGCCAGCGGGGCGTCCAGCTGTGGACCGTGCGTCACCGCCCGGGGTGCACCCACCTCCCGGATCAGCTCCTCGCGCAACTCTTCCCGCTCGGCTTCGAGCGCGTCGTGAAGTTGTGCCAGGCAGCGCTTACGCAGTCCACGGTTGGTGGACCAGTCGGTGTCGTCGAACGCGCGGCGCGCGGCGTCGATGGCGCGGCGCATGTCGGCCGCCGACGCGTCGGCGACCTCGCCGAGCACGTCCTCGTTGGCGGGGTTGATGTTGCAGAACGTGCCCGCTTGGCCGTCGACGAGCTTGCCGTCGATCAGCATCCGTGATTCGTACGTCGCGGTCCCGGCCTCAGCCATTCGATCCACTTTCCTGATGGGCGGTCTGCCGTGCCGCCTGACGGCGCATGACAGCTTCGGCAAGGCGTTGCATCACCGGCTGGGGAAGCACCCTGGCGGCGGACACCATCGCCCGCTGAGCGAGCGTCAACGGCACCGCCCCTCCCCGCATCGCGCCCTGCTTCGGTATGCCCAGAACCAGGCGGGACATGTGGTGCATGCCCGCGGCCGGCAGAATCCTGTTCAACACCAATAACATCGACGCTTCAACCCCGACCCCGCGGCGACGGAACGGAGCCTGGTCCGCCAACGCCCGCAGCAGGCCGTCGGCGAACTTCTCCGGCGGACGGGCGAAGCTCATCGCGTAGCGCCCGCGGGTGTTCATGGTGTCGTGCACGCGGGAATAGGGACCGTCGAGTATCCGATCGTCGATGGTGCCCGCATCGGTGATGATGTCGGTGTCGTAGGTACCGGTCACCAGCACGGTCACCCCGAGCCCGAACGGCGCGATCTCACCGGCCATCGACTCGCCCCAGCGCTCCAGCGCACCCTTGGCCGCGGAGTACGCCGCGATACCCGGCTGTCCGCGCACTCCCCCCGCGCTGGAGATCAGCACGATCCGGCCTTCCCCCGCCGCACGCATCGACGGCAACAACGCCCTGGTCAGCGCGACCGGGCCCATGACGTGGGTGGCCAGCATGTCCTGCCACAGCGAGACCTCGGCCTCCTCGACCATTCCGGCCGCGGAGATACCCGCGTTGTGCACCAACGCATACGGTGCACCTACGGCCTCCTGGATCTCCTTGGCCGCAGCGGCGACGGACGCCTGATCCATCAGGTCGAGGGTGACGCCGATCAGCCGGTCATCGGACGGCGATGCACCCGTCGCCGCGCGCAACAGTGGCATTCCGCGGTCCGGTGTGCGCATCGCCGCGACCACCCGCCATCCCTCGTTGTAGAGGCGCACCGCCGAGGCGAAGCCCAGGCCGCGGGAGGCGCCGGTGATCAGGACGGTGCGCGGCTCAGCCATCGGCGTTCTCGGGTGCGCAACTGCCCTCACCGGGCGGGGGCGCCTCGACATCGGGGCGACCGTTCGGAAGTCCGCTCTGCCAGGTGGCCCACTTACCCACCGAGAACGGACCTTCGGCACCCTCCTTCTCGAAATAGCCCTGCGGGTCATACACTTTCGCCTCGGGATATGGCCACGGGCAGGCTACTGCGGTGGCCAGCCCGCTCGCCTTGATCGCGGCGAACCAGGAGCCGTAGGCGAAGTACGCGATGTTGATGATGAAGAACATCACCAGGAAGGTGCCCAGCACCGGCTTTTTCGGGAACAGTTTCGCCCTGGCCGCAAGCTTCTCGGCGACCGCCTTGCCGGTGTCGTCGCGATAGCACAGCACAGCGGCGGGAACCATCACGAAGGTCACCGCCAGTGACTCCCAGATCAGCGGGAACTGGAACGTGGTGCCGGGGAACAGGGTTCCGAACGGGATGGCCTGCGAGTAGATGTAAAGACCCGTGCGCACCAGGCTCACTTCGAGGATCGCGTCGAAGATGAAGCCGATGACCAACGTGATCGACCCGAGGCTGATCAGCGGATGTCGCGACACGAACGTGGTCGGGCCGTGCTTGGCCTGCAGCTTGCGCAGCAGCCAGATGGCCGGGAAGAACGGCGCGAAGTAGAAGGCCACATAGCCGAAGACGATGAACGGTTCGACTGTCGGGGACAACATGATCAGCGGCCAGTTCTCCGGCCAGTGGATGAGTGCGGGGTTGTAGACGGCGAACGGCGCCCAATTCATGATCGGGTCCTGCCAGACGATCAGCGTCGTGCACAGGAACATCAGCATGATCGGGCTGCCCGGATCGCGCCGCCAGCCCCGCACGAAGATCGCCACGAGGACGACCAGCAGGATCACGCAACCGATCTGGTGCACCCAGAGCCAGCCGTCCCAGCCGAACAGGAACTCGACCGGGCGCGGCCTGCCCTCGACGTTCGGATTCGCGACCCGGGGGTGGACCTCGGTGCGCGCGAACGCGACGAACAGGCTGAAGAACGCCAGCAGTGCGAACGCGGCGATCCACCGCCCCCAGTTCAGGTTCCTGCGCTTGGCATTTCGGTCTTCGGCCGTGGTCTGCGCGACGGGGGTTGCGGGTTTCTGGGTGGTCACGGAGCTTCCTCTCCGAACCGGTCGACCAGGTGCGAGTTGACGCCGTCGGCATCGAGGGTCCGGGCGACCAGGTAGCCGGTGCCCATCCACGCGCGCCGCGTCCATTTGCCGAACGACACCCGCGTGCCCGGCGCGCCGGACGCGGCCGGCATCATCTTGACCCTTTCCAGTGCCTCCTTGACGCCTCGAGGACTCAGCGGATGCGCGTCGGTGAACGCCCGCACCAGCGTGGCGGCGACGTCGTGATTGACCACCGACACGCAGTACTCGGGCCGGCTGCCGTCGTAGCGTTCGGCGTACCGGTCGAGCCAGGCCTGTCCGATCTTGTTTCCCTCGTCGTACTGATCGACCCCGACCCAGCCGAGGAACGCGTTCCACATGATCGGATTGACCCAGGCGTTCTGGAACGCGGTGGTGGTGAAGCGCGGTGGATCCCAGTCGACGGCTGCCAGCGCCGGGTTGATGAACACGATCCCGAAGCCGAACCCGAGGTGCACGATCGCCTCCGCCTTGGCGTCGTGCAGAGTACGTACCGCTTCGTTGATGTCCTGCGCGGTCTGCGCGATCGACGCCTCGGCGACGATACGAATACCCCTGCGGGAGGCGGCGCTTCGGAGGTTCTTCAGATAACTCTCGCCGATCAGGTTCTGCTCGACCAATACGCCGATCTCGGCGATGCCACGCTTGGCGACCAGGTCGATCAGGAAGATCGGCTCGTCGGTCATCGAGCCCTGGGGAAAGGCGAAGGTCCATTCCCCGAGCCAGTCATCGGTGCCGGTGACGCTGATCGCCGGCACCTTGAAGCGCTCCTCGATCGCCTCGCGCAGCGGCACGCAGTTGTCGGTGATGTTGGGTCCGAACACCGCCAGGCAACCCTCGTCGACGAGCTCACCGTAGGCGTCGATGACTGCTTTCACCGATCCTTTCGGCAGCCCCTCGACCTCGCGGTAGATCATCTGGACCGGTCGATCCATCAGCCGCCGCTCGACCGCCTCCTCGAAGACCAGATCGAAGGTCCGGGTGAACGAGGCCCGCAGCTCTTCCGGGAACCCCGGCGGCAGCGTGAAGTCCATCAGGTAGCCGACCTTGATGGGTTCTGCGGTGCTCTCGTAGGACATCTGACCTCCGGGTCGGCGCCGCTCGCTGCGCCACAGGGGCACGAAACCTAATATTTGTTCTGACAGTAACGACGGTCACACACAGCGTCAATCGTTCGATGCCGGTTGGCCGAGATAGAGGTCGATCAACTCGTGCAGACCGCGGCTGACGGCGACGTCGTCGGTCAGCGGGCCCGCGATCGCGGCCCGGGCCGCGTCGGCCACCGGCAGACCTTCGGCGATCAGCCGGCCCGCGGCGATCAGCACCCGCGTCGACGCGACCTCGCGCAGTCCCCCGGCCTCCAGTCGCCGGATCGCCTGGCCGAACCGCACCAGCTCCGCAGCCGTGCGCTGGTCGACGCCGGCTTCGTGGGTCACGATGCCCTCTTCCACCTCCGGTGCGGGGAAACCGAACTCGATGGCCACCATGCGCTGTCTGGTCGAGTCCTTGAGGTCTTTGAGCACACTCTGGTAGCCGGGGTTGTAGGACACCACCAGGCCGAAACCCGGTGCGGCGTCGAGCGTGACGCCGAGCCGTTCGATCGGCAGTTGACGCCGGTGGTCGGCCAGCGGATGCAGCACCACCGTGGTGTCCTGCCGGGCCTCGACCACCTCGTCGAGGTAGCAGATCGCACCGTCGCGCACCGCGCGGGTCAGCGGACCGTCGGTCCACACCGTCTCGTCGCCCTTGAGCAGGAACCGGCCGACGAGATCGGCGGTGGTCAGGTCGTCGTGACAGGCGACGGTGATCAGCGGCCGGCCGAGATCGTGTGCCATCGCCTCGACGAACCGCGTCTTCCCGCAGCCGGTCGGGCCCTTCAGCACGATCGACAGGCCCTGGCGGTAGGCGGCTTTGAACACCGTCTCCTCGTTGCCCACGGGCGTGTAGTACGGGCGCGTACGCGCACCCGTGCCGTTGGTGCGGGTAGCACCGGACTCGACGGTCATCGACTCACCTTCCCTTTCGGAGCGTCACGCCCCCCGCCGCCGGACTTCGGCGGAGCGAACAGCCGACCGGAAGATCGGCCCGACGATGCCTGCGAGCTGATCGGGGCCCGGGATCGTGGCGTGTGCCGCCCCGCCGAACACTCGGCGCAGCACGCCGACGTCGGTGTCCGCCCCGACGGTCAGACACACACAGCCGGTACCGCGGTGCCGCGCCTCGACCAGGGCGCGGCGGGCGTCGGAAGCGCCGTAGGGCCGCTCGTAGCCGTGGTCGTAGGCCAGACCGTCGGACAGCACGACCAACAGGCGCCGCGACGTTCCGCCGCAATCCTCCAGGACCGCCGAACCGTGCCGGACGGCCGCGCCGAGCCGCGAGTACGCGCCGGGTTCCAGGCTGTTCAGGCGTCTGATCACCTGGGCATCGAGGTGGTCGTCGAACCGTTTGACCGGCACCATGCTCACCGCCGCGCGCCCCTGCGAGTAGTAGGCGTACAGCGACACCCGGTCACCGAGATCGTGCAGCGCCACCATCAGATGTGCGGCCACCGTGCGCTGCTGCTGATGCACCGTGCGCCCGACGCCACCCGGTTCCGCGGTGGACCCCGAGATGTCCAGCAACAGCAGCACCGAGAGGTCGCGGCGTGCGCGCAGGCTGTCGAGGTAGACGGCCTCGTCGGGCACCGCGCCGGCCCGCACCTCGACCCGCGCCTCGATCGCGGCATCGATGTCGATGTCGCTGCCCTGAGACTGTCGGTGACGGTGATGCAGGCCGAGACCGAGGCGCGCCAGTGGGCGCCGGACACTGGTGGCGGCCTCGATCTGCTGTGTGGCATGCGCTTTGACAACCGGCTCGACCTCCCGGACGGTGCACCAGTCGAGCCGGTAGCTTCCCCGCTCGGCGTTCCACTCGGGATATTTGACGCCGTCGGTCTTGATGTCGGCGACCTCTTCCGCGGATGTCACCGCCTGCGACGACACCGCGTGTGCACCGCGCGTCGTCGACATCGTGCGGTGGGTGGGCGTGTCGGCACCGGGCGGGCCCGACCCGTCGCCACCGGTCTTGCGCGCCGAGGACAACAGCTTCTTCAACCATTTTCCGACCGCCCCACCCCCGCCCACCGGGCTGGAGAACAGATCGGGATCGTCGGTGTCGTCCCAGTTGTCCGGGTCGTCCTCGTCGAACTCCTCGAGCGCGCCGGAGCTCTGCCGGCGCGGGACATGGCCTGCCCCTCGCTGTTCGGCCACTCTGGCCGCGGCCGCGCTCGCGGCGAGGATCTTCCTGGGCTCGATCGTGCCGAAGCTCGGAGGCGCATCGGGGGGCCCCTCGCGTCTGCGCGCAAGCGTCAGCGACGTCGCGGCGCAGTCGCTGAGGCCTCCGATGCCCGGATCGGCCGACGCGGCGAGAACATCCGGCAGCAGTGCGCGATTGGCCGACAGCGCCCGGTGTCCCTCGATCGCGAGATAGCGTTCGGCCAGGCGCCGATGCCGCACGAGCGCCCCGACCACGTCGGGATCGAGGCTGCCTGCCGCGATCATCGACGCCTGGACGGCGACCATCTGGTAGCGGGCGTGCGGGGGCGCCGACGCATCGACGTAGACGGTCTCGCCGTCGGTCCACGCGGGTCTCCCCGGGCCTGCCGCGTCCACCGCCACCGGCCGGCCGGCCAGCGCGGACGCCAGCATGCCCAAACCGGAAAAGCGTTCACCGCCAGCGCCGTTGGGCATCCACCCCTCCTCCGGCATCACCGCCCGATGCCTTGACCAAATATCTGTTCCACCGTAGGGTTCGCCGCAAGCGGAGTCAATGGAGGGCTATGGCGATCGATTTCACCGGCCAGGTCGCCGTGGTCACGGGTGCGGGACGCGGACTGGGCCGCCTCTACGCCGTCGACCTGGCCCGCCGAGGCGCCGCGGTCGTGATCAACGACCTCGGCGGCACCATGCACGGCGACGGGAGTGACACCGCGGTGGCCGACAGCGTGGTCGCCGAGATCCAGGCTGACGGTGGCCGCGCGGTCGCGTCCTACGACTCGGTGGACAGCGCCGCAGGCGGTCAGGCGATCGTCGACACGGCGGTGGGGACCTTCGGCCGCCTCGACGTGGTGATCAGCAACGCGGGGATCTTCAACAGCATCCCGTTCGAACAGCTCGATGCCGGGAACTGGCGCCGCATGCTGGCGGTGCACCTCGACGGCGGCTTCTACCTGAGCCGGCCCGCCTACGCGGTGATGACGGCGCAGAAGTACGGCCGGTTCGTCTTCGTCTCGTCCTCGGCAGGCAACTTCGGACAACCGATGGAGGCGCACTACGCCGCGGCGAAGACCGGACTGGTCGGGCTGTCCAACGTCATCGCGATCGAGGGCGCCGCCCACGGCATCCTGTCCAACACCGTTCTGCCCACCGGGTTTTCGCGGATGGTCACCGAGACGGTGGGCGACGAGAAGTTCCTCGCCGAGTCCGGCTTCATGCGCGCCATCCGGCCCGAGCTGGTCGTGCCGCTGGTGACGTTCCTGGCAGGCCGAAGCTGCACGGTCACCCATCACAACTTCTCGGCATGCGCGGGACGGTATGCCCGTGCGTTCATGGGACTCACCGACGGCTGGCTGGCCGATACCGGCACTGTCCCCACCGCCGAGGACGTCGAAGGACACCTCACCGAGGTGTGCGCCACCGACCGGTTCATCGTGCCGGACTCGATCGTCGACGAGGTGCTGCAGGTGTGCGACCGGCGGGGCATCAGCGCGATGCCCGACGGCGCCGCGGTGGCGTTCCCGCAGCCCGCCGGCCGGTAGCATCGGGCTTCCGGGCTTTGCCGGCACTGACGACCGAGGAGCGGATGCGATGGCCGGCGACGCGACAGGGCAGAGTCCCAGACGCTCTCGCCGCGCGGGCGGCGCCAAGCTCACCCCCGTCACCGCCGCCGCCGACGCACCGGCGACCGACCTGACCCGGCGCGCCGAGATCCTCAAGACCGCCAACACCGTCATCGCCGCGACCGGTCTGCGCAGCTCCGTTCAGCAGATCGCCGATGCGGCAGGCATTCTCGCGGGCAGCCTCTATCACCACTTCGAATCCAAGGAAGCGATTCTCGTCGAGCTGATCCGGCTTTATCACGCCGATCTGGACCGCATCGGCGACGACGCGCTGCGACGCCTCGACGGCCCTGACCCCGGCCCCGTGGCCGACCAGATCATCGCGCTCGGCCGGGCGATCGCCGGGTGCGCGGTCGAGCATCGCGCGGCATTGCAGATGTCCTTCTACGAGAGCCCCAGCAGCGACCCGGAACTCCTCGAGCTGACCTCCCGCCCGCCGACGAAAATTCAGGCCGCGATGCTGCAGGCGCTGCGCGCGGGTCGCTGGAGCGGCGACATCCGCCCCGACGTGGACCTCCCGACGCTGGCCGACCGGCTCTGCCAGAGCATGCTGCACGTCGGGCTGGACGTGATCCGGCACAAGGCCAGGACCGATGAGCTGGCCACCCTCAAGTGCCGGATAGCCCTGGAAGGTCTGGCCAGCGAAGCGCCCGCGGACGCGGACCTGGACCGCTCGGACGCCTTCGCCGCCGCCGAGTCCGTCATCCGGAGCTGGGTCGACGACGAGGACCAGACCGATCTGAAGGCCGCACACCTGCGTGCGGTCGCCCGGGCGGAGTTCGGGCGTCGCGGCTACGAGATGACGACGATCCGCGACATCGCCTCGGCCGCCGGGCTGGGCACCGGCACCGTGTACCGGATCATCGGCTCCAAGGACGAGCTGCTGATGTCGATCATGCTGGACTTCGGCCGCAAGGTCGGCGGCGCGTGGTCGGAGATCGTGCACACGGACTCCACGACGCTGGAGAAGCTCGACGCGCTGAGCTGGCTGAACATCAACGCCCTGGACCAGTTCCCCGATGAGTTCCGCATCCAACTGGCCTGGATGCGTCAGTCACCGCCGGACTCGACGAACCCGACGTGGTCGTTCACCACCCGGATACGCCAGATGAAAGCGTTGCTGTCCGACGGGATCAGGGCCGGCGAGATCCAGGTCCACAGCCCCACCGCCGACATGCTGGCCCGCTGCATCATCGGGGAACAGTGGATCCCCGAGAACATCCTGCAGGAGATCGGCACCCGCAACGCGCTGATCCTGGCCCGCGACACCGTGCTGCGCGGGGTCGCCGTCCGCTGAGCAGTCTCGGTCGAGCGCTACTCGGGGAGCCGCAGCTCGGGCTTCTCCACCTCTTCGATGTTGACGTCCTTGAACGTGATCACCCGGACCTGCTTGACGAAGCGCGCCGGCCGGTACATGTCCCACACCCAAGCGTCGCCCAGCCGCAGTTCGAAGTACACCTCGCCGTCGGCGTTGCGCGGCACCATCTCCACGCTGTTGGCCAGATAGAACCGCCGCTCGGTCTCCACGACATAGCTGAACTGGCCCACGATGTCCTTGTACTCGCGGTAGAGCGAGAGCTCCATCTCGGTTTCGTACTTCTCGAGATCTTCGGCACTCATCGGCTCAGCTGTCCTTCGGGTAGATCGCCGTTCATGGGCATGTCCACGAGCATTTTCCCGCACACCACTTCTGCATGCTCCTCGGGTTCCCCGTCGATGACCAGTCGCCGCACATTGATGAACGAATACCGGTGTTGACGGGACGGACCGAGTCGCGCCAGCGCCGCGCTGTGCGCCCGCGTGCTGTAGCCCTTGTGCTCGGCGAAACCGTAGCCGGGATGCTCATCCTCCATGGCCACCATCAGCCGGTCGCGGCTGACCTTGGCCAGCACACTGGCCGCGGCGATACACGCCGCGGCCGCGTCGCCGCCGACGACCGGCAGGGACGGCATCGGCAGGCCGGGCACCCGGAATCCGTCCGAGAGCACGTAACCGGGCCGCACCGCCAGTCCGGCGACCGCGCGCCGCATCCCCTCGATGTTGGCCACGTGCACCCCACGGCGGTCGACCTCCTCGGACGGGATGAACACCACGTGGTAGGCCAGCGCGTACCGCCGGATCAGCGGGAACAGGCGTTCCCGCTCGGCTTCGTTGAGCTTCTTGGAATCGTCGAGGGCGGCCAGGCTCTCCAGCCGGTTGGGGCCCAGCACGCAGGCCGCCACCACCAGCGGCCCGGCACAGGCCCCGCGTCCGACCTCGTCGACGCCGGCGACCGGTCCCAGCCCGGCCCGGTACAGCGCCGATTCCAGGGTGCGCAGACCGGACGATCTGCGGATGACCGTCCGCGGAGGCCAAGCAGCAGGCAAAAGTCCGTGCCCTCCCGTTACGTCTGGGGGTTCACCGAGTTGACGCCGCCCCACCGTCCCGGCGGCCAGGCGATGAACCGGGCCTTACCGATCACATTCTCCTCCGGGATGGTCCCGGCGTCCGGATCGCCGGTGCACAACAGTCCACGCTGCGCGTCGCCGGGCACGTTGGAGCAGTGCGTGCGGGAGTCGGCCGAGTGGGTGCGGTTGTCGCCCATCACCCAGAGCCGGCCCTCGGGCACGGTCACCGGACCGAACTCGTTGCCCAGGCACGGGTAGACGGCGGGATCGGCCATCATCGTGTTGGGGTCCAGATACGGCTCGTTGAGCGGTTTGCCGTCGACCGTCAGCCCGGTGTCGACCCGGCACTGCACGGTCTGCCCGCCGACGGCGATGATCCGCTTCACCAGATCGTTCTGGTCCGGCGGCACGAAACCCACCACCGACAGCGCGTTCTGCACCCAGCGGAGGGCGGCGTTGTCGGACCGGATCGACTTGTAGCCGATGCTCCAGTTGGGCGGACCCTTGAAGACGACCACATCGCCGGGCTGAGGCGTCGAGAAGCGGTAGCTCAGCTTGTCGACCATGATCCGGTCGCCCACGCAGCCGTTGCACCCGTGCAGGGTCGGCTCCATCGACTCCGACGGAATCAGGTACGGACGTGCGATGAACGTCAGCATCACGTAGTACAGCACCAGCGCGATGCTGATGAGGATCGCAGCCTCCCGGACGGCGCCGCGCTTCTTCTTGCCCGGCTGCTCGCCGTCCTGCGTGGCAACGTCTTCCGCGGGAGCGGGCTCCGGCGGCTCCAGGGTGCGTTCGGTGGACGAATCGTCGGGATCGGAAGATCCCGCGGGCCCCGAGGGGTCAGAAGCGGATGTCACGGGATCAGCGTAGCCACCGCGGCGTCACCGCCTGCGCGGTGAGCAGGCTCAGCGCTTTTCCTTGATCTTGGCCTTCTTGCCACGCAGCTCGCGCAGGTAGTACAGCTTCGCCCGGCGCACATCACCGCGGGTGAGCACGTCGATGTGGTCAATGTTGGGCGAGTGCACGGGGAAGGTGCGCTCGACGCCGACGCCGTAGCTCTCCTTGCGGACCGTGAACGTCTCGCGAACCCCGCCACCCTGACGGCGGAGAACGACACCCTTGAAGACCTGGATGCGTTCCTTGGAGCCCTCGATGACCTTCACGTGGACGTTGACGGTGTCGCCGGGGCCAAAGGCCGGGACATCGTCACGCAACGACGCCTGGTCGACGAAATCCAGCGTGTTCATCGGTGACACTTCCTTGCTGTTCGCGGCTCCGTGCCGGCGTCGTGGTGACGCGCACGCAACCATGGTGTTTCGGACGTCTTGGGCGGGTCGTGCGGCGTGGTCGTACCCGCCGTGCACAGACAACTGCCCAATTGTGCCAGACGCGGCCCCGATCCCCGAAATCCGGTGGCCACCGCCCTATGGGCCGGGGTTCGAGGCAGGCGCAGCGAGTACAGACGGTCTACCCTTTCTATACCGGGCAGCCGCGCCACGCTGTCCGCATTCCGGGACAGCGTCGGCCCACAGATTCTGGAGGAAGCACGATGCGACAGCCGTCACGGCTGTTCAGGACCGCCGCACTGCTGACCGCCGCGGTATCCGCCCTGGTCGGATGCTCGGCAACGGGCAACGGAACGCCTGCGGTCTCGAGCGGCCCGCACCTGACCGTGGTGGCGCCGCTGGGCACCATGGCCCCGCTCCCCGAGGCGCCTCCCGACGAACCCCCCGCCGCCTTCTCCGGGTTGACCGACCGCGCGGTGCTGGCCACCGCGGAGGCCGCCGACGCCGGCGCCGAGATCACCACCGCGGTCCTGGACCGCAACACCGGTCAACTGATCACCAACGGAAACGACAGAAGCATCGCGATCGCGTCCGTGGTCAAGTTGTTCATCGCCGACGACCTGCTGCTCCAGGTCGCCGAGGGCAAGACCGACCTGTCCCCCGACGACCGCGATTCGCTGGACGTCATGCTTCGGTCCTCCGACGACAGCGCCGCCGAGGTGTTCTGGAATCGCAGCGGCAGAAGCGCGATCGTCGACCGCGTCGTCGAGCGCTACGGATTGTCGTCGACCAGACGGCCGGGCAACGGGCGCTGGTTCAACACCATCAGCACCGCCACCGACCTCGTCCGCTACTACGACATGCTGCTCTCCGGAGCGGGCGGCCTGCCGCGCGAACAGGTGGACATCATCATGTCGAATCTCGCCGCGTCGACCCCGACCGCGCCGGACGGGATGGTGCCCGGCGGCGTGTACCCGCAGCGGTTCGGCATCCCGGAGGGCCTGTTCGCCGAACGGGTCGCCGTGAAGCAGGGATGGATGTGCTGCGTCGGCGCGGACTGGATGCATCTGTCGACCGGGGTGATCGGCACCGCCGACCGCTACGTGATGGTGATCGGGTCGATGCAGGCCGCCGACGACGAGGTCGCCCGCCGGACCATCACCGACGCCGTCAAGACCATGTTCCCCGGAGGCCGGATCTAGGCCTAGGCCTGCGGCCCGTCGGTCTTGAGCACGTCGGTCTTGAGCAGTAGATCGGGGCGGCGCTCCCGCGTGCGCTGCAGTCCCTGTTCGCGGCGCCACTGCGCGATCCGCGCATGGTCGCCCGAGCGCAACACCTCGGGGACGTCGAGTCCACGCCAGCTCGCCGGGCGTGTGTAACTGGGCCCCTCCAGCAGGCCCCCGACGAGTTCGGAGTGCGAATCGTCCTGGTGCGAGGCCGGATTGCCGAGGACATCGGGCAGCAGCCGGACCACCGCCTCGATCATCACCACCGCCGCCGACTCGCCGCCGGGCAGCACGTAGTCGCCGATCGAGACCTCTTCCACCCGCATCCGCCTGGCCGCGTCGTCGATCACCCGCTGGTCGATTCCCTCGTAGCGGCCGCAGGCGAACACCAGGTGCCGTTCGCCCGACCAGCGCTGCGCAGTGGCCTGGTCGAACAGCCGCCCGGCCGGCGTCGGCACCACGAGAAGGGTTTCCTCAGAACAGATCTGGTCCAGCGCCGGGCCCCACACCGGCGCCTTCATCACCATTCCCGGTCCCCCGCCGTACGGCGAGTCGTCCACGGAACGGTGCACGTCGTGGGTCCAGTCGCGCAGATCGTGCACGGCCAGTTCGACGATCCCCGCATCGATGGCCCTGCCGGGCAACGACTGCCGCAGCGCGTCCAGGAACGCGGGGAAGATGGTGACGACATCAATCTTCACGGGCTCCGCATCCCTACAGATCGAGCAGACCCTCGGGCGGATCGATCTCGATCGCGTTGTCCGCCAACGACACCGACACCACGATCGCCGACACGAACGGCACCAGCACCTCGGCGCCCTCGGAATCGCGCACGGCCAGCAGTTCGCCCGCGGCAGTGTGCAACACCTCCGCCACCGCGCCCAGGGACCGGCCGTCGGTGGTGGTGACGGTCATGCCCTCGAGCTGGTGGTCGTAGAACTCGTCGGGGTCGTCGATCGGGGGCAGATCACCCGAGTCGACCAGAAACAGGGTGCCCCGCAACGCGTCGGCGGCATTGCGGTCCCCGACCCCCTGCAGGCGCACCAGCACGCGGTCCCCGTGGGGCCGCACCGATTCGATGACGTAGGCGCGTTCTGCGCCGCCGCCCCGCGAAGGGCGGCCGCGCAGCACTGCACCCGCCACGAAACGACCCTCGGGGTCGTCGGTGCGGACATCGACGGAAAGTTCGCCGGTGACGCCGTGCGCCTTGACCACGCGCCCGACAACAAGGTCCATCTGGCGCGACGCTACTGGTCGGTGTCCACCACGTCGACGCGGATCCCGCGACCGCCGATGCCCGCCACCAGGGTGCGCAGTGCGGTCGCGGTGCGACCACCGCGCCCGATGACCTTGCCCAGGTCGTCGGGGTGCACGTGCACCTCCACGGTGCGGCCGCGGCGATTGGTCACCATGTCCACGCGGACGTCGTCAGGATTGTCGACGATTCCGCGGACCAGGTGCTCCACGGCGTCGACGACGACCGAACTCATTCGGCAGCGGGGGCGTCGGACTCGGCGGCCTTGTCCTCGGCCGGAGCCTCGGCGGGCGCCTCAGCCTCGGCGGACTCGTCCTTCTTGGCGGCGGCCTTCTTCTTCTTCGGCGTGGTCGCGGCGGTGGACGGGCCACCCTCGGCCTCGGCGAGTGCGGCGTTGAAGAGATCCAGCTTGGAAGGCTTGGGCTCCTTGACCTTCAGCGTGCCCTCGGCGCCGGGCAGACCCTTGAACTTCTGCCAGTCACCGGTGATCTTCAGCAGCTGCAGCACAGGCTCGGTGGGCTGGGCACCGACGCCCAGCCAGTACTGTGCGCGCTCGGAGTCGATCTCGATGACGCTCGGATCTTCCTTCGGGTGGTACCGGCCGATGACCTCGATGGCGCGACCGTCGCGGCGGTTGCGGGCATCGGCGACGGCGATGCGGTACTGGGGATTGCGGATCTTGCCGAAGCGGGCGAGCTTGATCTTGACAGCCATGGTTGAGCGTTCTCTCCTGTGATTGCCGCGTTTGCAATTCGAGCGATCTCCGGCGGGATGCCGGGACCCGGTTTTGCCTTACGCGTGTGACCGACGCAGAGCCGGAGTCCTGCGGCAGACAGCCGCCCATTGTGCCAGAACACGCGGGTGCTGCGGAAATCGCGCTCAGATGCCCAGGACCGCCTTGGCGATCAGGAAGTAGATCAGCAGTCCTGTCGCGTCGACGAACGTCGAGATGAACGGGTTCGAGAACACCGCGGGATCGACCCGGATCGAGCGGGCGATCAACGGCATCGCACCCCCGACGGCCGCGGCCATCGTGCACAGGCTGACCAGCGTCAACCCGATCACCGCACCGATGGAGGTGTTGTAGATCAGGCTGGTCACCACGAACGCCAGACCGCCGAGCAGCAGTCCCAGCGACAACCCGACCCGCAGCTCACGGAACAGCACCTTGCCCAGGTCGCGGGGCCTGACATCGCCGAGGGCCAGGGCCCGGGTCACCGTGGTGGCGGCCTGGTTCCCGGTGTTCCCGCCGGTGCCGATCAGCAGCGGCACGAACAGTGCGAGCGTGACCATCTGGGCCAGTGTGGCCTCGAACACCTCGAGTACCTGCACCGTCAGCGTCGCGCCGACCGCGAGCACCAGCAGCCAGACCACGCGGGACCGGACCAGGCTGATCACCGGAGCGGTGAGGTAGGGCCGGCGCAGCGGCTCGGTGCCGCTGATGCGGGCCTGGTCCTCGGATTCGGCGGTCTCCAGGATCTGCAGCGCGTCGTCGACGGTGAGGATGCCGACCAGGCGCGTCTCGCTGTCGACCACCGGTAGCGCCAGCATCCTCAGGTCGGCGCAGCGCCGTGCGGCGGTCTCGGCGGCTTCGGTGGCGCGCGCCCAGTGCGGGGCGCTCATCACCTCGGCCACCGTCGTCCCGGGGGCGGCGGCGAGCAACCGGCGCAGGCTGACCACGCCGATGAGGATCCGGTGCTCGTCGACCACCGGCAGCGTGTAGACCGTCTCCGCGTCCTCCAGCCTCGCCGTCACCCGGGTCAGCGCCTCGGCCGTCGTCATCGTCGGACGCACCGACACGAACTCCGGGCTCATCCGGCGGCCGATCGACCGCTGCGGATAGCCGAGCATCGCGGCGGTCAGTTCCCGTTCGCCGGACGGCAACCCGTGCAGCAGGCGCGCCGCCACGGTCGCCGGCAGCTCGTCGAGCAGTTCCACCCGGTCGTCGGGATCCAGGTCGGCGAACAGTGCGGCCACCGCGTCGTCCTGGAGACCGCCGAGCAGGTCGCGCTGCAGGCTCGCGTCGAGCATCTCGAAAACCTCGAGAGCCCGGTCCTTGGGCAGCACCCGGTACAGCACCGCCTGTTCCTGCCGGTCCAGCCGTTCCAGCACGTCGACGACCTGGATCGTCGACAACCCGCGCAGCGAGGCGGTCAGCGCCGGCAGGTCGAGATCGTCCAGCGCCCGCAGAATCTGCTTGAGCTGGTCTTCCGAGGGTCGCGCAGTCATGTCGGTCATCTCGTGGATACCTGTACACCATCGGGGTGAATGACCGGTCACCGAACGCCGTCGGTTTACTGCGGCGAGCGTTGCTGTCACGCTGCACGGATGACGGACACCGCGGCGGCGTTGACGGAGATCGAGGCCCTCAAGCAGCTGAAGGCGCGCTACTGCAGATATCTGGACACCAAGGACTGGGACGGATGGCGGTCGCTGTTCGCCGACGACCTGCACAGTGACACCACCCAGGCCGGCGGCAAGGTGATCACCGGGGCCGACGAGTTCGTCGCGTTCACCCGTAAGAGCCTCGGCGACCGCGCCACCGTGCACCAGGTGCACGCCCCGGAGATCGAGCTGACCTCCCCCACCACCGCGCGCGCGGTGTGGGCGCTCGAAGACGTGGTCCGGCTGGGCCCCGGGATCAACCTGCGCGGCTACGGCCATTACCGGGAGACCTACCAGAAGGTCGACGAGAGCTGGCTGATCACCTCGTCGACCCTGACCCGCCTGCGCGAGGACATCTTCAACGTCGCGGTCTCGGTGTACGTGTCCGACCGGATGAAGCGCGCCGCGGGCCGGATCGGGCGCCTGCTCACGCGCTGAGCGGGCTCACACCAGCTTGTCGAAGCACTTCTCCTCGACGCGCCTGCTCATCCGCCAGCCCTGCCCGGTGCGGACGAACTCGTCGACGTACCAGATCCCGACGAAATAGATCTGCGGAGAGGTGCCGGCCTCGCCGGCGCCCATCACCATCGGGTTGAAACAGATGGCCCGCGACGTCGCGGTGTCCCCGCTGAGGCGCACATCGACGTTGCCGAGCATGTGGTAGTAGGCGGGGAAGTTCGGGAGCACCTCCTTCAGCCAGGCCTTGACCTCCGGGAACCGGCCGTCCACGCCGCCGCTCACCCGATAGTCGATGTAGGCGTCGTCGGTGAAGACGGCGTCCAAGTCGTCGAAGCGCCTCCCGTCGATCGCCGTGGAGTAGTCGATCAGCAGTTGCTGGATTTCCAGCCGGTCCGAAATCTCCCCGAGGCTCAACATGAATTGATTGAACACGATCCCGCCGTTCCCGCCGCGGAATAGACGGTATGGGGAGGCTGGGGTGTGATGGCAGGCGAATTCGGCCGCCGCGGTTTAGGCTCAGCCGTCATGACCAGGCTCCTGCGCTGCCTCGGTGCCGTGCTGTGTCTGCTGGCCGCCGTCCCGGCGGCGCCCGCCGCGGCCATACCCGTGACCGGGGTGGTGCAGCCCGCCGGTTCGACCCCCATCCCCGACGGTCCCGCCCAGGCCTGGATCGTTTCCGACATGGACACCGGCGAAGTGCTGGCCGCGCGCGGTGAGCACGAGGCGCACGCCCCGGCCAGCACCATCAAGGTGCTGCTGGCCACCGTGGTCCTCGACGAACTCCCGCTCGACGCGACGATCGTGGCCAACGACGCCGACACCCGGGTGGAGTGCAACTGTGCCGGCGTGGCTGCGGGCCGGACCTACACCACCCGCCAACTGCTCGAGGGGCTGCTGCTGGTGTCGGGCAACGACGCCGCCAACACCCTGGCCACGATGCTCGGCGGGCGCGACGTGGCGGTGCAGAAGATGAACGCCAAGGCCGCGATGCTCGGCGCCCACGGCACGAGCGCGGGCTCCCCCTCGGGTATCGACGGGCCCGGGATCGACATCCGGTCCACCCCGCACGACCTGGCCGCCATCTTCCGCGCCGCGATGGCCAACCCGATCTTCGCGCAGATCACCGCCCAACCCACCGCGGTGTTCCCGGCCAAGAGCGGCGACGTGGTGCTGGTCAACCAGAACGAACTGCTGCACCGCTACCCGGGCGCGTTCGGCGGCAAGACCGGATACACCGACCTGGCCCGCAAGACCTACGTCGGCGGCGCCCACCGCGGCGGCAGACATCTGGTGGTCGCGCTGATGTACGGCCTGGTCGCCGAGGGCGGCCCGACCTACTGGGACCAGGCCGGCGCGTTGCTCGACTGGGGTTTCGCGCTGGGCCCGCACGCCGGCGTCAGCCGACTCTGAGTTTCAAACGCTCCGATACCCGATGGAGACCTGATCGCGCGCTGACCGAGTCCTGACGCGGATAGCGTCGCCACGTGCGAAGACGACTCGCGGGGCTGGCGCTCGCCCTCAGCGCGATGCTGCCCGTCGCCTCGCTGTCGGTCGCGCCGCCGAGCGCAGCGCAGCCCGCGGCCGAACCCGCTGCGGCCCAACCACTTCCGGACGGGCCCGCCAAGGCCTGGCTGGTGGCCGACCTCGACACCGGCCACGTGCTGGCCAGCAAGGACCCCTACGGCGCCTACGCCCCGGCCAGCACGATCAAGGTGCTGCTGGCGATGACGGTGCTCGACCACCTTCGGCCGGACAACTTCGCGCGCGCCAACGAATCCCACACCCGTGTCGAATGTTCCTGCGCCGGGCTCAAGCCCGGGCAGGCCTACACCACCGCGCAACTGGTCTCGGCGATCCTGATGGTGTCGGGCAACGACGCGGCGAACATGCTCGCCGACATGCTCGGTGGGCAGCGGGTCGCCGTCGCGGCGATGAACCGCAAGGCCGCGCTGGTCGGCGCGCGCGGCACCAGGGCGTCCTCGCCGTCCGGGCTCGACGGCCCGGGGTGGGAATCGGTCACCACGCCACACGATCTGGCGGTGATCATGCGGGCGGCGCTGAAATACCCGCTGATCGCCCAGATCATGCGGTCACCGTCGGCGCCGTTCCCCGGCAAGACCCTGCACAACCAGAACGAGTTGCTCACCCGGTATCCCGGAAACCTCGGCGGCAAGACCGGTTTCACCAATCTGGCCCGCAAGACCTACGTCGGGGCCGCGCAGCGCGGCAACCGGCGGCTGGTCGTGGTGCAGATGTACGGCACCGGCGATCTCTACGGCCAGGCGATCCGGCTGCTGGACTACGGGTTCAGCCGACCCTAGGTCCCCGTTGGGACAGCTTGGGTGACGAGGTGGCGGAGATCGGCCCCGAAAACCGCCATGCCGGCACCCAACTAGTAGACGACCCCGCGAAGGATCACCAGCGCCGGATCGGACAGCACTGCGGCGCCCGAACGCGGATCCTCGGTGTGGCACACCAGATCCGCGGGTGCGCCGTGGGACAGACCCGGTCGGCGTAGCCACTCCCGGGCGTTCCAGCACGCCGCGCCCAGCGCGTCGGTCGGCGACATGCCGATGCCCTTGAGCGCATCGACCTCCTCCGCGATGCGGCCGTGGGCCACCGCGCTGCCCGCGTCGGTGCCCGCAAAGATGGGCACGCCCGCCTCGTGAGCGGCACCGATTCGGGCCGAACAGGTTTCGTACAGCGCACGCATGTGCTTCTGGTAGGCCGGGTAGCGGTGCGCACCCTCGGCGATGCCGGGGAAGTTCTCGATGTTGATCAGGGTCGGCACCAGTGCCGTGCCGTGCTCGACCATCAGGTCGATCGTGTCCTCGGTCAGGCCGGTGCCGTGCTCGATGCAGTCGATGCCTGCCGTGATCAGACCGGGCAGCGCGTCCTCGCTGAAAACGTGCGCGGTGACCCGTGCGCCGTTGGCGTGCGCGGCATCGATGGCTGCGACCAGAACGTCGTCGGACCACAGCGGCGCCAGATCCCCGGTGTCCCGGTCGATCCAGTCCCCCACCAGCTTGACCCAGCCGTCGCCCCACCGGGCCTGTTCGGCGACGGCGTCGGGCAGCTCCCACGGATCGTCGAGCTCGGCGGCGAAGCCGCGCGTGTACCGCTTCGGCCGGGCCAGGTGGCGGCCCGCCCGAATGATGCGCGGCAGGTCGGCGCGGTCGTCGAAGCTGCGGGTGTCGGTCGGCGAACCGGCGTCGCGCAGCAGCAACGCACCGGCGTCGCGCTCCGTTTCGGCCTGCGCTGCCGCCTCATCCAACTCGACCGGTCCGTGAGCGCCCAGGCCGACGTGACAATGCGCGTCGACCAGCCCCGGCAGGATCCAGCCGCCGTCAAAGACCGTTTCGGCGCCCGCCACCGGTTCCGCGCTGAGCACGCCCTCGGCGATCCACCATTCGACGGGCTCGCCGTCGGGCAGACCGCGGCCCCGCACGTGCAGCGGCGTACCCATCCGCTAGTTCTTCGGGAACTTCAGCTTCGACAGGTCGATGTCGGCCAGCCCCGGCGGCAGCTCGTCGAGCCCCTTGGGCATGTTCGACAGATCCGGGAAGCCCGCGGGCATGCCCGGCATTCCGGGCATCCCGGCGCCGAGCGGATTGCGGTTCTTCGGCGGGGTCGGTCCCTTGCGGCCCTTCTTGCCCGCCTGCTTGTTCTTGCCCTTGGCGGCCTTGCGGGTGGTGTTCTTGCGGCCGAACGGCATGCCCATCTGGCCGGCCATCTGCGACATCATCTTGCGCGCGTCGAAGAAGCGGTCCACGAGCTGGTTGACCTCGGCCACCGTGACCCCGGAGCCGTTGGCGATCCGCAGCCGGCGCGACGCGTTGATGATCTTGGGATCGGCCCGCTCCTGCGGGGTCATCCCGCGGATGATGGCCTGGACCCGGTCGAGCTGGCTGTCGTCGACGGCGGCCAGCGCGTCCTTCATCTGGCCCGCGCCCGGCAGCATCCCGAGCAGGTTGCCGATGGGCCCCATCTTGCGGATCGCCAGCATCTGCTCGAGGAAGTCCTCGAGGGTGAGTTCGCCGCTGCCGATCTTGGCGGCGGTGGCCTCGGCCTGCTCGGCGTCGAAGTGCTGCTCGGCCTGTTCGATCAACGACAGGACGTCGCCCATGCCGAGGATGCGGCTGGCCATCCGGTCGGGGTGGAAGACGTCGAAGTCTTCGAGTTTCTCGCCGGTCGACGCGAACAGGATCGGCACGCCGGTGACCTCACGGACCGACAGCGCGGCGCCGCCGCGGGCGTCGCCGTCGAGCTTGGTCAGCACGACGCCGGTGAAGCCCACGCCTTCGCGGAACGCGTCGGCGGTGGCGACGGCGTCCTGGCCGATCATCGCGTCGAGGACGAACAGCGTCTCATCGGGGTTGACGGCGTCGCGGATGGCCGCGGCCTGTGCCATCAGCTCCTCGTCGATGCCCAGCCGGCCCGCGGTGTCGACGATCACCACGTCGTAGAGCTTGGCCTTGGCCTCGGCCAGGCCCGCGGCGGCCACGGCCACCGGATCGTTGGTGCTCATCTGCTCGATGGTGGTGCCGCCCGGGGACACGCCCGGATGCGGCGCGAACACGCTCACCCCGGCGCGCTCACCGACGATCTGCAGCTGGTTGACCGCGCCGGGACGCTGCAGGTCGCAGGCCACCAGCAGCGGCGTGTGACCCTGGGCCTTGAGCCACCGGGCCAGCTTGCCGGCCAGCGTGGTCTTACCCGAACCCTGCAGACCGGCCAGCATGATGACCGTCGGTGGGTTCCTGGCGAAGGCCAGCTGGCGCGTCTCGCCGCCGAGGATCCCGATGAGTTCCTCGTTGACGATCTTGACGACCTGCTGGGCGGGGTTCAGCGCCGCCGAGACCTCCGCGCCCTTGGCGCGTTCCTTGATGCGGGAGATGAACGCTCGCACGACGGGCAGCGAGACGTCGGCCTCAAGCAGTGCCAGTCGGATCTCGCGCGCGGTGGCATCGATGTCGGCGTCGGTGAGCCGACCTTTGCCGCGCAGGCCCGAGAGGGCTCCGGTCAACCGGTCGGACAGGGATTCAAACACGTGGCCAAGCCTATCGCGAGCGACGCGGAGGGTTCGGGGCGCTGCTGGTCACTAGCTGGCTTCCACCTCGGTGTGCTTGGCCGGCGGGGCGGGCAGCACGGCGAACAGCTGCCGTTCCAGGTTCTGCCGCGCCGCGGCTTCATCGGCCGCGAGCGCCACGGGGAGCACGATCCCGAACGCGTCGACCACCGAGGACCCCAGCGTGGTGACCTTGGCCCACGCGATGTCCACCCCGGCGCGTTCGAAGACACCGGTGAGCGCCGCCAGCAGGCCGGTGCGGTCGGTGGCCCTGACCTCGACGACCATCTGGCCGGCACCGGCGCCGTCATGCCACAGCACCCGGGGCGGCGCGGCCGGTGCGTGCACCGGGACGGCGGCGCGGACCTCGCCTGCCCTGGCGGTGGCCGTGGCCTCGGCCTCCTTCTTGTCCAGCGCGCCCATCACGTCGAGGTCGCCGTCGATGGCCAGGATCAGCTGCTGGCGCAGCAGCTCGGCCGCCGGCGGGGTGCCGAAGTGCGGGGACACCACGAAGGTGTTGATGGCCGCGCCGTCGTGCCCGTTCACCGACGCCGAGTGCACGCGCAGCGAGTTCAGCGCGAGCACCGCGGCCGCCTTGGAGAGCACCCCGCGGCCGTCCGGCGCGATCATCGTGACGTTGAAGATGTGCGGGGTGTCCCCCGGCGTCAGCTCGACGTGCACCCCGGCGTCGCGGGACAGCTCGACGAACCGGGGGTCGATCGGGTCCGGCTGCGGAAGCGGTTCACCGGCCATCACAAGCCGGCACCGGCGCACCAGCTCGCCGATCAGCGAGGCCTTCCAGTCACCCCAGACGCCGGGGCCGGTCGCCAGCGAGTCGGCCTCGGCGAGGACCTGCAGCAGCTCCAGCACGACGAGGTCGCCTTCGAGTGCGTCCACGACGGCGGAGATCGTGACGGGATCCTGGAGGTCGCGCCGGGTGGCGGTGTGCGGCAGCAGCAGATGGTGACGCACCACCATCGACAGGATCTTGATGTCCGACGGCCACAACCCCAGCCTGCTGCCGATCTGGTTGGCCAGTTCGGCGCCGATGACGCTGTGGTCCCCGCCCCGGCCCTTGCCGATGTCGTGGACCAGCGCACCCAGCACCAGCAGATCAGGACGCGACACCCGCGTGGTGAAAGCGCTTGCGCGGGAGACGGTCTCGACCAGATGCCGGTCGACGGTCCAGATGTGCACGACGTCGCGCGGGGGCAGGTCGCGCACCGCGCCCCACTCGGGAAACAGCCGGCCCCACAGTCCGGTCCGGTCGAGGGCCTCGATCGTGGCCACCGCCGACGGGCCCGCCGCCAGCATCACCAGCAGATCCTTGAGCGCCTGCCTCGGCCACGGGGTGCGCAGTTCCGGTGCGGCCTCGACCAGACGGCTCAGCGTGGAGGCCGCCATCGGCAGCCCGGTGGTGGCGGACGCGGCGGCGACCCGCAGGATCAGGCCGGGGTCGCGTTCTGGGCGGGCGTCGCGCGCCAGGATCACCTCGCCGTTGAACTCGATCACACCCTCGTCGAGCGGGCGCCGCACCGGACGCCGCAGCACGGCCAGTCCGCGCCGCGGCAGCGCGTTGCCCGCGGTGCGGATGCCGGCGTCCACGTAGTAGCTGACCGTGCGGGCGGCGTCGGAGAGTGCGCGCGCCAGGTCGAACCGGTCTCCGATACGCAGCGAGGAACCGATCTCGTCGGCGTGCTGGGCCAGCAGCAGTTCGCGGCCCCGACCGGCCACCCGGTGCAGTTCGGTGCGCACATTGAGCAACGAAAGATGCGCTTCGCCAAGGGTTTCCGTCGGCGATGCCAGCGAACGGCTGGGATAGACGTCGGCCAGCTGCGCGATCGCCAGCGCGTTGAGCAGCTGCACGTCGCGCAATCCGCCCCTGCCGCACTTGAGATCAGGTTCGGCCCGGTGGGCGATCTGGCCGCTGCGCTGCCAGCGCGCCCTGGTGTGCTCGACGAGTTCGTCGAACCGGGACGCGATACCGGTGCGCCACTGCCTGCGGGCTCCACCGATCAGCAGTGCCGACAGGTCGGCGTCGCCGGCGATGTGCCGCGCCTCGAGCATGGCCAGCCCCGCGGAGATGTCCTCACCGGCCACCCGCAGAGCCTCCGGCACGGTGCGCACGCTGTGATCCAGACGGATGTTGGCGTCCCACAACGGATACCACAACAGGTCCGCCACCTCGGCGACGTCAGCGGCGGGCATGTTGTCGTGCAACAGCATCAGGTCCAGATCCGAGTACGGCAGGATCTCGCCGCGTCCCAGACCACCGGTCGCGACGATCGCGAACCCGCTGGTGGCGGTGATGCCGATCTCGGCTGCCTTTGTGGTGAGCCAGAAGTCGTACAGGTCGAGCAGCGCGTCGCGCAACGCAGCGGAATCGAGCTGGCGGCCGCCGGAGAGCAGCTGCTCGGCGGCCGCGACGAGATCTGTTGCAGGGCGCGAAGAAACCGCCGCCGGACGCTCCCATCGGGGAGCGCCGGCGGCGGATTGCGACTTCTGCTCTTTCATGGGTTGCCCTCCCGGCATATGACGATTGAACTACTCACACGACCAAACCGCCGGGAGACGACCTCTCATTCCATGCGGATCAAAGGGCATCCGCCCCGCGTTCACCGGTGCGTACCCGCACCACCGCCTCGACCGGACTGACCCAGACCTTGCCGTCGCCGATCTTGCCGGTGCGGGCGGCCTGGACGATCACGTCCACCACCTTGTCGACGGCGGCGTCGTCGACGACGACCTCCACCCGCACCTTCGGGACGAAATCGACCGAGTACTCCGCACCGCGGTAGACCTCGGTGTGGCCCTTCTGCCGGCCGTAGCCCTGAACCTCGCTGACGGTCATGCCGAGAATGCCTGTCTGCTCCAGACCGGTCTTGACATCTTCCAGCGTGAACGGCTTGACGATCGCGGTTATCAGCTTCATGTAGTTGATCCCTTCCGATGAAATTGTCGCCGGTCAGGCGAGCTCGTAAGCCGTTTCGGCATGTTCGGTTTCATCGATACCAGTGTCTTCGTCCTCCTTGGACACCCGCCAGCCCAGAGGCTTGACGATGAACGCGATGATGGCGGTCATGATTGCGGTGAAGACTACGGCAACGAGTGCGATGACGATCTGCACCACGAGCTGCTGAACGCCGCCGCCGTAGAAGAGACCGGTCTCGGTGGCCAGGAAGCCGATGCCGATGGTGCCCCACAGGCCGGCGACGAGGTGCACGCCGACGACGTCGAGTGAATCGTCGTAACCGAACTTGTACTTCAGTGCGATCGCCAGTGCGGACAGCGTGCCGGCGACGGCCCCGAGGATCAGCGAGCCGATCGCGCTGAGCGATCCGCATGCCGGGGTGATCGCCACGAGGCCCGCGACGATGCCCGACGCGGCGCCCACACTGGTTGCGTGGCCGTCGCGGATGCGCTCCACCAGCAACCACGCCAGCATCGCGGCCGCGGTGGCGGCGGTGGTGTTCACCCACACGGCACCGGCGAGCATGTCAGCGGCGCCTTCGGAGCCCACGTTGAAGCCGAACCAACCGAACCACAGGATCGCAGCACCCAGCATGACGAACGGGATGTTGTGCGGACGGTAGGGCGTGCGGCCGAAGCCGGACCGCTTACCGAGCAGGATCGCCAGCACCAGCGCTGCCACACCGGCGTTGATGTGCACCACGGTGCCACCGGCGAAGTCGATCGGCGACACGTTGGCCGCGCCCTCGTCATCCAGACCGAACAGCTTGGCCGCAAGGCTGTCCTCCGAACCGGAGAGCAGGCCGCCACCCCAAACCATGTGTGCCAGAGGGAAGTACACCAGGGTCACCCAGATGCCGCCGAACACCAGCCAGGTGCCGAACTTCATGCGCTCGGCCACCGCACCACTGATCAGCGCCACGGTGATCACCGCGAAGGTGAGCTGGAAGCCGACCCAGACGATGGCGGGCACGGTGCCGAAACCGCCCAGCACGTAGGTGCTGATGCCGTCCACTTCGCGTACCTCGGTGAGCTGGCTGAGCCCGAACAGCGAGAACGGGTTGTCGAAGACGCCGAAGAAGTCGCTCTCGCCGGTGTGCGCCGAGGCGAACGACATCGAGTAACCCCACAGCACGTAGATGACGCTGACGACACCGATGGAGCCGAAGGACATCATCATCATGTTCAGGACGGACTTCTGCCGGGACAGACCACCGTAGAAGAACGCCAGGCCCGGAGTCATGAACAACACCAGTGCGGCTGCCGTGAGCACCCACGCGGTGTCGCCGGCGCTCAGGCCCCCTTCCCCGAATGGCGCGAATTGGTCGTCTGGCAGGGCCAAGACCACGTCGTGTAAGCCGAATGCCACTTTGAGTGAACCTCCTTGGGTTGACGGCCGACCACGATCGGCCTCCCGAAGAGACTCTTTGGCAAGCGTTTCACCGGTGATTCTGTTGTGTTTCGCCCACGTGAACGGACGCGCCGATGTCGTTACGCTCGTGTTTCACCAGGGCCGAACAGCAAAAATCAGCGGCTGTCCCGAGGAATTCGCTGGCCGGTCGGCGCTCAGCCGAGCAACGCGTCGACGAACGCCGCGGGCTCGAACGGGGCCAGATCGTCGGGCCCCTCGCCGAGCCCCACCAGCTTGACCGGGACCCCGAGTTCCTGCTGCACGCGGAACACGATGCCGCCCTTGGCCGTCCCGTCCAGTTTGGTCAGCACCACCCCGGTGATGTCGACCACTTCGGCGAACACCCGCGCCTGCGGCAGGCTGTTCTGGCCGATGGTCGCATCCAGCACGAGCAGCACCTCGTCGACGGCGGCGCGCTTGCCCACCACGCGTTTGACCTTGCCCAACTCGTCCATCAGGCCGGTCTTGGTGTGCAGCCGGCCCGCCGTGTCGATCACCACGACGTCGGCGCCCGCGGCGATACCGGTGTCGACCGCGTCGAAGGCCACCGACGCCGGGTCGGCGCCCTCGGGGCCGCGCACCACCTGCGCGCCCACCCGCGACGCCCAGGACTGCAGCTGGTCGGCTGCGGCGGCCCGGAAGGTGTCCGCCGCGCCGAGCACGACGCGGCGGCCGTCGGCCACCAGCACCCGCGCCAGCTTGCCGACGGTCGTCGTCTTGCCGGTGCCGTTGACGCCCACCACCAGCAACACCGACGGCTTGTCGGCGTGCGGCAGGGCCTTGATCGAGCGGTCCAGGTCAGGGCGCAGCTCGGCGATCAGCACCTCACGCAGCACCGCCCGCGCGTCGGCCTCGGTGCGCACCCCGCTGCTGGCCATCTTCTCGCGCAGTGACGCCACCACGGACTCGGTGACGACCGGGCCGAGGTCGGCGATCAGCAGGGTGTCCTCGACCTCCTCCCACGAGTCCTCGTCCAGATCGCCGCCGCCCAGCAGCCCCAGCATGCTGCGGCCCAGCGCGTTCTGCGACTTCGAGAGCCGGCCGCGCAACCGGTCCAGCCGGCCTTCGGCGGGCGCGATCTCCTCGATCTGCGGGGCCTGGGGCTCCGGGACCTCGGCGACCTCTGGGACCTCCGGGGCCGGGGCTTCGACCGGCTCCGGCTCCAGGACGGGCTCGGGCTCCTTGACGGGAGCGGGAGGTTCGACGGGTTCGACGACGGGTTCGGGCGGCAGTACGGGCGGCTCGGGCAGCCTGACGTCGGCGATGGGACGCTTGGGTGCGTCGCGGGGAATGGTGGCATCATCGCCGACGGCGGGTAGACCGCTGGTGTCTATGCGTTCAGGCGCCTTCGGTGGGGCCTGCACCGGTGCCGACTGGGCGAACGTGATGCCTGACGAGGCGGTATAGCCGCCGGAACGATCGACGGGAGTGGCAGTGTCGGGAGCCGACAACGTGATCCGGCGGCGGCGGTACCGCACCAGGCCCACCACGAGTGCGACCAGCAGCAGGACGGCGATGACCGCGATGGCGATCCAGAGACCTTCACTCACCGCCCCATTGTGGCAGGGGACCTGACCCGTGACGTCTGACCCCGGGTCCGCCCTGCAGCACCGCAAACGCCGGCACATCGACGTGTGCCTGACCGAAGCCGTCGACTACCAGACGGTGACCACCGGTCTGGAGCGTTTCCGGCTGCCCTACAACGCGCTGACCCAGACCGACCTCGACAGCGTCGATCTGAGCACCGAGTTCCTCGGCTGCCGTCTGCGCGCCCCGGTGCTGATCGGCGCGATGACCGGCGGCGCGGCGCTGTCGGGGATCATCAATCGCAACCTGGCCGCCGCCGCGCAGCAACTGGGCATCGGAATGATGCTGGGATCGCAGCGGGTGATGATCGACGACGCCGACGCGGCGGCCAGCTTCGACGTTCGCGGCGTCGCGCCCGACGTGCTGCTGATCGGCAACATCGGGCTCGCGCAGCTGCAGACCTCGATGACGCCGGGGCTGGCCGCGGCGCTGGACCGGGTGGGCGCCAACGGCCTTGCCGTGCACACCAATCCGCTGCAGGAAGCGATGCAGCACAACGGCGACACCGATTTCTCCGGCTCGATCGCGAGGTTGTGCGACGTGGCCGGTGAGATCGGCTACCCCGTGATGCTCAAGGAGGTCGGGCACGGCATCGGCGCGGCCGCCGCCGCGCAACTGGTGGACTGCCCGGTGGCCGCCGTCGACGTCGCAGGCGCCGGCGGCACGTCCTGGGCGCGCATCGAGCAGTTCGTCCGCTACGGGGAGGTGCGCTACCCGGCGCTGGCCGAGTGGGGCATCCCGACCGCCGAGGCACTGACCGGGGTGCGGCGGCTTCTGCCCGACATGCCGCTGGTCGCCTCGGGCGGCATCCGCACCGGGATGGACGCAGCCAAGGCGCTCGCGATGGGCGCCCAGGTGGTGGCCATCGCCCGACCGCTGCTCGCCCCTGCCGTGGAATCCGTTGATGCCGTGGTCGATTGGCTGCAGCGTTTCCTCGAGGAGCTGCTCGTCTGCCTGCACGGCAGCGGGGCGTCCGACGTGGCCGCGCTGCGCGGGCTCGGCGTGACCGAGCTCACCTGAGGCGCACTCAGGTCGGGCTGGTGACCAGTTCCTGGCCGCGCATCCGCTGCGAGATCACCGTGGTGATGCCGTCCCCGCGCATCGTCACGCCGTAGAGGGCGTCGGCGACCTCCATCGTGGGCTTCTGGTGGGTGATCACGATCAGCTGCGAACGTTCCCGCAGCTGCTCGAACAGGCTGATCAGCCGGCGCAGGTTGACGTCGTCGAGCGCGGCCTCCACCTCGTCCATCACGTAGAACGGCGACGGTCTGGCCCGGAAGATGGCCACCAGCATCGCGACCGCGGTCAGCGACTTCTCGCCGCCCGACAGCAGCGACAGACGTTTGATCTTCTTGCCCGGCGGCCGGGCCTCGACCTCGATGCCCGTGGTCAGCATGTCGGACGGGTTGGTCAGCAGCAGCCGGCCCTCGCCACCGGGGAACAGCGTGGAGAACACCTGGGTGAACTCCCGCTCGACGTCCATGTAGGCCTCGGTGAAGACCTGCAGAATCCGCGAGTCCACGTCGGCGATCACGTCCAGCAGGTCCTTGCGGGCGGCCTTGACGTCCTCGAGCTGGGTGGACAGGAAGTTGTAGCGCTCCTCCAGGGCCGCGAACTCCTCCAGCGCAAGGGGATTGACCCGGCCCAGCTCCCGCAGCTCCTTCTCCGCGCGCTTGGCCCGGCGCTCCTGGGTGGACCGGTCGTAGGGCATCGGTGCGGGCGCGACCACCTGCTCACCGCGCTCCCGGGCCTGCTCGTACTCGGCCATCTCCAGTTCGGTGGGCGGCAGCGCGACATCGGGACCGTACTCGGCGACCAGATCCGCCACCGCAATCCCGAACTGTTCGAGCACCTGCTGCTCGAGCTGCTCGATGCGCAGCGCGGCCTGGGCCTTGGCGACCTCGTCGCGGTGCAGGGCGTCGGTGAGCGCGGCGATCCGCGCGGTCAGTTCGTTGACCTCTTCGCGGGCCTTGGTCAGGGCGCCCGCCCGGACCTGCCGCTCGGCGGCGACCTCGTCGCGCACCTGCGACGCCACCGCCACCGCCTGGCTCAGCCGCTGGGCGACCAGCCGGCCGGACTCCGCGACGGCGGC